>JBKDHA010000218.1:0-34035 GCA_046335555.1 Bacteroidota bacterium
GACCAAGATAGCCGCCTTTGCCTTGTGCATTTGCAAACAGTACAGATGCAGAAAATATCGCGAGAAAAATAAATCGTTTCATGGCTGATTACTTTTTGGGGTTAGAAATCTGACGCATCAAATCATAAACATTCAAGCGCATCCGGCTTTTTGTGTTGCGCTGATTACCCATTTCTGAACTGCTGGAATAAACAAGCTTTCCGGTTGACACATCATACACAATGGCAATAAATGAAACCGATTCGGAACGTGTTACCAAACGATATGCAGTATGCGGAGCAATCGGCAAGAGCACAAGACTTATTGCTCTTATAACGGTAAACGAACGTTTTTCGCGAGCAACAACATAAGCTGTCCACATAAAATAATTGGTGCCGTACTTCTGTGCCATTGCCTGCATGTCTTCCTGCGAATAAGGCATAAGCTTGGATGCGCGAATATCATCACGAACTGCAAGCCAGCGGTTGGCGGTGTTCAGATCATTGAATGCTGAAGCAGATGTTGTATCAAGTACCGACTGATCCAGCAGGGTAAGTTCAACATTGCACAAACCTGCCGAACGTTTAAGCTCATATACAAACTGCTCGCGGCCTTCTAGTGTTGCATTGATATCGAGCGGAACACGTTCGTTGCGCTGATCGTAAACAGCATACTGAGGATCAATCAGCACAATGCGGCGAATGCCTTGCGAACCCAGCAATTCAGACTTGCGGCGGCGACGATACCGGCGCGACTCAGCGCTGCTCATTTGATCGAGAATCTCATTAACCTGCTTCACGCTATCGGCATACTGTGTTGCCGATTTAAACATGCTGATAAACTTAGGATCTTTCAGTTCATCAATAAAAGTGAATGACCAGTAATTGACATTCGTGTAAATTGAATCAATGTCATAGCTGTCAACAGCTAACTGAAACTTATCACGCGCAGAAGTTGATTTTGCTTTTTTCTTGAGAGTAGTATCAGCAGCGGCCAAATCACCCAATTTCAAAAACAATGAATCGTTCGACTGAAAATCGTCCTGTTTCATTTCATGAAAGAAGGTCATTTCGCGAAACAATGCTGTAGTCCAGGTTTTAATGTCTTTATCTTCCGGGTACTTTGCATAAACATTCCATACATACTGAAGTGCAAGTACATTCCATGCTTCAGATTGTGTTTTACCGGCAACACGTTTAAAGCGGCCAATTTCTCCTGTTGGTTTTTCTTCGCTGTAATCACCGCCGGAAACAATAAATATATTCTGAAACAAAGAGGCCAGATCTCCAAAGTCGAAAAGCATATTTTTATCAAGTACACTGCCGTACAGCGCCCTCGCCATCTCTTTTTCGAGATATGGATTTCCGGGATAGTATTGCAGCATCGCATACGTCATGTAAATTGCATCTTTATAGCTGCCTTCATCGGTATGCAGCGCACATTCCTCGAAGCGCGCCATCATCCGAACACGATAAAATTGTTTTTCAGAAACAAGAAAATACGAGCCTGTTGTATCAGATGAGTTTTTGAATTTACGTGCCATTCCGCGGCGGCGTTTGCCTACACTGGGGTGTGTGGCTAAATCATTATCGCCGTCTTCCTCATCAACTTTGAACGGTTTAATGGTATCCGGTTGAAATTTTGAGGGGAGAACAAAATAATCGTTCTCAAAAAATGTGCGTGAAAATGTTGTGTCGGTAAACGGGAAATCGGCTTGCGCAAGCAAATCGAAACCTTTAACAGCAGCATGCGGATCGTAGTTTGATTTGAGCAGTAATTCAAATCCTTCTTCATCGGCCTGAGTTTCCTGCGAACGCGAATAACTGTGTTTTTTATAGAAGCGATTGTTCAGCGTAATGCCTTCGTACTGCTCAGTACCGGTACGCATTTTCTCCGTTTCGAGGTAGCCGGTTACAACATGGCGGCGTTTGTAGTGAACGATTTCGTGAGCAAGAACAAAAGCCAGTTCCGCTTCATTGCGGATACGTGTAAGCAAGCCAACAGTAACAAAAATTACACCCTGATCGGTTGCAAATGCATTAACCACGGGTGTACGCAAAATGTAGAAGTGTAATTTCTTGCGCAGTTCGGGATCATGAGCAAGCAGCGAATCAGCAACCTGATTTACAAACAGACCAAGCGAATCGTTCACCAACACCTCACCGCTGAACCGCATCTGATCAACCTGATAATTGGTGAGCAGATAGAATTCATCTTCTGCTTGCTGAATAGATTGTTGCTGGCTTCTATCAACCTTGGCAAGGTCGTTTTTGTATTTCTCGGCGGTTGGGGTTACAAAATCAGCTGGCAGCGGGCCGTTAGAAACCGGGCGCTTGAAATTTTGCATACCCGGCAATTGTGCTGCGGCTGTAAAAGAAACCAAACAGCAAAGCAAAACCGCCAGCCGTTGCAAGAGGGGGTGATTTATCATAGCTTGTAAAGATAAACATTACCGGGAGTGTATAAAAACCGCCTGAAAAGCTATAGCCCACACCCTCACACGTTATTTCCGCTCATCCGGATAATCCACTGGGATGGCAGCCTCATATATCCGAAGGGCAACTCAAAGCCAAACGCAAAAATACGTCATACATAATTAGCGAAGAATTTTTTTCGCATCAAGACGAACTTATTGTTTATGACACTAACCAGAACTCAGAGTAGATAGCCTATCCGAATAAAAAAATTAATCATAAATTTTTCATATACATCGCGGCTGTAATCTCTATTCTCTTTGGCAATACCAAAAGGATAGGTACCAAACCGCATTCCTGAATCAGCCGTAATACAATCAAAAAACACGGTTTGAATACCGAATCCGAAATAGGGCATAAATGCGTCATCCTCTATTTTAAAATAAGGCTCGTTTTGTAAATTCTGGCTCCCGGATCTTGGATGAAGCGTAAAATCTGAGTAACATAGTCCTACATCAACGTATTTACCTATCGGGGCAATGGCTCCAATCCTCTTTGATCTGTAAAACCGCATTTCAAGCATAGCGGAATAGCCGCTTAGTCTGTTGTATCCATAGCCCGTTATGCCTGATAATTTGTTGTTGTAGTTTATGCCAGTAAAACAAAGCTGTAGTTTTCGTGTCAGAATAAAACTGCCAAATACACCGTAATGCATATTAAACGGGGTGAGTTCGAACCCCGTATAGCCATAGGCAAATTCGCCTCCTACGGTAAATCGTTTCCCCATATAGCCGGGGTGCTGCGCCTTCAAACTTAACGCGAGTACAGCACACAGAAACAGAAAAAAGACACGTTTGATCATTTTCGGTTTAATTTATAAAGAAAATCATAAACTGATTGTCTGATTCGCGCCCGATCATCAAGCTGATTGGGCATAATCTGAATATCTTCCACCACTTTTACTCCTGTTTGCAGATCATAAACCGTGTAATAAAAAAACGAATCGAAGTGTGGAGTAACCAGAAAATAAGCGGTTCGGATAAGGGGCAAGTACGCTGCTGTAAAAATCAGTACTGGCTTTTGTTCGCGCGGCCTGATTTTACACATCATCACCGCCCACGCAATATGTCGTGTACCTGTTCGCGTAGTAATGGTATTTAAAGAATCATTATAGGCGGGAAGAATGTCACCCGGTTCAAAAAAGCAGATTTGCTCTAACCAGTCAGTTGTGTACATGAGCAGGTTATACATTTCTATCTGTGAGCTGTCTGCCGCTTCTGCACCAAGCATATTCACGTTAAGGGGTAATGCTTCATCGGCAAGAACAAATGATGATCGCAGCGTATTCCTTTTCCTGATTGATCTTTTCAGGTTGGCAAAATCGCTGCGTTCATCATTCCATGAAATATATTCGGGAGCAAGCATGATTACAGAGGAGAGATTCATCCTAAGCGTATCATTATTTTCTACCGAGGTGGTTTTTATTCGGTTTGTGGTGCCGGAGATATAGATAATTTTTTTGCTTTCCACAGGCTTTGCGGGCGCATAGGCCCTTGCATTGTCCAAAACTTCGTTGAAATAAGTATCATCGCGATAGGGAACAAATGCATATCTCCAAAAATCTGATTTTATAAAGTTAATAGAGAGCTCTTGATTTTTACGCTGATCCGACTCTGGTTCATAGAACTTATTTCCTTGATATGGAAAAACAAAATTTGTAGTATCTGCATTTGCGAGAAATCGTTCAATTCCGATATTTTTATTTACAACCAATTCTCTGAGTAATCCGGTCAATATTCGGGTCACTCCGACATCTGCAGGATTGACCTTGTGCAGTTTCATACCCAGTACAATTCCGGCTACCGCATATCCTTCAACACCGCATTCAGAAACAAAATCACGGTAACGCTGAAACTGCCCACCCTTTACATAAGCATCATTCCGAGAAATTGCTTCTATGTAACGATTATCTTTTGAATACCGATTCTTGATCATTACATACCCATAAACACTTCGCAATAGCTCACGCTGCAGATAATAGTTTTCAGGATATTTCTTCAACAAACACAACGCTGCGTATGATGCAGCGAGAAACTCCTGATTAACTGAAAGCAGCGATACCTCTTCGAACCTGCACACTTCCGACACAAACTCAAACATCACACTATCAACAATAGCATAAGCGGTATTATTCTGTCCCGAAATTTTGAGTTGCTTCTCTATCTGCGTCATTCTGAATATTGCATCCGGGTGCGTAGAAGACGATTGAGTTTTTGTATTCTTCTCAGGGAGATAAAACAACCGGTCTCCCTCATTATACAATATTGTAGGGATTTTAAAATAATCAGACTCAAACGGCGACAGTGATACTGCTGTATTAGCAAAAGGATAGTTAGCAAGTGAAAGCAGATCTAATGCCGACAAAGCCTGATCGGGTAAATATCCTGCTTTAACAAACAATTCAAATCCGTAAAGATCAGCCTCGAGTTCCTGCTTCTGATCATAATTATGCTTGTTCAGCATTTCCCCGTCAAGACCTTCTTTATATTCGGTGGCCGTAGAAATCCCTTGATTATTCCGAAAGCGTTTAATAAGATGATTCTTTTTATAGTGCGCTATTTCATGGGCCATAATAAAAGCCAGTTGCGCTTCAGTTTGCACTCGTGAAATCAATCCTATTGAAATGAATATTTCGCCAGCATCGGTAGTGTAAGCATTCATAACCGGCTCGCGAAGTACATAGAAATGAATTTTCGGTTTCAGCTCTGGCTCGAATTTTAAAAGGTAATCACTCAACCTGCTGATGTATGCGGAAACAGTGTCGTTTACAAGTACCTTACCAGAAAAACGCAGCTGCTCGCCCATGATACTATTATTCAGATAGTATTCATCCTCCAGTTTTCGAACCGTGCGACTTTGCGAAACAGCCACTTTATTACGGTCGCGCTGATAGCGGGTCCATGCTGTTTCAAACAGCGTGGCAGGCAATGTTCCTTTTGACTGCAGCGGTGCATAGTTTGTAAAATAATTGGCTGTTGTTTGTCCGTGAAGCGGCATCACAACATTCACAATTAACCCAATGCACCAGCAAAGAAAAAAATATTTAGTCCTCATAATTAAATAACAGGCCAAAAGTTAGTTTGAAATAGATTCTCTCGCGGGCGGATAAATAATATGGCGTTCCGTTTCTGTCTATCGAAGCTAGATAGGAGAGTCGCTTGCCGAAAAAACCATAGTACAAATCCACGTAGCAAAGCTTTGAGCGAAATGGAAATTTTACGCCCCCACGAATGACCGGTTGTGTCCATATTTTCGACTTGTATCTTCCATACAGACCTGAGCCAAAAAGTCCTCCCCAGATAGCCTGATATCCGAACCCTAATCTGGCCCCGAAATCATCAATATTCCCCCATGTTGAATGCATACCGTAGTTCACATCCAGAAACAACGGCAGTGTAATTGAACCGTTACGCCTGCGGGTTTCGTAAAAATTTAAACTTACTCCGAGTGGCACTGCTAAAGATAAAGAAGCTGTTTCTCGATAAGCATATAAATTGCGACGAGCTTCAAGGGTAAATGCCATTAAAGTAGCAGCCCCAAACTCATTATACCCTAATAAAGTTGTATCCCTGTAACCCGTACCCGTTGAATTAGGAACTGAAGCCGGACGCTGATAAGACTCTGCCGGCATGAACATCAGTTCTGTAAGAGGGCTGATTGCTCCTGACCAGAATAGTTGTGAAGGGTTGTAAGCACCGGCCAATGACTGGGCGTTAAGAACACCAGTGAGCAAGCAGCACTTAAAAATACAGGCAAGCCTGATTAGCATAAAACGGGGTTTTGGAGTTAAGTATTGACTATGCGTTGAACCAAAGCAAAGATAAAATTTCCGGAAAAATAGCTTAAATTAAACAAAGCAATTTATCAGAAATGGCTGAATTAAACAGAGACCGTTTTCCGTTTACTTCAACGAGCCGAGCAACTCCTTGACCGAGAGATTGTATGAATACGGATCAAGTTCTTTGGTGACAATAAGTTTACGCAAAATGGCAAGTGTCATTCTGCCACTTATGCCATAACATTCAGCAAACAGCGCCCATTCTTCAAAACTATTGCGGTATTTCCGAACAAAATGTTCATCCGCATTTAGGTTTTGCATCAATTGCTGCACCGATTGTTGTACCGCTTTTGTTCGCATACCCTTGTATTTCCGCACGATCATTTTTGAAATTTCCCAGGTAATATCATCGAGTTTTATTGTTTTCTGCTTTTCAACAGTAAGCGTGATATTGCTTTCGGCTAATGCCAGCAAAACTTTTCGGTTGCTGCGATAATTTTTTGTGGTACTGATTTTTGCAAACTCTTTGGCCGCCAGTGTCTGAAGTTTCGGATCAACAGAACGAAATCCAAACCGATAGTAGAACCAGTATGCACCGGAATTGATACCGTCTTCATTGTCTTTACCAATTTGGTAAGCCTCAACTTCAATTGAACTGAGATTGAATGCCTGCTTATACACACGCAGCAACTGTCCCATAATATATGCTGATTCGCCGCCTCTGAATGAGTCGAGAATGTTGAGGCCGAACAATGCAGCATTTCCAAACACCCAACTGCCGCCATACGCAGCAGGCATTCCGTTTTTAAAAAGCGTGTAACCAATATAAGATTGCAGCGGGAGCTGATGTGCGGCATCCATACCATAAATGGCAATTGAAATGCCGCGACCGAGTTTGTAGTACCGCAGCGTGTTTTCACGCATGTAGGTTGAGGTATCGGTTTCACGCAGGGTAAGCACCATTGCGCGGCGTACAACCCTAATAATTTCCGCCTGTTGCTCGTTGCTCAACATTTCCGGTGCAGGAAGCGGCTCGTGCAGGAGCGCGTTAAAATCTATCCGCTTTTCGATGCGGTTGTGATAAAATGTTTCGGCATCTGAAATGCGGTTGAAAGACCTGCTAAAACTGATATGCCGTAAATCTACATTTACAAAGGTTTTCAGCTCTTGCCAAAGCAGTTCTTTCACAAAAGGCGATTCGTTGAGTGTTTCAAACTCACTTAGTAAAAAACTAAGCTGATCTTCTTTTTTTACGCCAAGCCATTCGAGCAAACTCTGGTTATCTTCTTCGCCGGCCGCAATTTCTTTTTCGGTAGCCGGCAATGTTATTCTGAGCACCGAACCTAAACTTCGTGCATCTGTATCAAACGAATCGAGTTCCAGCCGACAATGTTGGTCGCTGTTTAGTATCGAAAGCATTTCAGGAGTAAACCGCGTAGTCATTTGCGTAAACGGTAATCCTGAATCGGCAAGCTGTTGTTTTTTTGCTGGAACTGTATTTTTCAGCACGGTTGCAATTCGCTTTAACTCACGATTTGCGGCGGCGTACACATTCCTGTTTTCGGGATATGCAGCGGTAAACATCAATGCTTCATGATAATCGGAAAGCGAATTTCCAACAGCTAACGGAAAAGCAGAAATCTGTTTGAGCAAATTAATTTTATCCGATGCACTTTCGGCATCAAAACGATAAATGACTTGCCGGAATTTCGAAAGCAATGCAGGTAATTTCATATTCGGAAGGTAGGACTCCGAAATATACTACGCAATTTTCACAGAATGATGTTTATCAGACTTATGCCGAGCCTACATCTGCAAACGCCTCACAGCCTCTTCCTTTGTTTCAGCAAAATTAATGTGTCCAAACTTATTGCTTTCAGAAATAAATTCCTGAATGCGAACATTAGTATGCAATGACCAGTTGCCAACTACAGCAAGCCGAATCCGGAAATTTGAGAACTTCTGAAGTACTTCTCCGGCGATACCTGTTTTAAGATCAAAGAAGGCGGGAATGATATTTTTTTCGTAAATAATTACTTTGTTGTATCCCTGAAAGTACACGCTGCCCGCCAAATCCGAGCCATCCTCGGTTGAAGTAATCAACAATTCATCAGCAATGATTTCGGCAATTTCAACTCCGTTGGTTTTGTGAATTTCAATCTTCATTTTTTAGAACCGATTTTGCAGGCGAGCCAAAAACAGCCCGAAAATAGCATCCGGGCTGATACATAAAACTACTATTTATTTATGTAACTATCAGTTATCTCTTCTAAACAAAAAACTCCCACCTCAAAACCGAGACAGGAGTTTTTTCTGTTTAATTATTACAAGACAATTACGCTTTTACCGCAGCAATTTTCTTTTTAATTCCTTCAGTTGTAATTGAACCGGGGCGCTCGATGGCGTGACCTAAAGCGCGATCCCAGATAAGCGATGCAAGAACGCCAAGCGAGCGAGACACACCAAAGAGAACGGTGTAGAAATCAAACTCGGTAATACCAAAGTGCATGAGCAGCGCGCCTGAATGAGCATCAACGTTTGGCCAGGGGTTTTTGATTTTTCCTGTGCCTTCGAGAATCGGCGGTGCTACTTTGTAAACCATCTGCACAATTTCGCAGAGATTATCAATGCCGTGCGGTTCTTTGATATAGCGGTTGTAGAAATCTTGCTGTGCGGTAAAACGCGGATCGGTTTTGCGAAGTACAGCATGTCCGTAGCCCGGAACTACACGACCAGCTTCAAGAGTTTCCTTGATGTAGCTAGCAATTTGTTCTTCGGTCGGAAGTTCGGCACCAATTTCTTCGCGCATTTTCAGAATCCAGGCAATTACTTCCTGATTTGCCAAACCGTGGAGCGGACCGGCCAAACCATTCATACCTGCTGCAAACGCGAGGTAAGGATCGCTCAGTGCAGAACCTACAAGGTGAGTAGTATGCGCGCTTACGTTTCCACCTTCGTGGTCGGCATGTATGGTCATATACAGACGCATCAGACGCTTCACGTCAAATGCATCATACCCCATCATGTGTGCTAGATTTGCAGCCCAGTCGAGTTTCGGATCAGGCTCAATATGCTCGTTGTTGTGGTATTTCTTGCGGTAGATATATGCTGCAACGCGCGGCAAACGTGCAATCAGATTCATTGAATCTTCATACACATAATCCCAGTAGTCTTTCTTGCCAACACCTTCGCGATATGCTTTTGCAAACAGCGATTCGGTTTGCATAGCCATCACCGCAATGCTGAACATAGTCATCGGGTGTGTGCTGGAAGGCAGTTTATCAAGTGTATCGAAAACGTGCTTGGGCACAATGGCGCGTCGAGCCCAGTTGTTGCTGATGTTATAAGCTTCTTCGGCCGAAGGCAGTTCGCCAACGAGCATAAGATAAAAAATGCCTTCAGGCAGCGGCTCTGTACCGTTGGGTGCTTTGGGCAACTGCGCACGAAGCTCGGGAATTGTATAACCGCGGAAACGGATACCTTCCTCTGCATCTAATTTCGAGGTTTCAGTAACCAAACCGATTATACCCTTCATGCCCTGATAAACCTGGGCAATGGTATATTCACCAAGCTTTACATCACCATGTTCTTTGATGATTGCTTTTACTTCGGCAGCCATAGGCCGCGCTTTCTCAATAAATTTTTCCTTCAGACTGTCCATAATTTCCGAGTCGCCTTTACCGGATGTTGCTGTTACGTGTGTATTTTGCTCAAAAGCCCTTAAAAGTAATTAGCAATCCACGTATCTGCAACCTTTGCCGATGTTTTTGTGAAACTTTTACTGAAACAACTGTTTTGCTGCAAATGTTTCAGATGAAAACTGATCACTGTCAATCAAAACAAATGACAGCTATGTTTTTGGGCTCTTACAAGATACATACTTACAAACCCGAAAACGATGAACAGCTATCAATTAACTGAGATTTAAGGTTTATCAAAACAAAAACACCTCCGGGTTCAGCGACCACAAAGGTGTTTTTTGTACTTAGTGACTATTATTTAATCAAGGCACATACTTAAACATCTTACCCCAATATCTTGCAGAACCGCCCAACTGCTCTTCAATGCGAAGCAACTGATTGTATTTTGCAATCCTGTCTGAACGCGATGCTGACCCGGTTTTGATTTGTCCGCAGCTAAGTGCCACAGCCAGATCAGCAATGGTTGTATCTTCTGTTTCGCCCGAACGGTGACTCATCACACTTGTATAGGCGTGTGTGTGTGCCATCTGCACAGCATCAATTGTTTCGGTAAGCGAACCGATCTGGTTTACTTTTATCAGAATGGAATTGGCGACACCGTTTACAATACCTTCTGCCAAACGATCTGTGTTGGTAACAAAGAGATCATCGCCAACAAGCTGAACTTGCTCGCCGAGATGCGCTGTGAGGTTGCTCCAGCCGTTCCAGTCATCTTCTGCCAAACCGTCTTCAATAGAAAGGATCGGATATTTATTGCACCACTCGGTCCAGAAGCCCACCATTTCTTCGCTGTTCAGTTCGCGCTTGTCTGATTTTTTGAAGATGTATTTGCCTGATTTCGCATCATAAAATTCTGTAGCTGCTGCATCCATAGCAATAAAAATATCTTCGCCGGGTTTGTAGCCGGCCGATTCGATGGCGCGGAGTACATACTCAATGGCTTCAACATTGCTGCTGATATTGGGTGCAAAACCACCTTCATCGCCAACGTTGGTTGAAAGACCTTTGTCTTTCAGCACTTTTTTGAGGTGATGAAACACTTCTGTTCCCATGCGCAGCGCATCGCTGAATACTTCGGCACCAACAGGCATAATCATAAACTCCTGAAAGTCGATGCCGTTATCCGCATGTGCGCCGCCGTTGAGGATATTCATCATCGGAATCGGCAGCAGCATTGAGTTTACACCGCCCACATAACGGTATAGCGGCTGATTGGCTTCGGCAGCTGCAGCTTTGGCAACAGCCAGCGATACACCAAGAATAGCATTAGCTCCGAGATTTGCTTTGTTAGGCGTACCGTCGAGCTGAATCATTTTCGCATCAATTGCAGCCTGATCGAAAATGTACATCCCGTTCAGCTCTTCACGAATTGTGGTGTTTACATTATTCACCGCTTTCAGCACGCCTTTGCCCAAAAACATTTTGGTATCACCATCACGAAGTTCAACAGCCTCGTGAGCTCCGGTTGATGCGCCCGAAGGAACTGCCGCACGGCCTAATGTGCCGTTATTGGTAATTACATCCACCTCAATGGTGGGATTGCCGCGAGAGTCGAGAATCTGGCGAGCCTGAACAGAAGCAATGAAACTCATGTGTGATTATGTGATTACTGTTGATTTATTTAAACAGTTTACCAGCTTCAGCTTCCGCAGCTTTCACGGCAAACTTAATTTTCCCAGATCGTTCGGGTGTAAATGGCATTACTGTAAAAATTCTGACCATTGATGGTCAAATTTCCCATAAGTCCGCCAAGAAAACCAAGTTGGTTGCAGCCGGTGTCATATACATAGTCTGCTCCGTCCGCTATTTGTGTTCCGTCGCTGAATACATATACCGTCTGATTCTGAAACCGGTATTCTTTTACACTGGCATCAGAAGTACCTGCGTTTACAGAAAGTTCATCTATTTTTTCCTGAATGCAGGCCGTAGTTCCGTTTCCTTCGCGTTCGCACGCAGCCAACAACGTGATGAGCAGTAAACTCAAAAAAGCTATTTTTTTCATGGTCATGAGTTTTTCTTCAAGACGTTTGCAGCGTTTTCAGGTTGCCTGATTTAGCTGACGGCTACGAGTTTAGCGGCATTCATGTTCTCCACAAACTGATCGAACAGGTAACGCGCATCAAGCGGCCCGGGCGATGCTTCGGGGTGATATTGTACCGAAAACACACTGCGGGTGCGGTGGCGCAAGCCTTCAATGGTATTGTCGTTGAGATTGATGTGCGTGATTTCGATATCCGGATTATTGGCTACATCTTCGGCACTTACTGCAAAGCCGTGGTTTTGCGAAGTAACTTCTGATTTGCCGGTAATCAGGTTTTTCACCGGGTGGTTGATACCGCGGTGACCATTGTGCATTTTGTAAGTGCTTAATCCCTGCGCCAGTGCAATGAGCTGATGACCGAGGCAAATACCAAATACCGGCGTGCCGCTTTCAATCAGTGCTTTCACGGTAGCTATTTCGTTGGTCATTACCGATGGATCACCAGGGCCGTTAGAAAGCATATAACCATCGGCACCCCAGGCCATAATTTCGGCCGGCGGAGTTTGCATCGGGAATACTTTCACGAAGCAGCCGCGCTCAGTTAAGCAGCGAACGATATTGGTTTTTACGCCAAAATCAACTAAGGCTACTTTCAGCGGTGCATCAGGGTTGCCGGCGGTGTAAGTTTCATGCGTGGTTACTTTCGATGAAAGCTCGAGGCCTTCCATTGAAGGCACTTTGCTGAGTTCAGCTTTGAGGCTTTCCACATCAAGGTTGCTGCTTGATATGATGGCGTTCATAGCACCGCGCTGCCGGATATGGCGGACAATGGCGCGCGTATCTACTTCGCAGATACCTACAATGCCTTGCTCTACAAAATAATCGCGGATAGATTTGTGTGCTGCAGTGCGTGAATAGACTTCAGAGAACTTCTTGCACACAAGTCCGGAAATTTTTATCGAGTTCGACTCTACCTCATTGTTATGGATGCCGTAGTTGCCAATGTGTACACTGGCGGCAGTGAGGATCTGGCCGAAGTACGACGGATCCGTAAAAATTTCCTGATAGCCGGTCATGCCTGTGTTAAAGCAAATTTCGCCGGTAGTTGTTCCGATGGCACCTGCGGCTTTTCCATGAAACACGGTTCCGTCTTGGAGCACAAGCACTGCTGGAGGCAGAGCAGTGTATTTGAGGCGGTGTGATTTAGTTTCTTCCACGAGTTCGTTTTTATTTTATAAAAAAACGGGATCAGGCAAAATTACCCGATCCCGTTTTTATGTTGAAATCAACTTGCTGACAACTTATTCACCTGCGTTTTCAGTTGTGTTTTCGGTTGTGCCTTCGGCTTTCTTGGTAGCCTTGCCACGACCGCGGCGAGTTGTTTTGGCTTTTTTGCCTTCAGACTTGCTGTTGAGCATGAGTTCGTTGTAGTCAACAAGCTCAATCAGGCACATATCTGCGCTGTCGCCACGGCGGCGTGCAGCGGGACTCGGGTTTACCGAGAGGCTGTATCTGATAATGCGGGTGTAACCGCCGGCGCGTGTGGCTACTTTCGGACCTACTTCTTTGAAGAGTTCAGTTACAGCTTCTTTGCTCTGCAGGTAGCTGAATACCATACGGCGGTTGTGCTGGCTGTCGTCTTTCGAGCGTGTGATAAGCGGCTCCACGTATCCGCGGAGTGCTTTAGCCTTTGCAAGCGTGGTGTTGATCCGCTTGTGGAGGATCAGCGAACTTGCGAGGTTCGACATCAGGGCGGCGCGGTGGCCATCCTTACGACCCAGGTGGTTATTTTTATTACCGTGTCTCATGATCGGTTATTCGTAATTGGGTTTGGTATTCCTGCATCTCCCGACGGGTCGTGAACTGCGGAGCACTAAACTGGAATTAGTCTTTATCGAGTTTGTACTTCACCACGTTCATACCGAAGTGCAGACCTTTGCTGGCTACGAGTTCTTCGAGTTCGGTGAGTGATTTCTTGCCGAAGTTACGGAACTTCAGAAGATCGTTTTTGTTGAATGATACGAGATCGCCGAGTGTTTCCACGTCTGCTGCTTTGAGGCAGTTGAGGGCACGTACAGAGAGATCCATATCCACCAGTTTGGTTTTAAGCAACTGACGCATGTGCAGCGAATCTTCGTCAAACTCTTCGCTTGATGCTTTCTCTACGGTGTCAAGAGTAATCTTGTCGTCAGAGAACAGCATGAAGTGATGAATGAGAATTTTAGCCGCTTCTTTGAGTGCGTCTTTCGGGTGAACAGAGCCATCGGTAACGATTTCCATTACCAGTTTCTCATAGTCCGTTTTCTGCTCTACACGGTAGTTTTCTACAGCGTATTTCACGTTGCGGATAGGTGTGTAGATAGCATCAATCGGGATGAGACCGATAGGAGCGTTAACCGGCTTGTTTTCTTCAGCAGGAACGTAGCCACGTCCTTTTTCGATAGTGATCTCAATTTTGAGTTTCACTGTCGGCTCCATGTTGCAAATCACGAAATCGGGATTAAGCACCTGGAAGCCTGAAGTAAATTTACCGATATCGCCTGCAGTGAGTTGAGTTTTGCCGGTGATGTTAACCACCACTTTCTCACTTTCGGTTGATTCAATCTGGCGCTTGAAACGCACCTGCTTGAAGTTAAGAACGATCTCGGTAACGTCTTCCATTACACCTTTGACCGTTGAAAACTCGTGCTCCACACCTTCGATACGGATAGTCGTGATGGCGTAGCCTTCGAGCGACGACAGCAGGATGCGGCGAAGCGCGTTACCGATAGTGATGCCGTAGCCCGGCTCCAGGGGACGAAACTCGAAGAGACCTTCGGTTTCGCTGGACTGGATCATTATCACTTTATCGGGTTTCTGAAATGCGAGGATGCCCATAGTGGTTCTCCGTTGTATGCGGTTGTTGATCAGTTTTACTTTACGGAGGCTCGTTAACGCCGCCTCCGGGCGCAACTCATTATTTCGAGTACAATTCGACGATGAGCTGTTCTTTAATGTTTTCCGGAATCTGTGTACGCTCCGGGAAACTTACGAACTTACCTTCCATCGATGTCGGGTTGAACTCAAGCCAGGGGAAGTTGCTGCCTGCTCCTACCGAATTGTTGATCGATTCGAGGGCTTTCGACTTCTCGCGAACTGCAATCACATCACCCGGTTTGAGGGTGTATGAAGGAATGTTCACCAGCTCTCCGTTTACCAGAATGTGACGGTGCGACACGAGCTGACGAGCGCCTGAACGTGTGGGTGCAAGACCGAGACGGTAAACTACGTTATCGAGGCGGGCTTCGATGAGTTGCAGAAGCACTTCACCGGTGATGCCTTTTGAACGTGATGCGCGTTCGAAGATAAGTGCAAACTGACGTTCAAGAATACCGTAGGTGTATTTCACCTTCTGCTTCTCGTTCAGCTGAACTGCATACTCCGATTTCTTAGCACGCTTTGAGGTCTGGCCATGCTGGCCGGGACCGTAACTTTTCTTTTCCAAAACCTTATCGGGACCAAAAATCGGTTCTTTGAAACGACGTGCGATTTTGGTTTTGGGACCTATGTATCTAGCCATTGTGATCTTTCTCTTTTACAGGTTGATGGATTATACGCGGCGGCGTTTGGGAGGACGGCAACCGTTGTGCGGAATCGGTGTGATGTCCACAATCTCGGTTACTTCAATGCCTTGTGTGTTCAGCGTGCGAATTGCTGACTCACGGCCTGAACCGGGTCCTTTTACAAACACTTTTACTTTACGCAGACCAGCTTCGTAAGCCACTTTTGCGCAATCTGCGGCTGCAGTTTGTGCGGCATACGGAGTGTTCTTCTTTGAGCCGCGGAAGCCCATTTTACCCGCGCTCGCCCACGAAATTACCTGACCGGAATTGTTGGTGAGAGAGATGATGATATTGTTGAAGGTGGCACTAATGTGTGCCTGGCCGACAGCATCGACTTTCACGACGCGCTTCTTGGCAACTGCTTTGCCACCTGCCTTGCCGGACTGTTGTTGTTTTGCCATGACGTTTTGTCTTTTACGCTGCGAGTTGTCTTACGACAAGTACAGCGAATGTATCGTTACAATTACTTAGTTGCCTTTTTCTTGTTGGCAACTGTCTTACGCTTGCCTTTACGTGTACGTGCGTTGTTCTTGGTGGTTTGTCCGCGAACGGGAAGACCAAGGCGGTGACGTACACCACGGTAAGCGCCGATATCCATCAGGCGTTTGATGTTCAGTTGTGTTTCTGAGCGGAGAGCGCCTTCAACTTTCAGATTATCGTTGATAAAACCACGAATCTTAGAAAGCTGATCGTCATTCCAATCCTGTACCTTGGTGTCAAAACTAACACCGGCTTCGGTCAGAATTTTGCGCGCTGTTTGGCGACCAATCCCGAAGATGTAGGTCAAACCAATCTCGCCGCGCTTGTTTTTTGGTAAATCAATACCAGAAATACGTGCCATTTTGTCGTTTGTGTTCTGTTAGAGGTAGTCCGAACCCTGGACCAGATTAGCCTTTCTGGCGTTGCTTGAACTTAGGGTTCTTCTTGTTAATTACATAAACGCGGCCTTTGCGACGTACAATGATGCACTCTGCGCTGCGTTTTTTTACTGAAGTTCTGACTTTCATTTTAGGTCAGTTGTTTATGCCTGTTTCCAGGCGTTTATTTGTAACGATAAGAAATGCGTCCTTTGGTCAGATCATATGGAGAAATCTCCACCTTCACTCTGTCGCCGGGAAGAATTTTGATGTAATACATCCGCATCTTTCCGGAGATATGGGCGGTAATTACGTGACCGTTCTCAAGCTCAACGCGAAACATTGCGTTTGAGAGGGCTTCGATAATTGTGCCGTCCTGTTCTATTGATGGTGTCTTCGCCATTTATTGTTTTACAGTTCGATCTGTTTTTCTTTCAGTACTTGTTCGATTTCTTCGAACGAAGAGAGTATATCTGCTTTACCCTGGCGCACAGCAATTGTGTGCTCAAAGTGTGCCGATGGTTTTCCGTCGGCGGTTGTGATCGTCCATCCGTCGCGCTCATGGCGAACCGCTTTGGTTCCCATGTTAATCATCGGTTCAATGGCAATCACCAAACCCTCGCTCAGCTTCGGCCCGCTTCCGCGGCGGCCAAAGTTAGGAACTTCTGGCGGTTCGTGAAGATTTCTTCCGATTCCGTGACCAACAAGTTCGCGAACTACTCCGTAACCATGCTTTTCAGCGTGACTCTGAACAGCCTCGCTGATGTCGCCGAGACGGGCACCTGCTACTGCTTTTTCGATGCCTTTGTAAAGGCTCTCTTTTGTAACACGCAGCAGCTGCAAGGTTTCGGGCTTTACCTCTCCTACCGGAATGGTGTAGGCTGAATCGCCATACCAACCGTTAAGTACCACACCACAATCAACTGATACCACATCTCCGTCTTGTATTTCATACTTTCCGGGGATGCCGTGTACCACCTGCGAGTTTACACTCATGCAAAGTGTGCCGGTAAATCCGTGAAACCCTTTGAATGCCGGAATTCCTCCGTTATCACGGATGAATGTTTCTGCAATACCATCAAGATATAACGTCGTTACACCTGTCCGGATATTGCGAGCCACTTCCGCAAGGGTTTTGCCAACAAGTAAAGAACTTTGTCTTATTAATTCTATTTCTTCCTGCGTCTTGAGCTGAATCATGACGTGCCGGGATTAAAACTGTCCCTGCTGCTGAGTCATACCAACGCTTGAACGGCCTTTGATACGACCTGATTTCATCAGACCATCGTAGTGACGCATGAGCAGGTAGCTTTCAATCTGCTGCAGTGTATCAAGTACAACACCTACAAGGATGAGGATACTTGTTCCGCCATAGAAAGAAGCAAATTCGTCGGTAACGTTCATGTTGATTACAATGGCGGGCAGGATGGCTACGAAAGCAAGCATCAGAGAGCCGGGCAATGTAATACGTGACATAATTTGGTCGATGAACTCAGCGGTTTTCTTACCGGGTTTAACACCGGGAATGAAACCTTCATTGCGCTTCATTTCTTCGGCCATTGTATTCGGGTTAACCGTAATAGCTGTGTAGAAATAGGTGAAGGCAATGATGAGCAGTGCGATTACGATGTTATATGCAACTCCATAATGATCACTGAAAGCGCGCACAAACCAATTCGGCTCGCTGTCGCCGCTGGCAAAACCAACAAGCTGGATCGGAATCATCAGAATTGCCTGAGCAAAGATGATCGGCATTACACCGGCTGCATTCACTTTTAGGGGAATGTAGTTGCGCTGTCCGCCGTACTGACGATTTCCAACAATACGTTTGGCAAAGTGAATCGGAATGCGACGTGTTCCCTGCACCATGAGAATACACCCGATGATAACAAGCAGAAGAATAGCAAGCTCAACAACAAACATGATGAGTCCGCCACCACCACCAGAGAAACGGCTGTCAAATTCCTGAATCAGCGCCTGCGGGAGGCGAGCCACGATACCGATCATGATAATGAGCGAAATACCGTTGCCTATACCTTTATCAGTAATCTTCTCACCGAGCCACATGGTAAAGATGGTACCGGTAACAAGAATCAATACCGACTGGAACCACCAGAATGCTGACGGATCAGCAACTGCACCTTTATCAACTACCTGAGTACCGATATAACCGATTGCCTGAAGAGCAGTAATTACAACGGTGAGGTAACGTGTGTATTGGTTAATTTTCTTACGGCCGCTTTCACCTTCACGCTGCATACGCTGGAAAAAGGGAACTGCCATTGTAAGGAGCTGAAGAATGATAGATGCCGAGATATAAGGCATAATACCAAGCGCCAGAATAGATGCATTTTTGAAAGCACCGCCTGAGAAAATATTAATAAGCTGAAGTATGCCTTCATTACTTTCTGAACCGAGTTTGCTGGGATCAACGCCAGGCAGTACCACATGGATACCGAGACGGAAAACCAACAAAAAGCCCAGCGTATAAATTATACGCTGGCGCAATTCCTCGATCGAGAAAATATTCCTTATGGTCTCGATGAACTTCTTCATATCAGAGTGTTGTGGCAGAACCACCTTGTGCCTCAATGGCAGCTTTGGCAGTAGCCGAGAACGCATGAGCGGTTACAGCAGCTTTGGCTTTCAGTTCGCCGCGGCCAAGGATTTTGATGCGGTCGTTTTTAGACACTAGGCCGGCAGCAATAAGAGCAGCGGGATCAATCACGGTAAGTGACTTTCTCTCGATGAGTTGCTGGAGTACGTCAAGGTTAATGCCTTTGTACTCAACGCGGTTAATGTTCTTAAAACCGAACTTCGGAACACGACGCTGGAGGGGCATCTGACCACCTTCAAAACCGCGTTTTGACGAGTAACCTGAGCGCGACTGAGCGCCTTTATGACCACGCGCCGCGGTGCCGCCTTTGCCAGAGCCTTGGCCCCGTCCGAGACGTTTGCCCTGGTTTTTTGTAGAACCTATGGCAGGTGTGAGGTTGCTTAAATTCATTTCCTTACGATATTGAATGTAATCAGATGTTTTCAACTTTCACCAGGTGAGATACTTTGGAAACCATACCAAGTATCTGAGGTGTGCCTTCTTTAACGACCGAACGATTCATACGCTTCAGGCCGAGGGCGATGAGCGTCTGTTTTTGACGCTCCGGATAGTCGATGCAGCTTTTAATCTGCGTGATTTTAATCTGGGCCATGCTGTGTATCGGTTAGCCGTTGAACACTTTATCCATTGAAATGCCACGTTGCTGAGCAACACTGTGGGCATCGCGAAGCTGTGTCAGCGCCGCCATTGTAGCTTTCACTACGTTGTGCGGGTTTGATGAGCCTTTGCTTTTTGCGAGTACGTCGGTAATACCAACGCTCTCAAGTACCGCGCGCATAGCACCACCGGCGATAACACCAGTACCGTGCGAAGCGGGCTTAAGAAATACAAGCGAACCACCGAATTTGCCTTCCTGCGGGTGCGGAACAGAACCGTTCACAATACACACCTTAACGAGGTTCTTCTTGGCATCTTCAATTGCCTTGGTGATTGCGTCGGTAACTTCCTTCGCTTTGCCAAGACCGTAACCTACCACGCCTTTTTCGTTACCTACCACTACGATAGCGGTAAAACGGAAAGCACGGCCGCCTTTGGTTACTTTGGTTACACGCTGCACGCCAACCAAACGATCTTTCAGTTCGATGTCGCTGGACTTGACGCGTTTTACGTTAACATTTGCCATTTCTGCTGTTGCATTTACCCCTTCACAGGGGATGATTCATTAGAATTGAAGACCTCCCTCGCGTGCTGCCTCGGCGAGTGCTTTCACTCGGCCGTGGTAGAGATAACCACCGCGGTCGAAAACGATGGTTGTAATGCCGGCGGCTATCGCTTTCTGAGCAATTGAATTGCCCACCAGCTTGGCCTGATCGATTTTGTTGATTTTCTGACCGGCTATCGCTTTTTCGAGTGATGACGCGGCTACAAGTGTAACACCTTTTGTATCGTCGATGATCTGAACGTAGATGTCCTTGTTGCTGCGGAATACACTCAGGCGCGGAGCAGCTGTCGTTCCTGACAGGCGCTTGCGGATGCGCATCTGAATGCGTTTGCGGCGTTGTTCTTTTGTAATTGCCATTTTTCGTTCTGTCTTTATTGCCCGGATTTGGCCGGGAGTCTCGCCCGGAGGTGAGACGGTCAGACCTTAGTTGATTATTTACCGGCTGATTTACCTGCTTTGCGGCGCAGCACTTCGCCGGTGAACTTGATACCCTTGCCTTTGTACGGCTCCGGTTTGCGGAGTGAACGGATCTTGGCAGCTACCATTCCGAGGAGTTCATTATCGTTGCACTCCAGAATGATTTTCGGGTTCTGACCTTTCTCAGCGGTTGTAGTCGCCTTGATTTCAGTCGGAAGTTCGAAAATAATGTTGTGAGAGTAGCCCAAGGTAAGTTCAAGCTGCTGGCCTTTAACGGCTGCACGATAACCTACACCTACAAGCTCTTGTTCAGTTTTGTAACCGGCAGATACGCCTGTTACCATGTTCTGAATAAGCGCACGGTAAAGACCGTGAAGGGCTTTGTGACGTTTCTGTTCAGTCGGACGTACAATTGTAAGAACGCCTTCTTCAACAGAAACTTGCATATCGGGATCAATGGAGCGCTGAAGCTCGCCCTTGGGACCTTTAACTGATACACGATTTTTATCGTTAACAGAAACGGTTACGCCCTGGGGCAGTGTGATCGGAAGTTTACCAATTCGTGACATAGTGATTGTGACCCTCCGTTAGATTAGTAAACGAAACAAAGAACTTCGCCACCCACATTGTCTTTGCGGGCTTCTTTGTCGGTCATCAGACCTTTCGACGTAGAAAGGATCGCCACACCGAGACCGTTCATTACGCGCGGCACTTCAGAAACGCCTGCATATTGACGAAGACCCGGTTTGGAAACACGAACGAGGCCGCGGATTGCGGACTGCTTGGTGACGGGATGATACTTGAGAGCAATTTTGATGATGCCCTGCTTGTTTGCAGACTCATCAAACTTGTAATTCAGGATGTAGCCTTTCTCGAAGAGGATCTTGGTGATCGCTTTCTTCGTATTGGAAGCGGGAACTTCCACTACACGGTGATTTGCCTTAATGGCATTCCTCACGCGGGTGAGGTAGTCAGAGATTGTATCTGTCATTGTTATTGTTTTATATGTTACCCCGCACGCAGGATAATTATACAAAACGCAAAAGAGCGTCTGTAGTTATTTTATTTTACCAGCTTGATTTGGTTACTCCCGGGATTTTACCGGCAAGAGCCATATCGCGCAGCATGTTACGGCAAAGACCGAACTGACGGCTGTAACCGCGGGGGCGACCTGTAAGCTTGCAACGGTTGCGTAAACGCACCGGTGAAGAGTTACGTGGCAGCTTCTGGAGTTCAGTCCAATTGCCTTCTTTCTTAAGCTGTTCACGCTTCTCAGCGTACTTATCTACCAGCTTGCGGCGCTTTACTTCGCGCGCCTTCATTGATTCTTTAGCCATGTTTCAGCCTTAACGGGGTGCGAAGATAGTTATTTTTTCTGATTCTTAAACGGTAAACCAAATTCTGTGAGCAGAGCACGCGCTTCTTCGTCGGTATTGGCCGATGTAACGAAGGTTATGTCCATACCCATGATCTTAGATACCTTGTCGATATCGATCTCAGGGAAAATGATTTGCTCAGTTACACCGAGGGTGTAATTGCCTTTTCCGTCGAAACCCTTTTCGTTAATTCCGCGGAAATCGCGGATACGGGGAAGAGCTGTTGACACCAGACGATCAAGGAACTCCCACATACGGTCGCCGCGCAGGGTTACTTTCACACCGATGGCTACGCCTTTACGGAGTTTGAAGTTTGAGATGTCTTTACGTGAAATGGTTGACACGGGTTTTTGACCGGTGATGGTAGCCATTTCTTTCAGCGCACCTTCAATAAGTTTTTTATCAGCAACCGCATCGCCGATACCCTGATTCAAGCAGATTTTCTCCAGACGGGGAACCTGCATAGAGCTTTTGTAGTTAAAACGCTCTTGCAAAGAAGGGACAGCCTTCTCGCGATAAAGCGCTTTCATACGCGGATTGTAGGTCGAGGTAGCCATTACTTGATTGCCTCCTTCGATTTTTTAGAAAAACGTTCGATTTTCCCTGTTTTCTCATCAATACGGCGACCAACGCGGGTAGCGTTGCCGGAACCGTCAACGAGCATCAGGTTCGAGATATGGATAGTTGCAGGAACATCCACAATACCACCCTGCGGAAACTTCGAGGTGGGTTTGGTATGTTTCTTCACAGTTACTCCTTCGAGGGTAACGCGGTGTGTGTCGGTATTTACCGATAACACTTTAAAGCGATCCTTGCTGCTCTTGTGCTCGCCAGAGATCACCAGAACAGTGTCGCCTTTTTTGATTTTCAGCTTTGCCATTTTGCTGGTTCTGATTAGAGCACTTCGGGTGCGAGTGAAATAATCTTTGTGTAATTGGTGTCGCGCAGTTCGCGAGCCACGGGTCCGAAGATACGGGTTCCGCGGAGCTCGTCTTGGGCATTCAGCAGTACGCAGGCATTGTCATCGAAACGGATGTACGAGCCATCTGCACGGCTGATTTCTTTCTTGGTGCGTACCACTACGGCTTTCGATACGGTTCCCTTTTTCACGTTGCCAGAAGGCAGTGCGTGTTTTACGGTCACTACAATTTTATCGCCGATGGAAGCATAGCGCTTCTTGGTGCCACCGAGCACACGGATGCAGAGTACTTCTTTTGCTCCGCTGTTGTCGGCTACTGTAAGCCGGGATTCCTGTTGGATCATCGCGCTTTATCGCTTTACTAATCGTCAGACTTGGTTACTTAGCTCGCTCCATGATTTCCACTAAGCGCCAGCATTTTGATTTGCTCAGCGGTCGGGTTTCCTGGATACGAACAACATCACCGACATTGCACTCATTTTTTTCGTCGTGTGCAGTGAAGGTAGATGTCTTCTTCATGAACTTCCCGTATTTCGGGTGCTTCACCTTGCGTTCCACAGCAACTACGATAGATTTTTGCATTTTATTGCTAATCACTGTGCCGGTTTTCTCTTTGCGGAGGTTCCGGGTTATGGTTTGTTCCATGTTCATCAGTCGTTATTTGTTGCGGAACGATTACTTGGTTGCTGTGTTGGCATTGCGCTTGCTGATCTCAGTCTGCAGGCGAGCAATGGTGCGGCGAGTAGCACGGATTTTCATCGGGTTCTCAATCGGAGACACCTGATGGTTTAGCTTCATCTTTGAGAGCATGCCCTGCTCTTCTGTAAGACGCTCACGAAGCTCTGCCACTGACAATTGGGCGATATCTTTCTGTTTCATCGCGCGGATGTATTATCTGTTGTAGCCTTAGGCGTTTTCGGGTGAGTAATCAGCACGAACGATGAACTTGGTGGTCACCGGAAGTTTCTGAGCTGCGAGGCGCAGTGCTTCTTTTGCGGTTTCCAGCGGAACACCTTCGGCCTCGAATAATACGGCTCCGGGTTTTACCACTGCCACCCAATATTCGGGAGCACCTTTACCTTTACCCATACGAACCTCTGCAGGTTTGCGGGTAATCGGTTTATCGGGGAATACACGAATCCACACTTGACCTTCACGCTTCAGGTAACGCGTCATTGCAACGCGGGCTGCTTCAATTTGCTTGGCGGTGAGCCAGCATTCTTCGAGCGATTTGATGGCAAATGATCCGAAAGCAAGTTGTGCGCCGCGTGTTGCGTTGCCTCTTACTTTCATCTTATGCATCTTCCGGAACTTAGTCCGTTTCGGCTGTAACATGATCGACTGACGTTAGACGATTACTTCTCGTTTAATTACTTGGCGGCTGATGTATTGCTGCCTTCTTTTCTCGGGCCGTTGTTGCGGCGGGGGCGGCGACCATCGCGGCGCTCACCTCCTGACGGAGACTGACGCTTTTCGCGCTGAGCTCCGTTTGCATTGGGCGAAAGATCGATTTTGCCGTACAGCTCACCTTTGCAGATCCACACTTTCACGCCGATACGGCCGTACTGTGTGTGTGCTTCAGCGAGTGCATAATCAATATCAGCACGAAGTGTATGCAGGGGAACACGTCCTTCTTTGTAACCTTCTACGCGGGCAATTTCTGCACCGGCAAGACGGCCTGAACATTTAACCTTGATACCTTCAGCTCCCATGCGCATGGTAGAGGCAATTGCCATCTTGATAGCGCGACGGAAAGAGATACGACCTTCGATCTGGCGGGCGATACTATCGGCAACCAAACGAGCGTCGAGTTCAGGACGCTTAACTTCAAAGATGTTAATTTGAACCTCTTTGCCGGTAAGTTTCTTGATCTCTTCTTTAAGTTTATCTACTTCTTTACCACCTTTACCGATGATGATACCCGGACGAGCCGTATGGATCGTTACGGTGATCAATTTCATGGTGCGCTCGATCACAACTTTTGAGATGCTACCTTTAGAAAGACGAGCTTTCATGTAGGCGCGGATCTTTTCGTCTTCGAGAATTTTATCGGCGTAGTTACGGCCACCGTACCAGTTGGAATCCCAGCCACGGACGATACCCAGGCGCAGACCGATCGGATTTGCTTTTTGTCCCATTGTTGTGTGCGTTACGCGGTCTTAATTTCGTCGATAATAAGCGTGATATGATTCGAACGCTTGCGGATGCGGTGAGCGCGGCCCTGCGGTGCAGCAGAAATACGCTTCAGCATTGTGGCGCTGTCAACCATCACCGTTTTTACGAAAAGGGCATCAGCCTGTGCGGTGCTGCCAGATTTCTTTTCGTAGTTGGCGATTGCCGAGCGGAGAAGTTTCTCCAGACGGCCGGCGGCCTCCTTGTTAGTGAAGCGAAGAATATTGAGCGCCTTAAACACTTCCTGACCACGGATCAGGTCGGCTACCAGACGCATTTTACGCGGCGAGGTGGGTACATTGTTCAGACGAGCGATGTAGGTAGTCTTCATCGCATCTTTCCGAGCATTGGCCACATTTTCTTTTCTGCGTGACATCTTTCAGATTGGTCGTTTGGTCAGTTCGTTAATTACTTTTTGGAGGACTTATCCTTGTTGCCGGCATGGCCGCGGAATGTACGTGTCGGTGAAAATTCACCAAGACGATGTCCAACCATGTTTTCAGTCACATACACAGGAACAAATTTGTTTCCGTTGTGTACAGCGAATGTATGACCAACGAACTCAGGCGTGATCATCGAGCGGCGCGACCAAGTTTTGATCGCCTGCTTTTTACCCGACGTGTTCATCACGTCAATTTTCTTTTCCAGTTTAAGGTCAACATAAGGACCTTTTTTGAGCGAACGTGCCATTTGTTCTGTTCTTCTTCTTACGTCTCAGAAATTATTTCTTACGACGCTCGATGATGTACTTGTTGGAGGACTTTTTCGGGTAGCGGGTCTTGAGACCTTTAGCCGGTTTACCGCTGCGTGAGCGCGGGTGACCGCCAGATGCACGGCCTTCACCACCACCCATTGGGTGATCTACCGGGTTCATGGCAACGCCACGAACTCGTGAACGACGACCTAACCAACGTGTACGACCAGCTTTGCCATAAATTTCCAGGCTGTGATCGGCGTTAGACACCGTACCAACCGTGGCGAGACAGGTAACGAGTACCATGCGGGTCTCACCAGAAGGGAGACGCAGTACAGCAAAACGACCATCACGGGCGCTGAGCTGAGCGTAGGTACCTGCGCTGCGGGCAATTTTCGCACCCTGGCCGGGGCGCATCTCAATGTTGTGAATCACTGTTCCGAGCGGAATATCCGAAAGGAACATGGCGTGACCAACTTCGGGAACGGCATTTTTGCCTGACATCACGGTCTGACCAACTTTGAGGCCGGTCGGAGCAATGATGTAACGCTTTTCGCCGTCGGCATATACCACGAGGGCAATGCGGGCAGAGCGGTTAGGATCGTATTCGATCGTTTTAACCGTTGCGGGAATATCCTGTTTATCGCGCTTGAAGTCGATAATACGATATTTCTGTTTGTGACCGCCACCGATGTAGCGCATCGTCATTTTTCCGGTGTTGTTACGACCGCCGGATTTTTTCTTCGGGGCCAGCAGGCTTTTCTCCGGGGTACCGGTAGTAATGCCTTCGCTGGTTACCAGAATACGGTGACGCTGTGCGGGTGTTAGCGGACGAAATTTCTTCAGTGCCATGGCTCCTGATTTATCTGCTTTTTATCAGAGATTGCTGTAGAAATCGATTGTATCACCTTTGCGGAGTGTTACAACGGCCTTTTTGGCGCGGTTGGCGATACCGGTTTGCATGCCGCTGCGTGTATAACGCTGGCGAACTTTGCCGATGTAATTCATCGTATTTACCGATTCAACGGAAACACCATACATCTTTTCAACGGCCTGTTTGATCTGAAGCTTGTTCGCCTTCTGGTCAACGATGAAACCAAAACGGTTCAGTTTCTCAGCGGCTTGCGACTGCTTCTCAGTGATGATCGGCTTAATAAGTACGCTCATGGCTTCTTAGTTGTTCAACAGGTTTTCGATGGTGTTCACCGAGCTTTCGATCAGAATAACGTTGTTTGCATTCAGAATATCGTAAGTATTTAATTCTGAAACAGTTACAACTTTAGCCTTGGTCAAATTTCGGGACGACAAATATACGTTTTTGTTCGAGCCGTTTAACACGAGGAGTGTTTTTTTATCGCCAACTTTAAGACTGTTGAGGATATCCGCGTATTTTTTTGTGGCAGGAGCTTCGAAATTGAAGTCTTCGAGAATAGTGATATTGCTCTCTTTTGCTTTGTAAGCAAGTGCCGATTTACGGGCGAGGGCTTTCACTTTCTTGTTGAGTTTGAAGCTATAATCGCGCGGCTCAGGACCGAATGCACGTCCACCACCACGGAAAAGGGGTGATTTCATGCTGCCGGCACGGGCACCGCCGGTACCTTTTTGGCGTTTGAGCTTCTTGGTGGTGCGGGCAATTTCAGCGCGCTCCTTTGCTTTATGCGTTCCCTGACGTTGTGCAGCAAGGTACTGCTTCACATCGAGATAAATCGCATGGTCGTTTGGCTCAATGCCAAACACTGCATCGGAGAGGTTCACTTTTTTCGACGTTGCCTTACCGTCGATGTTATAAACTGTGACTTCCATGATTATTTCTCGATGATTACGTAAGAGTTATTAGCACCCGGAATTGAACCCTTGATAACAAGGAGGTTCTTTTCGGCCATTACTTTCATGACTTCCAGATTCTGGGTCTTTACGGTACGTCCACCTGTGCGACCGGCCATACGCATACCTTTCACAACGCGCGAAGCGTAAGAAGAGTTACCGATTGAACCGGGAGCGCGGAGACGGTCATGCTGACCGTGGGTTGATCCACCCACACCTCCGAAGCCGTGACGCTTCATTACACCCTGGAATCCTTTGCCTTTCGAGATGCCGCTGACGTCAACGAGTTCACCTTCCTGAAACAGCTCCACAGTGATTACATCGCCTGTGTTTTTGGCTTCTACAAAGCTGCGGAACTCAGCCAGCTTGCGCTTGGGAGTTGTTCCTGCTTTTTTGAAGTGCCCCTGCATTGCTCCAGAAGTGTGCTTCTCTTTTTTCTCGTCAAAGGCAAGCTGAAGGGCATCGTAACCGTCTTTTTCAACGGTTTTCACTTGCGTAACTACGCAAGGACCAACCTCGATCACCGTGCATGGCACATATTTGCCATTGGCACCAAAGATGCTGGTCATACCTACTTTTTTACCTATCAAGCCTGACATGGTAGTGTTTGTTTCTTTTTAATTTGTTCTTTGTTTCTGTGTCTGTGCGAAAGACAATCAGGGCACTTTGATTTCAACTTCTACGCCGCTGGGCAGTTCGAGCTTCATCAGGGCATCAACTGTTTTCGAAGTTGAGCTGTAGATGTCGAGCAAACGCTTGTAGCTGCAGAGTTGGAACTGTTCGCGCGCTTTCTTGTTGACGTGCGGCGAGCGAAGAACTGTGTAGATGCGCTTATGTGTGGGCAGCGGAATAGGTCCGCTCACAACAGCACCGGTAGATTTTACCGTCTTTACAATCTTCTCGGCCGATTTGTCAACCAGGTTGTAGTCGTACGACTTCAGTTTGATCCGAATTTTCTGGCTCATGTTATCTGGTTGCGAATTATACTTTTTCAGCTTTGTTGCCTTTTGCTTTGGCAATTACTTCTTCAGAAATGTTGCGCGGTGCTTCGGCAAAGTGTGAAAACTCCATGGTTGAAGTTGCACGGCCTGAAGTGATTGTGCGCAGTGCGGTTACATAACCGAACATTTCAGACAGGGGCACTTTCGCTTTCACTACTTGTGAACCTGCTTTTGAATCCATTCCCTCAATTTGTCCGCGGCGCTTGTTCAAGTCACCTACCACATCACCCATGTTTGCTTCAGGGGTAATTACTTCCACTTTCATGATCGGCTCAAGAATCACCGGTTTGCAAGACGGAAGAGCTTCGCGGTAAGCGGTTTTGGCGCAAATCTCGAATGAGAGAGAATCAGAGTCAACGTTGTGGTAAGAACCGTCGATCAAACGAACTTTCAATGTTTCGAGCGGATAACCTGCAAGAATACCATTGGTCATTGCCGAACGGAAACCTTTTTCAACAGCCGGGATAAATTCGCGGGGAATGTTACCGCCTGTGATTTCGTTTGCAAACTGGAGACCACCGTTTTTATCTGTTGGTTCAAAATCGGCATCAACCGGGCTGATCACAACTTTAATATCGGCGAATTTACCACGACCACCGGTTTGCTTCTTATATACTTCGCGGTGTTCGAAGTTGCCGTTGATACGTTCTTTGTAGTTAACCTGGGGAGCGCCCTGATTTACTTCTACTTTGAACTCACGACGGAGACGGTCAACAATAATTTCGAGGTGAAGCTCACCCATACCGCTGATGATGGTCTGACCTGTTTCCTCGTCGCTTTTAACGCGGAAGGTCGGATCCTCTTCAGAAAGTTTGTTGAGAGCAATACCAAGTTTATCGAGGTCGGCCTGTGTTTTGGGCTCAATAGCAAGACCAATAACCGGCTCGGGGAATTGCATCGCTTCGAGTACAATCGGTGCGTTTTCAGCACAAAGTGTATCGCCGGTGCGGATATCTTTAAATCCTACAGCAGCACCAATATCACCTGCTTCGATAAAGTCGATAGCATTTTGCTTATTGGCGTGCATCTGGAAAATACGCGAGATACGTTCTTTGTTACCGCTGCGGGTGTTCAGTACATAAGAACCGGCATCAAGACGGCCAGAATATGCACGGAAGAAAGCGAGACGGCCTACAAAAGGATCGGTAGCAATTTTGAATGCGAGAGCTGTAAACGGCTCTTTCACATCGGGCTTGCGAACAAGTTCTTCGCCAGTATCGGGATTGATACCAGTAATGTTGTTCTTATCAAGCGGTGAAGGCATAAGCGCCATCACGTAATCGAGCATGGTCTGTACGCCTTTGTTTTTGAAGGCAGAACCACACAGCATGGGAACGATTTTATTGTGTACGCAGGCCTGACGGAGCGCAGCAAGAATTTCGTCTTCTGAAATTGAGTTCGGATCTTCGAAGAACTTCTCCATCAACTTATCGTCAAATTCGGCGATAGCTTCGAGGAGTTTTTCACGCCATTCCATGGCTTCGTCCATCATGTCGGCCGGAATGGGCACAACATTAAAGGTCATTCCCTGATCTTTTTCATTCCACTCAATACCGCGGAAGTTTACAAGATCAACTACACCTTTGAAGCTTTCTTCGGCACCGATGGGAAGCTGCAGGGGGATTGGATTACCGCCGAGTACTTCTTTTACCTGCTTCACTACATTGAGGAAGTCGGCACCGGCACGGTCCATCTTGTTTACAAATCCAAGACGGGTTACGTTATAGTTATTGGCAAGGCGCCAGTTGGTTTCAGATTGCGGTTCAACACCGTCAACAGCTGAAAAAAGGAACACAAGACCATCAAGTACACGCAGTGAACGGTTTACCTCAACGGTAAAGTCAACGTGGCCGGGTGTATCGATGATATTGATTTTATATTTCTGGTTGCGATAATTCCAAGAGCAGGATGTAGCTGCCGATGTAATGGTAATACCGCGTTCCTGCTCCTGAACCATCCAGTCCATGGTAGCAGCACCATCGTGTACTTCACCAATTTTGTGGTTAACACCGGTGTAGTACAGAATACGTTCTGTAGTTGTGGTTTTGCCTGCATCGATGTGTGCGGCAATTCCAATATTACGAGTATAACGAAGATCGCTCATTGTGTTCCTTCAGCTCAAGTATTACAGGCGGAAATGCGAATATGCTTTGTTGGCTTCAGCCATACGGTGGGTATCTTCTTTCTTTTTGAAAGCAGCACCTTCTTCTTTCGCAGCGGCAACGATTTCAGCAGCCAGACGAGCGGGCATTGATTTTTCGTTGCGGTTGCGTGAGTAGTTAATCAGCCATTTGATACCGAGAGCTGTACGGCGCTCGGGGCGGATTTCCTGCGGAATCTGAAAAGTTGCACCACCAACACGGCGGCTGCGTACTTCCACATTCGGAGTAACGTTGGCGAGGGCTTTTTTCCAGGTTTCGAGGCCGTCCTGCTCAGTACGTTTAGCTACGATTTCAATCGCGTCGTAGAAGATGTTGTAGGCAGTTGATTTTTTGCCTTGGTACATCATGTTATTTACAAAACGCGTAACCAGGATATCGTTAAATTTCGGATCCGGGAGCAGAATGCGTTTTTTGGCTCTGGCTTTTCTCATGGTAGAGTAAAAATGAAGCGGTCAGCGATTATTTTTTCTTAGCACCAGGTTTAGCAGCACCTTTTGCGGCAGCACCTGCTTTGGCTTTCTTGGTTCCGTATTTTGAACGGCGCTGGTTACGGCCTTCTACACCAGCTGTATCGAGTGCACCACGAACGATGTGGTAACGTACCCCCGGAAGATCTTTCACACGACCGCCGCGAACCAGCACAATTGAGTGCTCCTGGAGGTTGTGTCCTTCACCCGGAATGTATGCGATAACCTCGATTTTGTTGGTCAGACGCACTTTGGCTACTTTGCGAAGTGCCGAGTTCGGCTTCTTCGGTGTGGTGGTGTAAACACGTGTGCAGATTCCGCGTTTTTGCGGGCAGCTGTCCAGAGCAGCCGATTTGCTCCGGTTGGGAGCAGAATGGCGGCCTTTACGCACGAGCTGGAGAATTGTCGGCATGTGAACTTATTAATTAGTTGGTTTTCAACAGTTTTTGCAAAAATGTAGTACCCCAAGTCCAGTTTTTGGGGACGGCAAAGGTACTAAATCTTTGATACAAACAACATGTGGTTAAAATATTTTTTCAGGAAACAATAGCTGATTCTCAAGTGTTTTCTATTTGTTGCCCAAATCCGGCTGCAACTTATCAACAATGCCCCTCATGAAAAAACTCCTCCTAACGCTGTTTCTTCTCCCCTGCTTGCTAAAAGCTCAAAGTATTTCAACGATCTACGGACTTGCCCGAAATTTTAATCCGGCGCAGGTTTTTCTGGCGAGTATGCAGCCCGGCACCGGAGTGGTTACGGAAATCTCACCGGCCTCAATATCATCGGGCTATGCGCTCAATCCGCTCTCAGCTATTGATCCGGTAAACGGTAAGTTTTATTATGGTATTGGTGCGGGATTATTGTTGTCGGTTGACCTTACTACTGGTTTGGCTGATACGGTTATATTGAATATTCCGTTTTCCTCCTACTTCGATCTGATGCATTACAATTGCGCTGATTCGAGTTTGTACGGGCTTTATCGCACCAGCAGTCCGGCAGAATGCTATTTGGCAAAGATTGATGTAAATACCGGGAATTTGACCACAATTTCACCCTCATCTGTTGCGGCGGGATATGTATTGAATGCCAAATCTACTCTTGACCCGGTAAATAATATTTTTTACTTTTCACCGGCCACCAATATCTTGATGGGACTCGATTTAGTTACAGGTCTGCCCGTTACTCAACCGACAGTGACATTTTCAGGTCCCGGCCAGTATTTCGATTTGATGACTTACAATTGCGACGATGGTATCATTTACGGTGTAAACCGCTCAAGTTCACCTGCAGCACTTTATCCGGCCACAATAAACCCTGCCACCGGTTTAGTTACCAATCTTTCCAACACATCGATGGGACAGGGTATTCTTTTGAATGCGATGTCGGAGATCAATCCGTTTTCCAATGTATTTCACTTTTTTAACGGGGCATTTGTAACGTTTGATCTTGCAACGGGCAATGTACTTCCTACTCCGCCATTGAGCTTTTCACCTGTTCCGGGCAATATTTATTTCGATATGATTGCCCGCGATAACTGTAAATGCGCGTTGTCTAACCCGAGTATTGGCGTGAACGAAATAACCGCGCAGCAGTTTCAGATTTTCCCCAACCCGGTTGATGCAGGAGCCTCATTAACGATGAGCTTCAGCGCAACACAAAAAGACAGGTTATTACAGATTTTCAATATCCAAGGACAAATAATTTCACAGCAGGAAGTGGGTGCGGGGAGTACATTTTCACTAATTTCCACTGAAAATCTCGCGCCCGGATGCTATTATGCAAGTATGGACGGAGGTTTGCCGGCAAAATTTATTGTTCAGTAATCCCTTTTCCGACCATGAAAAGACTTCTAGCCTGTTTTGTTTTTTTGCTCGGGCAAATGACTTATGCCCAAACTCCAACAACATTATACGGACTTTCTTATGGTCTGAATTCAAACGGATTTTTTCTGGCTTCGCTTGATCCGCAAACAGGATTGGTAACTGAAATATCGCCTTCTCCGATTGCCAGTGTTGTGGTTGCCTGTTATGCAACCATTGATCCGGTAAACAACATTTATTACTTCTCAAAGCCCGACAGCCTTGTAGGCGTGAACATCAGCACGGGACAAATTGTAAGTCAGGTGCTGATAAATGTACCCGCAAGCAGTTACTTTGAAATGCCGCAGTACAACTGTCGCAATTCTTTGATTTACGGAATTTACCGGACACCATCAACACTACAACTTGCTACTGTTAATCCGCTTACAGGTGTTATCAGCATTATTTCTCCTGTTTCAATTGATTCGGGCATTGTAGGCAGCACAAAGGGTTCGCTCGATCCTGCTGCCGGTGTATATTTTTTCCAAGGCATTCAAGGCTTTCACAGTGTAAGTCTGGCTACAGGTTTAGTACTGTCAACTGTAAACCCTGTATTTAGCGGCCCCGGCAACTACTTTGTACTTTCGCTTTGGGATTGTGCCGATAGTTTAATTTATGGCTTAAACAGAGATGCGAATGCTAACTTAATGTATCCGGCAACCATGAGTATGCAAACCGGAGCGGTAACTAATATTACAACACAGGGCATTCCTACTCAAGGAGTTTATATGTGTACTGCCGAACTCAACTCACTTTTGAATTTGTTTCATTATAGTGATGTGGGCGGGTTTAAAACTGTAAATACATCAACAGGTAATATGATTGGGAGTGCTCCGTTCACGTTTTCATCTCAACAACACACAGTATTTTGATCTGATTGCACGAGATAATTGTAAATGCTATTTGCCAACGCTAACAGGAATTAACGAAGTAAATGAACCTGCAGAAATCACGATTCAAACCAATCCGGTGCAGCGGGGTATAGACTTACTG
>JBKDHA010000219.1:0-33209 GCA_046335555.1 Bacteroidota bacterium
CTTTACAAGTATGGAAATTCAAGCTCCAAAGCATCTGAAAAATATGCTGAAACTATTTGCATTATTCCTACTCTTCTTTCCGGCGGCCTTAACGGCTCAAAACGGCTGGGATTTCCAATATATTACTGTGCTTCACATCCAGCACGGCGAAGACACTGCCCTGCTCAAAAACCTGAACGTAACCGTACAAACTGCCGACGGAAAGCCTTTCAAAGCCAACCAATACAATAGTCAGCTTTGGATCAATCCGCCAAAAACAACCTTAAACTGGCACACACAAAAAAGAACGTATGCCGATTATTCATTCCCGTTTGCAGGAACAAACTATGTAATGGTTTTTGATTTCGGACAAGGTTACAAGATGCAAACCGCAAATCAGCAATTACAAGTACTGATTGAAGACGAAAGCAAGGGAAAGAATAGGTTCGAAACAAAAATTATAACGATTGACCCGCGCAAAATCTATCACATTGGAACAAATGCTGATGACAAAGTGTTTTACAGCGGCCGCCCCCAGTATTGCGGTCAACCTGTGTTTGCGCCCGAAGTGGTGAAGCTGTACAAGGTTGACGAAATTCCGCCTGTAATCATAAACACACATTACTCCGGCTTTGCCATTTCATCGAACGGCTACACACGCTTTAACGATGCCGTGCTTACGATAAGCGGAAATAAACTCCGCATGGCCACGGTTGACTTCAATGCCTGCACAACAACCGAAGGCACAGGCAGCAGTAAAGATTTAAATGCCGACACCTGCGAGTTTTCGTTTGCAAAAAGTCTGACAGTAAAAAACGGTATAACTGATACGGCAGCGTTGCGCGTGATAAAAATGTATCAGAAAAATGCGGGTAAGGATTACCTGAACAATCCGCAGGTGCTCACATTAATGCTGCACACCGGAATGCTCGAAAACCGGACTCCGAAAAAAATCTGGCTCTCGGTTGGAAATGAACCTGCAACCGAAATTGATCTTTGCAGCCACACTGCCATCTACACCGATACAAAAAGCGAGGTGCTTGTTTATTTCATACCGCTGCCTGCTGCGCTGCTTCAGGAAATGGTATGGATATACGGCAGCAGCGGCGATTGGTTTTATAAGCTTCGTTTTGATTCGCCGCTGAGTGGTTGGCCGCTGTTGGCAAGAGTGAAATACGGATCGGTAGTTGATGTTGTGGTGTGTGATGATCCGCCAATGCCAACACGAATTCTTCAGACAAAAAATCGTCTTGCAGGTGCGGCAATGATTCCTGATGCGCAGTTACAACCGGTGATCTGGCAACTAAATTTTTCGAAGGTATCGGAGCTTCCTGTACTTAAAATAGAAAGTCCTGTGCGCCCTGAACCGGTTGCTCCGTTTAGCCTGATCGGGAAAGTGCAACCCAATACACATACAACAATACAATACGATGCTGCGCTGATCCTGGATGCGCCAAACGGAAAATTAGTTTATTCGGTTAACCAAAATGTGAATGAATTTGCCGAAGCAAGCGGACGTGTTATTAAACTTACGCCCGACAGTCTCACGCTGCAACTCACGCAAATGCTTCAAATTTATTCGCGCAATCCGGAACTGGAATGGCAGCAAAACCTGGGTGTGCAGGATCCAATGGAGCGGCAGCATAGTTTGCAAAATGTACCGCAGTTCCGTGCCGGAAATGATACACTTTACATCAGCTTTAATTCAAAGCAGATGATTTTGCCCGATACATTTTCGCTTCAGCTTGCCGACAACCAATTCATTCACTACACCGCTGCCAACTGGAAATTGGTACGTATGGAGTACGACACAAATCAATGCGAACTGCACCTGAGTTTAAAAGGCGGAAAACCCGGAGCTTTTGCAGCCGATAAATATGCCGAAGGCGAATATATGTTTCTGCATTTTCGCTCACCGCTGAGCGGGAATATGATTGCTTATCAAATACGCCGCAACGAAGAAATTGAATTGCGCTTGATGAGTAACGGAGGTCATATTTCACGGTTAGCGAAAACCGAAACTGCTTACAAAGGCCGCATGGTGATGCAAACCGGTAATAACTGGAAGCAGTGGGATGTTTCTTTTGCCGAAAAGAAATAACAGCGGAGCAGTAGTTGAGGTAGTCACTTTTAACGAAATAAATTTTTTTCTGTTTTTTTGTCCCCGTTGGATGACTTCGATTGTCATTGCTAAAACCAACACTAAAAACGATGAAAGAATACCTCATGCTGATCAGCGAAAATCTGGCCCGCAGCTATGCTGAAACACCGGAAACTGTGCTGCCCGAATTGAAAGCGCTGAGGCAGGATGCGGCGGAACAAAACTTATCGCTCCTGCTGGCTGCTGAAGCTGATCTGCTGCAACGCGCAGGGAAAATTGCTGAAGCTAAAAAAGCATTTATAGCGGCTGCAAATGCTACAATTTCAACACCCGAAAAGCAGCTTTATCTGAAGCGCGCTGCACAATGCGCGTGAGGGATGGAGGCGGCAGCTTTTCACTGTGTTGCCTGAGCCTGTCGAAGGCAACACAGTGAAAACTATAGCCGACAGCCCGGCCTGCACTTTTTTGTGCAGGACACGCCCCAATTATTCTTCAATCAAAAAAAACTAACCTGATGAAATACGCTGCTCTCATAATCTTGCTGGCTCTTGCCGCCTGCAACAATCAGTCAAAGAAAGAAACAAAAGCACAGTAAGAAAATGCCGAAAATAAAAGCACGGCAATTGCACTTCAACTTTTCGAATATTTCAATATGCACAACTGGGCGAAAATGGCAAACCTGTATGCTGATTCGGCTTTATTCAAAGATCCGTCGCTGGGTACAAAAGCCGTTGTTCAATCGCATTCGCAGATTATTGAAAAATATACAGCACTGCAACAGCTTTTTCCCGATATACATGATGAAGTAATAGCCGTTTATCCATCGGGCGAAAAGCAGGTTATTGTTGAGTTTGTTTCAACCGGAACAGCTCCCGACAGTTCGAAGTTTGAATTGCCGGTGTGTACGGTGTTTACGATTGAGAATGGGGTGATTGTGAAGGATTATACGTATTATGATAGTGTGGAGGAATAAGTATTAATGGTAAAAATAGCTACGATAAACTACTTGCCCATTTCCTTCGAAACGCAGCATTAACCCGTTTTCACTGTACCACTCTTTACGAACAACTGTACTATGGTAATAATAGTCAATCCGATAGCCATTTCCATCAGGCACTTTTTGAGGCACTAGCCCACCCTCTTTTTCAAGAACAGCCAACCCATCAATATCCTCATCAGTTGGTTCTCCTTTTCTGGAAATAATTTTGGTTTGCTTATCGGGAAATGTGAGCGTATAGTTTTTCCTGTCAACTTCGAGCTGAAAGAGATACTTGCGGGGCGATGTAACTGCGGAATATACTTTGCACGAATATTTTGATTCAAAATTTGATGTTCCGGGTGCGTACACAAAAACGGTGTGTTCGGTTTTCATACCAGAAATATAGGTTTGGGTTTCGGTGAGTAAGCCCTTTTCATACACACTCAATGCTTTTGTTTTATTATCGGGATAAACCCACCGCTTTAATTTTATTGGAAAACCATATGAATTAAGCGTGTATTCGTCAGACTGAACTGTATCATTACCCAAAAACTGCGTGCATAAAACTATTTTCTGCGTATCACCTGCATAAGTGTAGGTTCGGTAAACTTTTGAGAAGTATTGGGGGTCGTATTCTATTGTGGCTTTTGATTTTAGCTGATCAGCAGCCATATTATTAAGCACACGCGGCTGAACAGTGTTTCGGGTGAGGCTTTTAAGCGGATAGGTGTGGATTGTACGAAGCGGACGATTTTTGTTGTCAACCGCAAGCACCTCAATTATTTCGTGGCTTACTACACTGTCCATAATGGACTGCTTGTATTCCAGCTTCATTATCACACCTTTTTTATTTGATGTATAAACTTTGCTCAATTTGATACCTCTGGCCGGTATAGTTTTTATTGAAGAAAGCAGGTAGCCGTTTTTCGAATAATTCCGTTCATTTACTTCAAGAACTTGTTGATAATATGTATAGTACACAGAATCGACAGACCTGCTCACGTTTGCGGCTTTATACACGTTGCTATTCGTGTCAAGCTCATAAATATTTTCAAGCAGCGGTTTTTCCGGGAAATGACCGTGAAAGCTAATTTGAGCAGCAAGTGAATTGAACAGACAAAGGAGAAATAAAATACCCGGGAATATTTTTTTCATGATATAAGGTGTGGGGTGGATGATTGAGAACGGGGTGATTGTGAAGGATTATACGTATTATGATAGTGTGGAGGAATAATGACCGGTCGTTATTTCTATTCTTTTAAATCTTCGGAAAATATCATGAATAATTTATGCTTATCGTTGGTGATAAAACTATTGAGAAGTTGTACTACGCGCCAGCAGCATATCTCGGCTGTGTTGTGAAGCGTAATGGAACGTTTGTAAGTATTTTTACTAACAGACAGAAAATGAAAATATCCGCTCATGAAAAACGGATATACAAACGCTGTATCAGCAGAGGAAAAATGTGTAAGCAGCCGCATCACAGAATCAGCTGCGAAAGGTGGAAAATAGCCTTTGAACAAGGTATCATTGGCAAGCCATTTATCACCCTTGTAGCCGGATGTCTGACGTGAGATGTAGTAGAATGTAGTATCGCGAACACTGAATACCGGCTGGCAACTCATAAAGTTTGAACCCATTCCGGCTGTAGAGTATTCCAGACGGAAAGCACTGTCGGATTTGCGTTGAGTCAGTCCGGATGAAGAAAAATTTTTTGAATCAGATATGTCGGAATACGGAACAGAATTATCTCTCTGCCCCTCTGTTGCCGAAGCTGATACAAACAGCAGACCCAGAAAAGAAAATAACAATGCGAAAAAGCCTTTCATCTCTCAAATTTAAATAAAACTAAATTTATCAAGCAAACACACCTAAATAGTAGTACAATACAGTGTAGCTCTTATGCCCGAATTAACATGAGTGTCCAGAAAAAGATATTATTTAATCAATGAAATGGGTGTTAGCTTGAATTAAATTCCTTTGGACAATACAAACTTTTTTCAGTAACAAAGTGTCTTTGGGAAGCTATCTTTGATGAATAAATACCAAATTACATGACCCCAATTAATGAACATACTCGAATTGCCCATTTGTTAAACCTTGCAGAAACAGACGAAGGTGCTTTTCGCAGTGCAATAAATGAATCTACAGCTGAAGAACTGGAAGAGTTTAGCCGTGAGAGTTACAGAATTTATCCAAATCGTTCGTGGCCGCTTATTGTATGTGCACAGGCATTGAGTCGAAGAAATAGTGATGATGTGGTAGCGCGTATCATGAAAATTGCGTTGCTGATGGAGCCGGTAAATTTTCATGCAATAGTCAATTATGCACGTGCGCTTCACCTCACTGGCCGCTATTCAGAAATAGCATCGCATATTGATAAGTATTTACCTCGTGAAGATGCGCAGGAGCAAGCTCTGCTTCTTTATCATAAAGCCAATGTGTTGTTTGACATGGGTCAAACGGAAGAGGCTATTTTGCTGGCCACAGAAGCTTACAATACGTATGCAGAAAGCGATGAAGTTACATTTATTTATGGCTATGCCTTGTATATGCAAAAGAAATACGACGCGGCACTTGTGTATTACAATAAAGCCCTATCTCTTGATCCTGAAATGATTTCTGCCCTGATTTATACAGCACTTTTGTATATTGATTGCCGCGATTTTACTAATGCGTTGAATACGATTCGCAAGCTATCGGAATTTAAAACAGAGTATTTTGCAGATTTGATTGAGTTTCCTCAGTTTGAGCAACTGCTTGCGTCAGAACAGGGTGCTGAAGTCCGCGAATTATTCCAACAGAAAGGAGTATTACTCGGGTAACTGAGTTGAAACTCGTAGTCCGGAAAAGCTTGGCAATGACACTTATTATAGTAAAAAAGTAAGTCGTCCAGAATGTCACTGCTATCAGAAATGACTCAGCATAGCTGCGCACACGCTGCTAACTATGTGTAACAACCATATACGCTAAAGCACCGATTGAAAGAATAATGAGCACACTTCCCCAAACATCGCGGAAATCAAATGCCTTGTCGTATTTCGACAGCATTTCTGCTTTAATGGCTTCGTCTTCTCTGTCGAGCTTAATGGTTGCTCCCGATTTGAGTTCGCGCAGCGTGCGGCAGTGACTGCAGGTGGTGTACACCGCACTTCTGATTGCAAACAAGGGCAGGAAAGTAAGACGAACTACTTCGCGATGCAAAAAATAGGTTTTATCGGCCTCGTGATTGCAGATACGGCAAGTAGTTCGTCTTGTTTGATCGCGTGTAGCGATATGTCGTTTACGAACTCCAATCATTTGATGATGTGACTGTAAAATGCCTTGATACTTTTGCCCGCATCGTGCCCTTTTACAACGAAACCCGACCAGTTCAGTTTGCCTTTTCCGAAACGGAAATTGTAAGTTTTAAACCATTTGTTGAGTTTAAACCATTCTTTATCGCTCAGCTTGTGAACATACTTTTCATCATCTTCAAGCAAATTGATGAATGTCTGCTCCAGTTCCTGAACCGATTTCATTTCTGAAATCAGTTTCGCGCAACCATCGGCCACATTGCTGTTTGCGAAATACTGGTGTGTTTTGAATGTGGTTACAAACAGATACAACCCTCTGCTTTCTTGCGGAATAGTAAACACAAAATTGGGTGTGCCAATCATTACACCGTCTGCCTGCTTAAGCGGTGCAAGAGATGACATCATAAAAATCTTGGGGAAGTAGAGGTAATCTTTACCGTTTTCCATTTTGGTTTTTATTGGGTTAGGAGTTAAAGATAAGTATTGACAATTGTGTTACGATTTTTAATCGTATTAAACTACAAGATTGTTGTGAGTAAACAGGCTATAAGTCATCGTTTTTTAAAGAATCAGATACCCTGAAATGATCGTGTGTTGCGAATTTCCATTCTCCAAAAGCAGATTTGTGATTTTAATGAAAGGTGAAAAACCTAACTATCATCTGATATTCAAATAGATACATTAATGTCAAAACATTTCGTCTGCCCCAAAAACCCCTATCTTTGCACACTTATTTCAAGCCCAGTACGCAAAGTACCATGAAACACATCCGCAACTTCTGCATCATTGCCCACATCGACCACGGCAAATCAACTCTTGCCGACCGCCTGTTGGAATTTACCAAAACGGTATCCGCCCGCGATATGGAGGCACAGGTGCTTGATGATATGGATCTCGAAAAAGAGCGCGGCATCACCATCAAGAGCCACGCGATCCAGATGAATTACACCTACAAGGGCGAGCAGTTTGTGCTCAACCTTATTGATACACCCGGCCACGTCGATTTTTCTTACGAAGTATCGCGCTCCATTGCTTCGTGCGAAGGCGCGCTGCTGATTGTTGACGCTGCACAGGGCATTCAGGCTCAAACCATTTCGAACCTGTACCTCGCACTCGAAAACGATCTCGAAATCATTCCGGTGCTCAATAAAATTGACCTGCCCAGCGCCGAGCCTGAATTGGTAAAAGACCAGATTGTAGATCTGCTTGGCTGCAAGCGCGAAGAAATTATTCCCGCATCAGGCAAAACCGGCCTCGGTGTTGATGCTATTCTAGAAGCCATTGTAGAACGCGTGCCGCACCCGAAAGGCGATGGAAACGCGCCGCTGCAGGCACTCATTTTTGATTCGGTGTTCAACTCTTTCCGCGGCATTATTGCCTACTACAAAGTGCTGAACGGCGAACTCAAAAAAGGAGAAAAAGTAAAATTCTTCAACACCGGCGCTGAGTATTTTGCCGACGAAATCGGCATTCTCCGCCTCGGCATGGAACCGCGAGACACCGTTAAAACCGGCGATGTAGGCTACATTATCTCCGGCATTAAAGATGCCCGCGAAGTTAAAGTGGGCGATACCATTACCACCGTTGCAAATCCCTGCGATGTTGCCATTCAGGGTTTTGAAGATGTAAAGCCGATGGTTTTTGCCGGTATTTACCCGGTTGATACCGATGACTTTGAAGAGCTTCGTTATTCAATGGAAAAACTGCAGCTCAACGATGCATCACTTACCTGGGAGCCCGAAGCATCGGCCGCGCTGGGCTTTGGTTTCCGCTGCGGATTTTTGGGCATGCTGCACATGGAAATTGTGCAGGAACGTTTGGAACGCGAGTTCAACATGACGGTTATTACTACCGTGCCCAACGTACAATACTACGCCTATACCAGCAAAGGCGAAAAGATTGTAATGCACAACCCCAGCGATATGCCCGATCCCACGCATCTCGATTACATTGAAGAGCCCTACATCAAAGCCAGCATTATTTCTAAAGCAGAATTTGTGGGCGGCATTCTCAAACTTTGCATGGAGAAACGCGGCACCATTCTGAACCAAACTTACCTTACTACAGACCGCGTAGAACTTACGTTTGAGCTTCCGCTCGGTGAAATTGTTTTCGACTTTTACGATAAACTTAAAACAATTTCAAAAGGTTATGCCTCATTCGATTATAATCCCATCGATTTCCGCCGCTCTGATCTCATTAAGCTCGATATTCTCATCAACGGCGATCAGGTTGACGCACTTTCAGCACTTATCCACCGCTCACGCGCACATGAATTCGGAAAACGCATTTGCGAAAAACTGAAAGAACTGATTCCGCGTCAGCAATTCCAGATTGCCATTCAGGCTGCCATCGGTGCCAAAATTGTTGCCCGCGAAAACATCTCTGCTATCCGCAAAGATGTTACCGCAAAATGTTACGGCGGCGATATTTCACGTAAACGCAAACTGCTCGAAAAGCAGAAAGAGGGTAAGAAACGCATGCGCCAAATCGGTAACGTAGAAGTGCCGCAAAGCGCATTCATGGCGGTTCTGAAACTCGACTAAGCAGCGAAGCTGCGGAAAGTTTCCGTCGGCAAAGCCGACTAAACTTTCCGTAATCTTGAATGAAGTCTCCAGACTTCATTCAAAGCAAACCAACACTTCTGTAACGTCCTAAAATAAGTTGACGGATTTTTAAATGATCCCGATTGCCTCAGGTAGTCGGGATTTTTTCTTGTGGACTTCATCGGGAGTTTTCATATTCAGTGCCAGATGAGGCCGCTTTTGGTTGTACAAAATTATACTTTCTTTGAGCACATCATAAACTTGTTGTCGCGATTTTAACTTACGACTCAGGCCGAACTCTTCCTTAATTGTTCTGTTCATTCGCTCGGCAAGGGCATTTTCATACGGATCAGAGTTTTCTGTCATGCTTAATCGAATGTTGTTTTCGCTTGTCATTTCTACATATTCTTTACTGCAATATTGAAGTCCTCTATCAGAGTGATGTATGGTTTGGACTTGCATATTTATTCTTTCTGAAGTAGCCATTTTTAAAGCTTTAATCATACTTTCCGTTTCCATTGTCTGATCTACCGCATAGCCTACAATCTTTCTGCTGAAGGCATCTGTTATCATATTCAGATAACAGTTTCCTTCTTCTGTTTTGATATACGTTATATCACTTACCCAAACCTGATCTGCCTGTGCAACAGTTTTTCCTTTTACCAAATTGGGCCACTTTTTCATCCAGTGCTTGCTCATCGTGGTTTGTATGTAACGACGTTGTGGATTTATCAATAAGCCATGCTCTCTGAGTAAATCAAAGAGTTTGTCTCTTCCAAACTTCAACTGTTCTGACTCGAGCTGATCACTAATCAGATAATGAAGTTTACGCGTCCCTAATCGTGGTAATAGCTTCCTCTGCTGATCAATAAAACTTTTTACACGCTTCTTTTTTGATTCTTCCCTTGCAGCATCCTTGAGCTGTTTGTAATAATACTGCCGGGAATAACCTACGGTAGTGGCAACGAGTTTTGTTGATCTTCTTGCTCCTTCTTCCTGGAAGCTTCTAACGAGAGGAGCAAATACTTTTTTCTTATCTCCGTCCCCAGCATATCGTCAGCAATGTCGATTGCCCGGTTCAGAATTTCTTTCTCTGCTTCTAAACGTTTGATCTTTTTTTCCAGTTCGCTGATCTGGGTCTTGGGTGGTCGCTTGTTTTTCACTGGTGCTTTGCTTTTCCAGTCTAAAGTACCATGTTTTCTTAACCAGATCAAGACGGTACTTTTTCCCTGGATACCATACTTACGCTGAGCCTGCTTGTAAGTAAGATGCCCTTTTTCTACTTCATCAACCACCTGCAATTTAAAGGCTAAACTGTAATCGCGTTGAGTCCTTCTGAAATGATCCTTGTTCTCAGTGTTTATCATATAAGTCGACTTTTGTGTCAACTTATTTCAGGACGAGGCATTCCAACAAACAAATAAGGCATCGCAGTTTTTGCGATGCCTTATTTAACTATATAATTAATGCGTAAATAAAATACGCCCAGATTACTGTATAACTACACGACGCACACCCGTTTTACCAGTAGCATCATCGGTAACATGAATCATATAAATTCCTTTCGGCATACTGCTCAAATCAAACTCAGCTTGTGTGCCCATGAATTGACGCGACTGCACAACTTCACCAAGCATATTGAAAATTGTTACAGTGCGTTCTCCGGCCTGACGAATGTTTACAAACACCTGTCCGTTCGACGGGTTTGGTGCAACAGTAAACCACAATCCCGGTTGCGGAGCCGCAATGCCTGTTCCGAGAAGAACTACAATGTTTTGTGTAATGGTATCGTAACAAGCACCGTTGTTGATAACCAACGTAACCACATAAGTTCCTGTTGTGGTGTAAGTATGTGATGTGCTTGATGTAGTTCCGATTACAGAGTTATCGCCGAAATCCCAGGCATAGTACGCAACAGGGTCGTTTGATGCTGCGGTGAAGAATGCAGGAATGGTTGTGTAAGCTGTATCAGGGATATTAGCGGTGCTGCCGAGTGTAAAGTACTCATTCAGTTTAACCGGGATGTTTCCGTTTGACGGAGAAACAGTATTTACACCAGAACACCACCAGCCATCGCCATCGGTTTCGGCATTGATAATTGTATCAGTAAGTAAATCGCGATACTCTATGCGGCGAACTCCGTTTGTGTTTGAATTCGGATTGATTGTTCCCCAGCGATAGGTGAACAAATCAACACTATCACGATAAGCTGCAACGGTTGATGTAATTACGTTTTGGTTAATGCCTTCAAGCTCAGCAACAGCAGAAGAAATTGGACGACCATTGCCCGAAACACTGTCGTAAAGCAATACAATACTTTTTTGTGCAATGGTTACGCTGTCGGCACGATCGAAGAGGAAAGAGCATTGGTTTTGGTTGCCGGAATTTGTACCGTAGTTAACAGAACGCACCATGTAGGTGGTGAGTTTAACACGGTTAGCAACTGATGTTCCGCCTGCACCATCGTTCATGTTCAGTTGCGGGTGAATCATATTGCCGGATGTATAACGGCCGTTTCCGGTTGCCTCAACACCAAACCATCCGCTGAACCGACCACTTGAATCAGCAGTAAGTGAATCGTGCCCGGCGGCATTTGACAATGACGCATTGGTGGTGCGGCGGAAATCGCCGGTGTTGTTGTTTATCAGCAGCGGATTGCCGGCACCGTTCGATGTGTTTGACGAACCGAGCGTGTCCATACCGGTATAAAAGCGGTAAGTAGCATTAGGCGTAAGCCCCGAAAATTCGGCCCAGAAGTAGAACGGAGTGCGGTTATTGTTGGTGCCGTTTGTTCCTTGCATATATTGAGGAACAATTGCATTGGTTACCGTAATCTGCGCCGAAACGGCAACAGTAAGAAACAATGCAAATGCGGTGAGTAATTTTCTGTACATGGAGTTCAGTTTACCCTGTAAAGGTATTTTAAACATCTGCGGCCTTCTGCATGCGTTCGGCAGAGTTATTAAGAACCGGCTGTTAATGTAAATTAATTGTTTTCCAAGGTATTTGCCAGAGGCGCTTCAATCCAGTCGCCGTGCGTGCGGATTAATTCTACGAGAGCCTCTACAGCGTTTTCCTCTTCAATATTGCGCTGCACAACTTCGCGGCCTTTGTAGAGTGTGATTTTCCCTACGCCGGTGCCTACATAGCCGTAGTCAGCATCTGCCATTTCGCCGGGGCCGTTTACAATGCAGCCCATAATGCCGATTTTCACGCCTTTGAGGTGTTCGGTGCGCTTGCGGATTTTGTTGGTTGTATCCTGCAAATCAAAAAGCGTCCGGCCGCAGGATGGGCATGAAATGTATTCGGTTTTTGAAATGCGTGTGCGCGTGGCCTGTAAAATTCCGAATGCTGCGCTGTTGAGTGTGCGCGGAGCAACCTGCCCTGCAGTTTTGATCCAGAGCCCGTCGCCAAAACCATCGAGCAACAATGCGCCGGCATCAGTAGCTGCAAAAAGTACAGCATCATCGGCACTTTCGTGCATGAAATTCCGCTTTATGATGAACGGTGTTTTACAACCTGCATCCATCAGCAAAATTGCCGCACGGCGCAGTTCGGGCATTGCGGCATCGTTCATACTGTCGAGCACAAGCACAACACGGCTTTCGTGCTTCAGCTTTTCAATAAACTCAGGCGTAAGCGTTGCAATATCAGCCGCAACAAAGTTGAGCACCGGATGCTGTGCCGCACTTTCAAAAAACTCATTACCGCAAAACAGCGGATAACGACGATCAGCATTCGGCGTCCAGTTTCCTGAATTTTGAATTAATCCTAGAGTGCCGGGAATTTCAAATTCAACTGCATTATCGCCAACATAAATAAAATCGCATGCCTGATCGGTTAAATTCCATTTATCGAGCGGCACCGAGTAGTTATAGCCAACCGCAAACAATGATGCTGCGGTAATTTCCTGCTTAAAACTGAAATCGGCTACAATGCGCGGCACTTGCGTACTGCCGATGTTGAGCACTTCATTTGTGGTGCGGCGGGTGTAATCGAAAGGCGAGTAGGGCAGTACAATCTTTCCTTCTTTCTTTTCTAATTCGGCAATCGGAGTGTGTGCAGCACGGTTGGTGTAGCGTTCGGCCAGTGCTTTGGCAACCGGAATTTCGAACTCGGGATCTTCGGTAAGCGAAACGCGAATAGTATCGCCGAGCCCATCTTCGAGCAGCGTGCCAATTCCGGCAGCCGATTTTATGCGGCCGTCTTCACCGTCGCCGGCTTCGGTTACGCCAAGATGCAGCGGATAGTTCATGCCGGCCGCAATCATCTGCTGCACGAGCAAACGATACGCTTGCACCATTACCTGCGGATTACTGGCTTTCATAGAAAGCACAATGTTGTGATAGCTTTCGGCCTCACAAATGCGCAGGAATTCCATGGCCGATTCTACCATGCCCAGCGGTGTATCACCGTAGCGGCTCAGAATGCGGTCGGAAAGCGAGCCGTGGTTGGTACCGATGCGCATAGCAGTGCCGTATTCTTTGCAAATGCGCACCAGCGGTGTAAAGCGTTCGCGAATGCGTTCGAGTTCGGCTTCATACGCATAGTCGGTATAATCGATATGCTCAAACTTCTTTTTATCTGCGTAGTTACCCGGATTTACGCGCACTTTTTCTACAATGCGCGCTGCCAGTTCAGCCGCGTTAGGAGTAAAATGTATATCGGCAACGAGCGGAGCATTGTAGCCACGCAAGCGTAATTCTTTCTTAATGTTTTCGAGATTTTGCGCCTCTTTCAGGCTCGGTGCTGTAATGCGTACATACTCGCATCCGGCCTCAATCATACGAATGGACTGTGCAACCGTGGCTTCTGTGTTAAGCGTGTCGGTTGTGGTCATTGATTGTATGCGGATCGGATTATCGCCGCCAAGCGGAACATCACCAATAGTTACCACACGCGTTTTGAAACGCGAAAACTGAGTAAGACTGTTGCAGTACTGAAAATCCATAGTTGCTGATCGAGCCGCAAAGATACGGCGTTACAAATCAACAAAAAGAAGGGCAGAATGTTTATTCGGCAACTTGCCGCCTGCTCAGCCAGGCATTCAGAAATAATGTGGAAAGAATTATTGCCGTTCCGATATAAAAATAGACCGTGAGCAGTTTGCTGTGATCAAGAATAAACCACGATAAAATAATGCCGTAAACCGATTCGAGATTAAGCGTAAGCGAAACTGTATATGGGCTGACCGATTTAAGCACACGCAAGCTGATGAGAAACGGCAATGAAGTGCAAGCTAATCCCAGCACAAGCATATACCAGAAATCATGTGCACTCATGCTGAACATTGCGGCAACATTATCGTGTGTTAACAGAACATAAACCGTTAAGCCGGCCAAACCGCCCAGCATTTCATATACAGAGATGACTGATGAACGATGCCCGGCTTTTATAAATGTGCTGTTGATTACTGCAAACAGCGATGAAGTGAGCGCAGCCAGCAGGCCAAGTACAATGCCCAGTGCATATTCGGTTTCAACACCAAAAATTAGCCCGATGGCAAAAATCACAAGCACACCAGAAATAATTTCATAGCCGCGGATGCTGCGCTTGAAAAAAAGCGGTTCAATGAATGCTGTAAACAACGAACCAGAAGCAAAAACAGCAAGTGTAACTGATGCGTTACTTGCTTTTATTGAACCGTAAAAACAAATCCAGTGCAGACCAACAATTAAACCCGTTCCGAGATATTTGAGCGCATTGGCGGGTGCAACAGCAAGACTCTGGCGCGTTACAAGCATATAAACTAGAATGCCCGCCAGAGCTATCATGATCCTTATCCAAACCAACTGATCGGTAGGAAGTGTTATGATTTCTCCGAGCACTGCTGTCCAGCCCCAAATGAAGACAATAAAGTGCAGCAGTAAATAGTTGACCTTGCTTTCGTTCACAAAAAAGTATTGAGCGCTGCAAAGGTAAACGAGGATCTGTTTTATACAAGTTAATACACTCAGTTAGTGGTAGTCGCCATTGAATATCATTCTGATAAAATGGATTTCCACTGATTTATGAATCAGCAAACGCACAGCAGCAGATACTTTTAACAGTAAAATTGCCTCCCTGAACACGGGTATATTTTATAGTATAGAATAACCTAAATCGTTTATTGCGCCCTGTTTTTCGTAAGCCGAAGGTGTCTATATGTAGTTTTGAACAGGTAAGAAAAGTTCGGCTTTGATTTGCCATGTTGATTTTGAGCATCAATATTTGTATCCTAAATAATTTGATATGCGAATCCTCTGCTTAGTAGCGCTTTTCATTTCTATTACTGCAAGTCTTGCAGCACAAAATTGCAGTGTAAGTGTTTCTTATGTCGTAAACGGCAATACAGTTGTTGCAACCGCAACACCAACCAATACAACTTATCCCCTGTATTCGTGGTATGATCAGTCGATAAATAATTTTACCACGCCATCACCTTCGCCAACTTACACGTTTACATTTCCATCAAACGGGGTTATTTATAGTTGTGTTTGGATGGTTGATTCTGCTTCGCAGTGTTCAGATTCTGCTTGCTTCTATGCTTATCAGTCGCCCATTTGTTCTGCATCTTTCTACACTTTCGACTCACTCAACACCACGTTTTTTGTAAATACCAGTTCTTTTGATTCAGGCAGTGTTTTCGAATGGAATTTTGGCGACGGTGGCTTTTCGTATGATGCTGGTCCTTCCTATACATACAGTACACCCGGCACATACACTGCCTGTGTTTATATCTGGAGTCCGTTCAGTTTAATGCCTTGCGATTCATTCTGTATGCAGGTTCAGGTCAATTATACACCGCAAACCTCGGTTAATGAATTAGGCAAATTGCCGGGCGGCGTTTCTGTATTCCCGAATCCTTCATCCGAAAATATTGGTGTGAACTGGATACAGACTGAAAACGGCAACGCAATAATTACAATTACAGACCTCACAGGGCGTACTATTTCTACTGTGCTCAGCACTACTTCCACCGTCGGGCGGCAAACGGTCACCCTCCCTGTAAGCCATTTGCCCGGCGGTGTTTATTTGCTTCAAATCGAAGATGCTTTGGGTCGCCGGGCGGTTACCCGTCTCAGCATACAACCGAAATAGCTTACATCCCCAAAATACCTGCGTTTGTGTGTGTAATCGCAGGCAAATAAGACCGGAAGCGTTCAAGGGAGATGGCGCTTCCGGCTTTTTTTATGAAAGTCCTTGACTTCGTGAATTATTGATATTATTTTTGTAAGACAATTAAAAGAAAGGAGGACAGATGAGAAAATAAAAAATGTACTTATTTTTACTAGAACTAAAACTATTTTAAAATGATAACTTATAATATTGATAAATCTATTGATGCTGATACAAACGAAGTGGTATTAAGGCTTAAAAATGAGAGTTGGGGACCTGTAATTCGGGGTACAAGTGATGAAGATGCCTTTGAGAAATTTAAGACAGCTTTTGTGTTTATGCTATATATGAAATCATTGTTTAAGAAGCAGTTAGCGGACAAAAATTTAACCAAGGGATCTGCTGACACTAATGCTAAAAGCACCTTGGAAGTAAATATTAATCTTATTTTTAATGAAAAAACATTTATTATACGAAAGAGGAAGAAAAGCGCAAAAACCAATAGCCTCCGCCCCACTTCAACAAGGAAAAATTTACAGAGTTAATCTTTCGAATATTCAAGACGATAAGGGAGGTTTTGAGCACTGGATTAGTGGAGTTTTATTAAGCCCGAATCTTAATTCGTCAGAAATCGTAGAAATGTTAGTGATTATTACACCCGATGACTATGATTTTTTAGGAGTTAATGTCAATGGTAAATTGAGTCGTGAAGAGATTAAGGATCTTTTTATCCTTGACCATAACTACACTTTATCTGATGAACAGCTTGATGCATACTTTAGCGATTACCCTGAACAATGGCCTGACTGATGTAAAACGTTCTTAACTTGAATCTATTCTGCGATAAGCGACTACGTAAATTATTGTAGTCGCTTTTTTGTACAACTATTTGAATTTCATAGTTGAAGCAGATTGTACCTTTACAAAATGACCGGTTTCCTCTACCTCGATCATAATGCCACAACAGCGGTTGATGAGCGTGTGCTTAAATTGATGCTACCGCAGTTTACCGAGCAATACGGTAATGCCTCCAGCCGCACACACCGCAAAGGCTGGGAAGCTGCACAGGCTGTAGATACCGCCCGCGCAAACGTTGCAGCCCTGCTTAATTGCACAGCACAGGAAATCATTTTCACATCGGGAGCTACAGAAGCCATAAACCTTGCCATTCGCGGAGTGTTCAGCGCCTGGAGCAGCCGGGGCCGCCACATCATTACATCGGCAACCGAACACAAAGCTGTGCTCGATACCTGCAAGGCATTGGAAACGGAAGGTGCCGAAATAACAATACTTCCCGTTAACCGCGAAGGCCTTGCAGATCCTGCTGCATTACGTGCCGCCTGCAGACCCGATACCGTGCTCGTGTGCATCATGCACGCCAACAACGAAACCGGCACCGTGCAAAACCTTCGCGCTCTGGCCGATATTACCCACGCCGCCGGCGCACTCTTCCTCAGCGATACCACACAAAGCGCCGGAAAAATTCCGGTTGATGTGCAGGAACTCGGCATCGACATCTGCTGCATCTCGGCGCATAAAATGTACGGACCAAAAGGCGCGGGAGCACTTTACCTTCGCCGCCGCGATCCGCGGGTTACTTTGCATCCCGTTCTTACCGGCGGCGGACACGAGCGCGGCATCCGTCCGGGAACACTCAACGTACCGGGCATTGCGGGACTTGGCGAAGCCTGCCGCATTGCCGCACTCGAATGGTGGGACAATGCCGCCCGCATTTCATCGCTGCGCACACGGTTTGAGCAAGTGCTCACCGATATGCCTGATGTTTTTGTCAACGGTAGCATTCGCAACCGGCTGCCAAATACTACGCATATTACCTTCAACGGCATCCGTGCCGAGCAGCTCATTGCCCGGCTTCCAAATATCGGCATGGCTACCGGCTCGGCCTGTACATCGGCGCTAAACGAGCCTTCGCATGTGCTCACAGCTATGGGGCTGAGTGAGGCAGAAAGCCGCGCCAGTGTGCGGTTCAGCCTTGGCAAAGATTCGCCCGAAACCGAAGTTATGCAGGCCGCACACCAAATTGCCGCCGCCGTTGCAGAGCTCCGTCTTACCTCACAAACAGGTGTTTAAACTTCGTGAACAAGATCCGGCAAACTCTCAGACCTTTTGAGGTAGATTTGTCGCACGTTTTCAGAAGACTTAAAACCCTCTGTACCAAAATCTGATTTACTCCGTTTATTCTTACATGAAAAGATTCTCCCTTTTGCTGCTGCTCGCGCTGCTTCCGTTTGCAGTTACCGCTCAGCTTGTACCCACACAACCGGCACCCTCTAAAAAAGCAGCACGTACTAATGTGCGCAAGAAGCAGGAGGTAAAAACACAATTCTGGGACGAAAAAAAGAAAGTGAAAAAGAGCGAAGAAGGCATGCTCGACGGCCGCCTGCACGGCAAATGCACCTACTGGCACGAAAACGGGAAAGTAGCACGAGCCGGCTGGTATTATAACGGAAAAATAGACAGCGCCTGGAGCTATTTCTATGACGACGGAAACAAAAAAGCAACAGAATATTACTATCAGGGCGATAAATACGGACCGGCAATTTATTGGTATAAAAACGGCCAAATGGCGCTCCGCAGCCGCTATGTAAAAAACCTGCCCGACAGTGTTTGGACAAGCTGGTATGAGAACGGACAAATTAAATCAGAAGAACAGTTTCAGGTGGTATGGGTGAATTACCAATACAAAGCCCGAAAGAACGGACATTTTCGCTACTGGGCCGAAGACGGGAAGCCTGAAAATGACGGATGGTTTGTAAATGATTCGCTGCACGGAGTTTATACTGAATGGCATAAAAACGGAAACAGAAAAGAAACCGGAACCTATTCAAAAGGCCAGAAAACCGGGCAATGGCAAGAATGGTATCCCAACGGCAAGCCGCTTCGAGAAGTTGAATACAAAGACAGCACAGAATACCTCTGGAATCTCTGGGGCGAAGACAATGTGCAAGTCATAAAGAACGGAAACGGAACCATTCTTTTTGCATACGATAACGGTGCCCGGCAAACGCTCGGATATTACAGAGGCGGACTCCGCGACAGTGTTTGGACGGGCTGGAAACCCAACGGAGCAAAGGATTATGTTGAAACATTCTCAAAAGGAAAAAGAAACGGCCCAACAACTTACTGGTACGAAGACGGATCAGTGAGCATTGAAGGGCAGTACCTCAATGACCAGAAAGACAGCGTTTGGACCTGGTACAAGAAAGACGGTAAACGCGAAATGGAAGGCGAGTTCAAAAATGATCTTCGCAACGGGCACTGGACATATTGGCACGAAGACAAAGATCAGCTTGAATCAGAAGGATGGTTTAATGATGACAAGCAAGACAGCACTTGGGTGTATTGGTACCCGAACGGACAGAAATACAAAGAAGGAACATTTACAGATGGCAAGAAAAACGGAAGCTGGGCTTTTTGGTTCGAGAACGGACAGAAACTTCAGGAAGGCCGTTTTGTAATGAACAAAGAAGATGGCAACTGGATCAGCTGGTTCGACAATGGTCAAATTAAAGACAAGGGCACTTTTGAACTTGGGCTTATGACTGGAATATGGGAAGGCTGGTATTACAACGGTAAGCAGAACTACAAAGGCACCTACAAGCGCGGCCAGAAAAACGGAGCATGGACATTTTGGTGGGATAACGGCAAGTTGCACACTACCGGTTCATACCGCATGGGAATTCGTGAAGGCAATTGGATCAGCTGGTATAAAACCGGAATCATGGATGAAGCCGGCAGCTACAAAAACGACAAAACAAACGGCAAATGGATTTATTATTACGAAACCGGCGCCGTTAAAACTAAACTCAAATACAAAGAAGGTCGCCTTTCCGGTAAAACCAAGAATTATTACATGGACGGGAAACTGCAAAGTGTGACCAAAAACAAGGTTTTCAAAGAGAAGGAATATATGCTCACAAAGACGAACGGGGAAAAGGTGTATAAAACCCGCCTCACCAGCAAACCCCATGGTAAATGGGTGTATTACAGCCCCGACGGAACTGTTTTGACTGAGTTAAAGTATAAAAAAGGTGTTCGGTTGTAAATGTTCTATATTGATATTTGCCTGATATTCTCTTTTGCTGAAAAATAAGCTGCCCCGCTCCAACAATGATTGTTGGAGCGGGGCAGTTTTACGGCTTTTCACAGCCAAGCTATATGTAAAAGTGTGTGTGAATGTGGCGCAGAAAGCAAGGGCAGACCGAAGAACCTGCCTTAATAGTTAAATGCTGATTATCAAGATGTTTTCTTGCGCAGGCGGCGGAAGTGCGGATCATTCGGATGATCGAAATGCGGGCGATTTGGATTTTGGTTAGACTTCGGTGTTTTACCGCTGCTCAGAAACCATGCTGCGAGAATTACGCCAACAATGAGCGAAATGTACAGCAAAATTTCGCCTGCTGAAATGCCTTCACCAGCAGCAAAGAGCTGATTGCCTGCAATAAGAGCACCTGCCACGAGTGCTATCTGCCGGCGAATTTGAGTTGAATTTTTCTGTGTTGCCATGACTGTATTGTATTTGTTTGTGTTTGCCAAGCGGGTAGGTCTGCAGGGGATGCAAAACAGTCCGCATTAAGAGTCATCGGGTTATACTCTTTATTCGTCTAACAAAAATATAACATTATCGGGCTATTAGTCAAGTGTTCAGGCAAAATAAAGGACTTGTTTATTTGAAAATCTTGTATTACTTTTGCGCAGCATTTCAAAAAAGTAAACGTGCAGGGGGCCTTAGCCCCCTGTTTCTTTGTATAATGATTACGCAACAACATATCAGTGATTTGGCAGCAGCTAAGCTCAGCGAAGGCAGCAGCTACCTCGTTGACGTTAACATCGGGCCCGGCAATAGAATTCTGGTTACCATTGATAACGAGCAGGGCGTAGGCATACGTGAATGCGTAGCGGTAAGCCGGTGGATAGAAAGTCAGCTCGATCGCGAAACAGAAGATTTCTCACTTGAGGTTTCTTCGCCCGGGCTTGATCAGCCTTTCAAAGTATTTCGGCAGTACCTCAAAAATATTGGCCGGGAAGTAGAAGTAAAACAAACCGACGGCAAAAAATTCAGCGGAATACTTGTTGCTGCCGACGAGCAAACCGGAATTATTCTCGAAGAAGAGAAGCGCGAAAAAGTGGAAGGTAAAAAAACGAAGCAGCTTGTAAAGCACCGCTACGAAATCCCTTTCATCACTATAAAAGAAACTATAATTGTCATCAAATTCTGAATCTGAATAACCGTTTTTCAATCCAAGTACAATGGAAAACATCAATCTCATCGAATCCTTCTCAGAGTTTAAGGATACGAAGAACATAGACCGGGCAACGCTCATGAGCATCATCGAAGATGTGTTCAGAAGCATGATCCGTAAACGTTACCTGAGCGACGAAAACTTCGACGTAATCGTGAACCCAGAGCGTGGTGACCTTGAAATCTGGCGCAACCGCGAAATCGTTGACGACGAGTTTGCCGAAGACAGCTTCGATTATGATGAAAATAAACACATCAGCCTCACCGAAGCCCGCAAAATCGAACCCGATTTCGAAATCGGTGAACAGGTAACCGACCGCATCAAGCTCGATGATTTTGGCCGCCGTGCTGTTCTTGCCATTCGCCAGAACCTCGTTTCACGCGTGCTTGATCTTGAAAAAGACGAACTCTACAAAAAATACAAAGAGCGTGTTGGTGATGTGATCACCGGTGAAGTTTATCAGGTTTGGAAAAAAGAAACCCTCGTTCTCGACGACGAAGGCAACGAACTCATCCTCCCGAAAAACGAACAAATCCCCGGCGATTTCTTCAAGAAAGGTGATGCTGTTCGTGCAGTGGTTTCAAAAGTTGATCTGCGCAACAACTCTCCCGTTATTATTCTCTCCCGCACATCGCCCGTATTCCTTGAGAAACTTTTCGAAAACGAAGTTCCCGAGATTTATGACGGACTCATTACCATCAAGAAAATTGTACGCGAGCCCGGCGAACGTGCAAAAGTGGCTGTTGAGTCATACGACGACCGCATCGACCCGGTTGGCGCTTGCGTAGGTATGAAAGGTTCGCGTATTCACGGCATTGTTCGTGAGCTCCGCAACGAGAATATCGACGTAATCAACTATACTTCCAATAACGACCTGTTCATCCGCCGCGCACTGAATCCGGCTAAAATCACCACGGTGAAATTAGACGAAGAAAGCAAGCGTGCAGAAGTTTATCTCAAACCCGATCAGGTTTCGCTTGCTATCGGTAAAGGTGGTCACAACATTCGCCTCGCCGGTCGCTTAACCGGTTACGAAATTGATGTGTACCGCGATACCGATGAAGATGTTGAAGACGTTAAACTCGACGAATTCAGCGACGAAATCGAACAATGGATCATCGAAGAGTTCAAGTCAATTGGCTGTGATACAGCTAAATCGGTACTCGAACTCAGCGATGAGGAATTGGTGAAACGCACCGATCTTGAAGAGGAAACAGTACGCGAAGTGAAGCGTATTCTCCGCTCAGAATTTGAATAAGCAGAACAAAATAACAGCAGCGAAATGAGAAAACTTCACATTTCGCTGCTGCTGTTACTTACAAAGCGTGAAAATATGGTGCTAAATCCGCTTTGTTTTACGACCTTTGCACCCGAAAGCCTGAGGAAGGCAAATTATGGCAGAAACCGAAAAAACAATCCGTCTCAGCAAAGTCAAGGGCGAATTCAATGTATCGCTCGACCGGATCTACGAATATCTCGAAGATCAGGGATTTCAGGTTGAGCGCAATCCGAACGGAAAAATCTCCGATGAGATGTATAAATCTCTTCAGGATGAATTTGCTATTGACCGTGAGGAAAAAGAAGAAGCTAAAATGGTTGGCCTGAGCACCAAAACGCGCAAGGAAACCATTACACTGCAAGATGATTCGCGGAACAAGAAAGCTACCGAACGCGAACAGGATGAAGTCCTGATTAAAGACGCTAATCCAACGGTAAAACCAGCCGAAAAACCGGCTCCCCCGAAAGAAGAAAAACCTCAGCCGGTAGTTACTCCTCCGGTTGCAGAAACTCCTGAAGTACCCGAAGTAAAACCTGCTCCCGAACCGGTTGCAGAAATTACACCGGAGCCTGAAGTAATTCAACCGGTTGCCGAAGAAAAGCCCGAAGTAAAAGAGCCAGAAGCAAAACCCGAGCCCACTATCGGTATCAAGATCATTGATAAAATTGATCTTGGTGATACAAGACCGAGAAACAAAGGCAAAGACCAAAAGAAAAATAATCCTCCTGCAGCCAATACCGGAGCGCCCAAAAAAGGCAAAGAAAATGTTAAGCCAACAGCGCCCAAAGTTGAGACGCCCAAAGTTGAAAAACCTCAGCCCAAGCCTGAACCGGTTGCCGAAGTAAAACAGGATACCAAACCCGAAACACCGGTTACTACAGAGCCTGCAAAACCCGAAGAAGCAGTTCTTTTCCGCCGCAGTGTTGAGAAACTCGAAGGCCCCAAAATTATGGGTCGTATTGAGCTTCCTGTAAAAGAAGATAAAAAGAAACCCGTTGCGTCTTCCTCTGCAGCTTTCGAAGCTGAAAAGAAAAAGAAACGTAAACGCATCAATAAAGACGGTTCACCTGCCGGCAACAATAATCAGGGCGGCGGCGGACAAAACCGCGGCGGTGGTAATAATCAGGGTGGCGGCGGACAAAACCGCGGACCCGGTGGCGGAAACAATAACCGCGGACCCGGCGGCGGCAATAACCAAAACCGCGGCGGTGGTAATAACCAAAACCGTAACCAACCCAATCAGCCCAAAGCTGAACTCACAGAAGAAGAAATCCAGGCACAGATTAAGGAAACCCTTGCACGCCTTAGCGGACAGGGTAAATCCAAAGCCTCGAAATATCGCCGCGACAAGCGAGACATGGTCAGCCAGCGTATGCAGGATGAAATGGATCGTGCGGAACTTGAAAAGAGCGTACTCAAAGTAACCGAGTTTGTAACCGCCAACCAATTGGCATCGATGATGAACGTACCTGTTACGAAAATCATCTCGACTTGTATGACACTCGGTTTGTTTGTGTCCATCAACCAGCGTCTTGATGCTGAAACCATCAGCATTCTTGCCGATGAAATGGGCTACAAAGTAGAGTTCGTTAGCGTTGAAGTTCAGGAAGCAATCAAAGAAGAAGAAGATACGCCTGAACAACTCACCGGCCGTCCGCCAATTGTTACCGTTATGGGTCACGTTGACCACGGTAAAACATCGCTGCTTGACTATGTGCGTAAAGCAAACGTAATTGCCGGCGAAGCTGGTGGTATTACACAGCACATCGGAGCTTACAGCGTGAAGCTCGACAGCGGCAAACAAATTACCTTCCTTGATACACCGGGTCACGAAGCGTTTACAGCTATGCGTGCCCGCGGTGCTCAGGTTACAGACGTAGCTATTATTGTGGTAGCTGCCGATGACAGTGTGATGCCGCAAACCGTGGAAGCGATCAACCACGCACAGGCTGCGGGTGTTCCCATTGTGTTTGCCATCAACAAAATTGATAAACCGGGAGCTAATCCCGATAAAATCCGCGAAGCTCTTGCTGCCATGAATATTCTGGTGGAAGAATGGGGCGGTAAATATCAGTGTCAGGAAATTTCGGCCAAGAAAGGTCTCAACATCGATGTGCTGCTTGAAAAAGTATTGCTCGAAGCTGAAATTCTTGACCTCAAAGCCAATCCCGACAAACGCGCAAACGGTACCATTATCGAATCAACACTCGATAAAGGCCGTGGCTACACAGCTACCATGCTCGTTGAAAACGGAACACTCCGCGTTGGTGATGTTATTCTCGCAGGTTGCTACAGCGGCCGCGTGAAAGCCATGCACAACGAACGCGGCGGCGTAATTGACGAAGTAGGACCAGCAACTCCGGTACAAATTCTTGGTCTGAACGGAGCTCCGCAGGCTGGCGATAAATTTAACGTGATGCTTGATGAACGCGAAGCCCGCGACATCGCCACACGTCGCCTCCAGCTTCAGCGCGAACAGTCGATTCGTACTACAAAGCACATTACCCTCGACGAAATCGGCCGCCGTTTGGCTATCGGCGACTTCAAAGAACTCAACATCATTATTAAAGGTGACGTTGACGGTTCAATTGAAGCGCTTGCCGATTCGCTCCTCAAACTCTCTACCGAGAAGATTCAGGTGCGCATCGTACACAAAGGCGTAGGTGCAATCAGCGAAAGCGATGTACTGCTTGCTTCAGCGTCAAATGCTATTATCATTGGCTTCCAGGTTCGTCCTACCGTCAATGCGAAGAAGCTTGCCGAAACCGAGCAGATCGACATCCGTCTTTACTCAATTATCTACAAAGCTATCGACGAAATCAAAGCGGCGATGGTGGGTATGCTTGCACCGGAATTCGAAGAGAAAGTGGTGTGCAACATCGAGATCCGCGAAGTATTCCGTATCACGAAAGTGGGCACCATTGCAGGTTGCTACGTGCTCGACGGAAAAGTAAACCGCAACACCAAAGTGCGTATCATCCGCGATGGCATTGTACTCCACGAAGGTTCATTAGGTTCACTCAAACGTTTCAAAGACGACGTGAAAGAAGTGAATGCCGGTTACGAATGCGGTCTTAACATCGATAAGTTCGATAACATCGAAGTGGGCGACCTCATCGAAGGATTCGAAATGGTGGAAATCAAGCGCAAGCTCTAATTCCATTCAAACTATAACAAACAAGAAGAGCTGCTCCGTTGGGGCAGCTCTTCTTGTTTTAGCGAATTAATATCTCTGAAATGCACAAATGACAGGCCGAATCAATTCTTACTGCAAACAAAAAAGCAGAACAGATAATTTCCTGTCCTGCTTTTAAATCAGATGTAATATCAGAATACTTCTGAGGCAACACGGCGTGTAGCTTCAGAAACGCCCATTGTGTAAAAATGCAGGCAGGGAACATTGGCTTTCACCAATTCTTTTGATTGCTGAATCGCCCATTCGATACCCACTTCGCGAACTTCGGCGTCGGTCTTGCATTTTTCAGCAGCTTCGTAAAGATCCTGCGGCACATCAATGTGAAAGATTTTCGGAAGTGTGGTGAGTTGTTTTTTGCCGGTCAGGATTTTTATTCCCGGAATAATAGGAACAGTAATTCCGGCTTCGCGGCAGCGCTCGACAAAAGAAAAGAACTTCGCATTATCAAAAAACATTTGCGTAACTATAAAATCAGCACCCGCATCAACTTTTGCTTTCAGCGAGCGCAAATCGGCAAGCGGGTTGGGTGCTTCAAAATGTTTTTCAGGATAGCCGGCAACACCCGTGCAAAAATTTGTGGGCGCCATATCAATTACATCTTCGTGCAGATACTTGGCGCGGTTCATATCCATAACCTGTTTTACCAAATCAATGGCATACGAATGGCCGGCCGGATCGGGCACAAATGAAGGCTCTGCTTTAATTGCATCGCCGCGAAGCAGCAGCACATTGTCAACACCCAAAAAGTGAAGATCAATGAGCGCGCTTTCCGTTTCTTCTTTGGTAAAACCGCCGCAGATAATATGCGGAACCGCATCCACATGATAGCGGTTCATAATTGCTGCGCAGATACCAACTGTACCGGGACGTTTGCGGATCGATACTTTTTCGAGATAACCGCCTTCGCGTTTTTTATAAACGTATTCCTCGCGGTGATACGTAACATCAACAAATGAAGGCTTAAACTCCATCAACGGATCAATACTGTCGTAGATCGACTGAATGCTTTTGCCTTTGAGCGGCGGCAAAATTTCAATTGAAAACAGCGTTGATTTAGCTGCGCGGAGGTGGTCGGTTACTTTCATAGTTTTGTGCTTGCAGGCGGGCAAATTTACGATTTAAGCCATTACCTGCGGCACTTCAGATCTGACGAAGCACTTCTTCGAGGCGCTGCATCTCTTTTTTAACCTGATTCACGCCAATCAGTCCGCCCGACATGCCCGAAGTTTGGCGCACTACGCTCACATTGAGCAAGCCGTTTCCGCCATCAGTAACCTGCACGGCAAACTTGAAGTATTTTACAAATGCACCGAAGAGAATGCGCATTGTGTAGTTGCCTTTTTCATACTGGGCACCACCCTGATAAACCTGAAGCACTTTATAGCCCGCACTCTGAAACTGGCTGTGTACACGGCTGCTCAGTTCATCGTAGCCGATGCCGGAATACTGGTGTGTGTATTTATCGTTGAGTCGTTCGAGAGTGGTTATGTAGTGTGGCATGGTTGTGATTTGTGGGTGAGTTATTTTTGTTTATTTTTCAAAACTACTCATCTTAATGTATGGAAGAAATCAACGGGAGAAAATTTCTGAAGAGTCCGGCTTTTGTTGTAATTATAATTCTTGTTTGCGGAACGAGCTTTTTTATTGGCATTCGCGACTTAAAAGAATCAATGAAACAGAGACACCAGGCAAAAACTGAATGGACAACAGAAGATCATGCAATACTTATTGAAAAATGTTTGCAGGACATGAAGGAAAAAGCAATAGCCGAGCCTGTTCTGTCGCGGTTGTATTGCGATTGTGCTCAGACACAGTTAGAGAAAAATATCAGCAAAAAAGATTATCTGGAATTAATTAAAAAGCCGTTCCCCGAACAGGAAAAAACAATAATGCCCTTTATTCGTCAATGTCTTGACGACTATCTGAAACAAACAAAACAAAATTCTATTCAGTCGATAGAGTACAAGGATGATACATTAATCGTGAAGTAGTTTTCACACTCGTTTTGTGCCGCGAAGGCTTGTTTGTTGTTCACTATTTATTCCAACTCACTTACTCACAATAGTAAACTCAACACGCCTGTTCTGCGCCCGGTTTTCATCGCTGGTATTTTGCACAACCGGCTTCGATTCTCCAAAGCCTTTTGCTGAAAGCCGGCCAGCCTGAATGCCTTTTGAAATCAGGTAATTCATCACCGCCTGCGCGCGATCATCAGATAATTTCATATTGGCTTCGTCGCTGCCCACATCATCGGTATGCCCGGCAATGGCAATATTCATCGATAAATTATCGTTCAGCACTTTCACCAAATTGTCAAGCTCGGCAAATGATTCGGGGCGCAGTTCGGCTTTTCCGGTTTCAAAGAAAATATTGTTGAGCCGAACAATTTGTCCGGTTTCAATTGGTGTGAGTGCAAGGTCGCGTTTCAGCTCAGTATAAACCAAAAGCCCGGTTAAATCAATATTTTCACTGATTGCGTAATAGCCGTTTGCTGCGGCTTTGAAGCCATACAGCTTTCCGGCGGGCAGCACAATCTGATACTCGCCGTTCTGCGGATTCGATTGTGCGATTCCGGCTTCGGCACCATCGGGCAGCGTGAAATAATTTACTGCGGCCGAAACCGGCAAATTTGTTTTGCTGCTGAATACGCGCCCGCTAATAAGTGCAACAGGTTTCGGCTGATCGGCTTTTTGCGGTTCAATGGTGCAGATGTCGGTGCCGCCGAAACCGCCGTTGCCCGCGCCAACCACCACATAAGCTACATTTCCGGCGGCAGCAATACTGTAATAAGCTTGCCAGCGTTCGTCGTTTACGGTTGGGCCGAGATTAACCGGCTCGCTCCATTTTGTCCACGTATCATCGAGGCGGCGGCTCACCCAGATGTCGGCGCTTCCGAAGCCGCCGGGCCTTTCGCTCGAAAAGTAAAGTGTAACACCATCTGCTGCCAGAAACGGCGTGCTTTCATCGCCCGGAGTGTTTATAGTTTCGCCGAGCGGTTCCGGTTTGCTCCATTCATTGCCGCTGATGAGATGCGAAACATACAGATCGTTTATTGAGCTGTCTTCTTTTCGCGAGAAATACAGGATGATCGTTCGGTTATCAACGCTCATACACATACCGCTGTAAATTCCTTTCGACAAACGTTCGTAACCGTGCATACGAAGTGGTTGCGGATCGCTCCAGCCTTTTGCTGTAAGCCGCGAAACTGAGAAGCCGTCGCCGATGCGTTCTGATTTTTCAAACACGCCGCGGATTATGCGTTGCGTGCCGTCGGGGCTTTGGTAAAATATAGAATTGGTGCGCGCCGTATTAAACGGAAAGCCGAGGTGTTTGGCTTCACTCCAGCCGCCGTCGGGTTCGCGTTTGCAAAACCAGATGTCTTGTGTTTCCTGCGGCGACTGTGTGTTTTGCGGATGATTTTCGCGCACGAAAAACAGCTTCGAACCATCGGCAGTAATGTACGGCATTAGCTCACTGTAACTTGAATTTACTGTAGCTCCGAGGTTTTTATAAACGGGTTTTGCTTTGGCGCTTTGTGGCACAGAGGCAGCCTGTTGAGCATTCAGTGCAATTGCAACCAAAAGAAATGCTGTTGCGAAAATATGTTTCATCGTATCAATAAAAATGCTGCCGGATAGGCACTTTGTCCCAGTTGATACTGAGTGCATCCGGCAGCAGAGGTTTGGGAGTTAGTTAATCGTTTGTACGCACAGGTTCGTTGTCTTCGGCACCGAGCGCTTTCAGTTTTTTACGTGCAACGGGAATCGAAACTGTTGCTTGTGTGTAGAATTTATCAAAGCGTCTTACACCAACTTCAATTTGTACGCAGACACCTTTGTTATAAATACCTTTCGCTTCTTTTCTCGGCAGAGAAGGCAGAACCCACATTCCCATGCGCACACCTACCGGAAGATTGAAGTAATAGTTGTTTGTGTTTTTGAACGTAGAAATTGGTGTGAGTGTAGCATCGATATACAGTCGTACATTATGCGTATAGCCGCGTATTCCGAATTTATCGGTTGAAATTCTCAGGTTATCGGTTTTGCTGCGGAATAATCCGGCATACAAACCATATACAGCATAATTATCATTGCCTGATTCTGTAAGCTCTCTGGGGCGGGTAAGTACACCGCCGTAGTGCAGAATGCCGGCGCGAACACCAACACCGCGATATTGTGTGCCGGGAACAACGATATATTGTGTAGTTGTAGTTTCGTATTTGGCGCCTCGCGTAACGGTTGATTTCAGCGTTACATTAAAATTACGTTTCACATCGCGCTTAATGAGCGGAAGATACGCACCAACCTCAACTTGTGTGTGCCTGCGCGCATCCGCGTTTCCGAGGCGACCGAGCGACATCCAGCCATATCGGATTGCATAATCAACGCCAATTGTTTTATGATAGTCGGCATATCCCCAAACACCGAGATTAAAGCTGATGCCTTCAATGTTGTTAAAGGCAAAATCCATTTGCATAACATCGAGAGCCATTACAAAATTGTTCACATCGCGCGGACGGTCATGCACAATTTTGTAATTGATATTGTCTTGAGCAAAGGCCGGAAGCCATGCCGATAATGTTAATATCGTTATCAGGAGTTTTCGGAACATAGTCGTAAGGTTTAGTACAAAATTGTATAAACCCGTTGCGCGGTACAATACGGCATTTGCCCTAAAATAGGTGACGGTTTTGCCTGATGCTGTTTAATTCGGTTCCGGCTTGCTACATTTGAAAACCACTATGCGCTATCGCTTGCTTTTCTTCTTTTGTGTATTACCTGCATTGTTGTTCGGACAGCAACTGCGGTTTACGCATTTTGATACGCGGCAGGGACTTTCGCAAAACTCTGTGCATGCACTTCTCGAAGACCGCGAAGGGTTTGTTTGGGTTGGAACGCAGGACGGACTTTGCCGTTTCGATGGTTATGCGTTTACTGTTTTCCGGCACATTGCACTCGACACATTTTCGCTTACTGATAATTTTGTTACAGCACTTGCAGAAGATGCTGCGGGTAATATTTGGGTAGGCACACGTTCCGGCTTGTGTGTGTATCAGAAAAGCAAAAACAGATTCCTGCGTTACAACTATGCTTCGTCAATACCCAAGCTTCACCATCAGGCATTGCGCATGTCTTCCTGCGAAAAAGGCATTACAGCGGTTATTTATCCGATAGGTATTTCGTATGTTGAGTTAGTTGATGACCGGATTTCGGTTAAGCCTCTTGCCAAAACTATTCGGGAGATTTGGAAAATAAAAAACGGGTTTTTACTTCGTAATGCTGATACTCTTTATACTTCATCGTCTGTTTCAGGTAAATTAAAATCACTCTGTATTATTCCCGGGATCAGTAATTCTTCGCCCAGCGTTTTTGAAACTGATGAGGCGATTCTTTTTGCAGCAGGCAAAAGAGTGATGAAACTATATCACGACGGATCGGTTGTCACACTCACAACACTTCCCGAAGAAATACTCGATATCTGCGCCGATCATACCGGGCAAGTGTGGATAGTTACGAAAACGGAACTCTTTGTATATACTGCGCAACAAAAATTAGTGACAGTAAAAGCAGAGCCCGGCAATCCGTTTTCGATCAGTTCGGGTCAGGCACTTTGTGTGATGCGCGACCGGCGCGGACTTATCTGGATTGGTACCTCGGGAGGAGGTGTAAATATCTGTGATCCGGGACGGCAATTGTTTCGTGTGTTTTCAAAAACTACAGTGCCTGAATTTCCGGGCGGCTCTGTTTGGGCGTATATCGAAGCACGTTCTTGCACACTTACCGGAACAGAGCAGGGTGTTTCTATTTTACCTTCTGCCGGGAATAAATTACCTGTCTGGACAAACCTGATTCCGAAAACCATTTTTGCAACGCAATTTTGTTTTGATAAGCGAAACCGACTTTGGATTGGAACACGAAATGATGGGATTATTGTTATTGATACACTCACAAACAAAAAAGTAAATTACACAACATCCAACTCGCCGCTCGCCGCCAATAAAATTTTCCATCTTTCACTTGTTCACGACAGTGAGATTGTGGCAGCAACATTTAAGGGATGTTATCGGATTTCAACAAAAAGCCAACGCTGGGCCGTTTACAGAAGAGACACAACCGGGCAGCAACTCCCGTCTGATTATATCATAAGTACTTTTACGGATGCTGCTGATAATTTCTGGTTAACGCATCCGGTTGGTATAACGCGAATAAACAATGCACGATATAAAAACTATAATGCAGTGCCCGATGATACCGCATCGCTTGCGTTTGATGTAACATCGCAGGTGATTCAGGCGCAGAACGGGATGTTGTGGATTTCTACGCTTGGAGGCGGTGTCAGTTGTTTAAATCCGCAAACCGAGAAATTCAGAACATATTCTGCTGCCGATGGTTTGCCGAATGATGTAGTTTATGTTTTGCTTGAAGATGCACAGCAGCGCTTGTGGATGAGCACCAACGATGGTTTGGTGTGTCTTGATCCGAAAACAGGTTTTACAGATGTTTACAATGTTCGTGACGGTTTGCCGGCAAATGAATTTGTGCAGAATGCCGGCTGGAAACTCAGCAACGGCGATTTTGCATTCGGAACGGTTGACGGATTGATTCGTTTTAATCCGGCAGCATTAAACAGAATTGCCGAAACTACAGAGCCGGTACTTTCTACACTATACATCAACAATCAACCGCAGGCGGCATTTGGTATAAAAGAACTTCTGCTCAACCATGAAACGCGCAATGTAACATTTGCATTTACTGCAATGAATTACCGCGTTCAGGAGCGCATACGTTACAGCTGTATGCTCGAAGGTTTCGATGAAACCTGGCTCGATCAGGCACCCGGGCAGCGCATGGCGGTTTATACCAATCTGCCTTTCGGCGATTATGTTTTTCGGGTGCGTGTGCGCATCGGAAATGGTGCGTGGCAGCAAACAGAAATTCGACTACCGGTGCATGTTGTTCCGCCGTTCTGGCTGCGCACTTGGTTTTTTGTGCTTATGGCTTTGCTTGCACTGTTGCTTGTTGCCGGCATTGCAGTTTTTATTTCGCGGCAGCGCTTTAAACGGCAAATGCGTGTACTGGAAACCGAACGTAAAATACACATCGAGCGCGAACGCATTTCCCGCGATCTGCACGATAATATCGGAGCACAAATTACCTATATGGTCAGCACGCTCGACTTTCTCTCCTTCCGGCTCGATAAACAAACAACAACCGATAATCGACAGCTGATAACAGAGCTTGGCGATAATGCGCGGCAGACGATGGATCAGCTGCGCGAAACAATCTGGGCCATGAATCAGCCGGAGCTGAGTGTTGGTGAGTTTACCGAAAAGCTGCGCAGTTTTTTACGCAAAACAGGCAGCGGAACTGCAACGCAACTCAGTATTAATGATGGCGATGCTGATCTGAATGTTATGCTTGCACCTGCGCGTGTGCTGCATCTTTACCGCATTGCACAGGAAGCAGTGAAC
>JBKDHA010000220.1:0-16661 GCA_046335555.1 Bacteroidota bacterium
ACTTGTACTGAAAGGCTTCCAGAGCGATTCTTTAGTTTTCTTACATACATCCAGAAAAGTTTGCAACACCCAATTTAAAAACACTTTTCAGTATTTACAAGGGTTCTGGCGGGTGTTGCAAAAAAGTGCGGAAAACAGGAAATAATGAGTTTACAGATTAACTGATTTTTGATAAATAATTGAGATAAAATTACTCATAGATTACCATGACATTACACAATCCTTAACTGAAAATAAATTATGGTTCCCTGCCTTCTTCAACCAATTCGCTTTGGCGTATTGCTGCTATTTACAATTCTGTCAATGGCATTTACTCCTCCCGTAACAGACGAACTGATTGTTCAGGTTCCGAAAATCAGCGAAAAGAATCAACCGCTGATTTCGGCAGCATTGTTCAGGCAAAACGGGGTGAGCGTTAACGGCTACTGCGGAGATCAACATATTTTCCTGCTTATTGTTGATCGCAACCGGCAGCCGGACAATGAGTTTTTGTACACTGTTTTTCATCAGTATCAGCTTGAGTATCATGTAAAAGAAAGCTGCACAATTGCCCAAGTCAGAGAGCTCTGCGGGATGCCTGCCACTAATTCTACCAATCAGTCAACCAACTAACTTTATGAATAAACAAATACTATCCTTCTGCGTATTTGCTTTATTGTTTGTTCTTCGTGGTTCAGCACAAACAACACTGATTAATCCTGCCGGCGATGGTGGTTTTGAAACAGGAACTACTTTTGCCGCTAATAATTGGACTGATGTACAAGCTGGTGGCGGTGCAGCCAACAAGTGGTATGTAGGTACAGCCGCTGTAAACAGTGGTTCGCGTGCAGTGTATATTTCCAATAATGGCGGCACCGGAAACGTGTACAATGTCAATCAGGCCCGTACACAGCATTTCTACCGGAACGTAACTTTTCCTGTTGGTCAACCCTACATAACCCTAAGCTTTAACTGGCTGGGCGTAGCTGAGTCTTGTTGCGATTATATGGAAGTATTTCTGGTTCCAACTACCACTACTCCGGTAGCCGGAACTGAACTTGCTGCCGGACAAATAGGTGGTACATATAACGGACAGGCAACCTGGCAGACGACATCAATATCATTGCCCTGCACGGGAATAGCCGGTACAACTCAGCGTTTGGTCTTTTCATTCAATTGCGATGGTTCTATAGGCACGCAACCTCCTCATGCTGTTGATAATATTTCACTTGTTTCCTCTGCAACAGCGCCATCGTGCAGCAGTTTGCTGGGCACCGGTTTTATAGCTCTTGCTTCACTGCCTTTTGCTTCAGGCGCGGGCACAACCTGCGGCTCGGTTGACAACCTCAACTCAACCAATGCAGTGACCTGCGGAAGCTCATTCTACATGGGCAGCGAAGACCGTGTTTGGGCGTTTACTCCTTCTGCAAGCGGTGCAGTTACAGTTGCACTTTCATCAACAACATTCAGCGCCGGGTTGTATATGTACAGCGGCTGTCCGAGTAATGCCGGATGCAACGGAGGTATCTGCGAAGCTTCAAACTCCGGTTTTGATCCAACACTTTCGGTTTGCGTTACTGCCGGAACAACTTATTATGTTGTGCTCGATGGTTCTTCGTGCTTTACTTATAATAATCTTTCAATTTCGGCACCGGCAAGCAATTGTTTGGCTGCACTCGGCACCGGAACAAACAGCATCAGCTTGCCCTACAGTTCAACCGGAAGAACTACCTGCGGAAAAATAAATGATATAACTCCCACTAATGTTTCGGCCATTTGCGGAACATCAAACTATTACAACGGCGAAGATGAAGTGTTTTATTTTACCGCAGCTGCAAGCGGACAAGTAACACTTAGTTTAACCTCCTCCGGAACATACACGAGCGCATCCATATACAATGGCTGTCCGATAAATATTCCGCCCTGCATTACTTCAACAGCAACCTGTATTGCCAACGCACAAAGTTCGACGGGAAGCAAATCACTTTGTTTCAATGTTACATCAGGGCAAACCTATTATGTGGTTATTGATTCTGATGATCCTCCGGCCTGCAATGCTTATGATATTTCTATTTCGGCTCCGGTTACAGCCGTTGCGGGTTCGCTTTGCAGCAATGCTCCGGCTATTACGCTGCCTTATACGGCAACAGCACAAAATACATCCTGCTACGGCAATGACTATACGAATGCCAGTACCGGATCGTGCGGCACATTATACGAATCGGGTGAAGACCGGGTTTATGCGTTAACAGTAACCGGCTCAACCTGCATCAGCATTACACTTTCAAATGCAAGCACTACCAATATTGGCTTTCAGGTCTATAATGGTTGTCCGGGCAATGTCGGAACTACGTGCGTAGCTTCGGCGGGCGGCAGCAATCCGCTCACCGGTACGGCTACACTTCCGGCCGCCGGCACGTATTATATTATTGTTGACACGTGGGCAGCACCAAGCAACGCAACTTATGATATCAATGTGGTGAACTTAGGTAGCGGTCCGGCAAACGATTTGCCGTGCAGTGCTCAGGCACTTTCACTCAATGTAAATCTGAGCGGCGATAACTCTTGTTCATCAGGAGTATCAGAGCCAGCCGCAGCTACCTGCTGGTCAACCGGAAATCTCAATACCGTTTGGTATTCGGTTGTTTGTCCGGCTTCCGGACAGTTGCGTATCCGAACTAATCTGGGCTCGCTTACCAATACGCAGATTGCACTGTACAGCGGAACCTGTGCATCGCTTACACAAATCGGATGCAACGATAATGCGCCGAGTTGCGGATCATCATCCTACAATAACTCTGAAATAACTGCAACCGGACTCACCGCAGGTGCTACATATTTCATTCGAATTGATGGCGTAAACAACTTAACCGGCACATTTGATGTTATGGCCGTTGACGGATCAATAGGCTTTCCGGCTGCTGCCGGGCAGGATTGCTCATCGCCCAATCCGGTTTGCAACGCATCTATCGCAATTGGTAACCCCGGTTATCAGGCTTACGGCAACATCTGCGATTTTAGCGGAGCATCTATATGTCTTTCCTCCGGCGAACGCGGCTCTGCATGGTATTCGATTCCAATTAATGCAAATGGAGTTTTAACCTTTGACATTGTTCCGAACGACTGGCCCGGAGCACCCAGCACATCAGCTACAGATTATGATTTTGCACTGTGGAAAATTGCAGGATCCGGAGCTACAAATTGTGCAGGTATTGCTTCGGGCGCTGTACCCACACGTTGTAATTACAGCGGACTTGGTGTTACCGGTCTCAACAGCACAGTTACCAACACAGCGCCTGCAGCCTATCCCGGCTTCAATTTCGCCTACGAGCAGCAATTAGCCGTAACCAACGGAGAAGTGTATTTGCTTTGCGTAAGTAACTTCTCGAATTCAACATCCGGTTTTACGCTTAATTTTTCGGCGGCATCGCTCATCAATTATACATCGGCAGGCAACTCGGTAACCTGGACCGGGGGCAACAACAGCGCGTGGACACCCACCGGAAACTGGGGGGGCTGCAACTCACCAACCTGTGGTATTGATGCAGTAATTTCACCTTCATCAGTAACGCAACCGATTCTTACAGCCGGAACATACAATGTAAAAAATCTCACAATTAATCCCGGAGCATCACTCACACTGCAGGCCGGAGCCACACTCAATATCTGCGGCAATTTCACCAACTTCGGATCTCTCATTGCCAGTCCGCTTTCAACAATTGTATTCAACAATGGCTCGGTAGTGCAAACAATTTCGGGCTCATTAATTGGTGCCGATAAAGTTGGTAATCTCACCATTACTAAAACAGGAGGCACTGTTGTGCTCAATGCGGCTATTGATATTGGTGGCCACTTCACCACAAGCAATGCAACGAGTGTGTTGAATACCAACGGAAATTACATTCGTGTTGCAGGTAATTTCACCAACAATAACGGAGCTACAACATTCACCAACGTTGGAACAACCGGCACACTCGAATTTAACGGCACCGGAGCGCAAACCTATTCGCAGGGCACATCAACGCTTACGCTCAACAATGTGTTGATGAATCATACCGGCACAGGTGTTACATTACTTACCAATATGGTTTCCGGCACTTCCGGCATAGTAACATTAACCAATGGCCGGATAATAACAGCTGCCAATGAAGTTCAGGTAACCAATACTGCAACCGGATCCTGTACAAACGGGAACACTAACAGTTTTGTAGCAGGTAATTTGCGCCGGTCACTTTCGGGTGCTGCAGCAGCATATAATTTTCCGGTTGGCAGTGTGCTTCAGGGTTACCAGCGTGCGCTTATTAGTTTTACCTCAGCCACCACTATTCCGCAATTAACAGCCCGTTTCGATTCGTGGCCGACTCTTCCCAACGGCCCTGTTTCAAGCGAGTGCCCTGCTGCCAATTATAGTTTGCTCCCTGCGCTGAACAATGGTTACTGGACAATTAACGCATCAGCCAATCCGACTTCAGGAAACTATGATGTAACGCTGTTCAATACCGGTTATACAAACACCGCAGGAGCGTCGGGCTGGACAGTTATGAAATCAGCTACAATTGCCGGTCCCTGGGGTTTGCAGGGCACATGCGTAGCCACAAGCACAGCTGCACAAACAAGCCGCACGGGTTTAAACGGCTTTTCGGTATTTGCCACCGCACAATCAAACACACCGCTGCCGGTTGAGCTGATTTCTTTTACCGGAACAAATGAAGGCAATCATAATGTATTGCGCTGGACAACAGCAACCGAGCAAAACAACGATTACTTTGTGCTTGAGCGCTCGACAGACGGAATGTACTTTAACCCGATAGCCACAATAGACGGTGCCGGGAACAGTTCTCAGTTATTACATTATGTGCAAATTGATGCTTTCCCGAAATTAGGCGAAAACTATTATCGGTTAAAACAAGTTGATTTCAACGGGGCAATATCTTATTCTAATATTATAGTAGTTTACTATACTCCTGATGTTGTTTACGTTGATAATTTGCATCCGAATCCGACAAGCGGAGCAATTATTTTCGATTTTGTTTCGCCGGTGAGCAACACAATTCACATAACAGTAACAGATATTGCCGGCCGCATTGTGCATAATGAACACAGAACTACCGACGGAGGCAGAATGCAGATCAGCACAAAGCTGGATGGTTGCGGGGCTGGTGTGTATCTTCTGAAAATTGTTGACGAACAAACCGGTTTCAGTTATACTGCACGGTTGGTGCATGAATAAAATCTGGTTGTGTCGCGATACATCGCGATACATAAAAGCTTGTAGGGTCGCGATGCATCGCGACACTACAAGATTTTATACCATCACGACACTGCAAGATTTTATATTTAGCGTTCCGCGTTAGCAGGTGTTTTTTTGTGGTGATGTGAATTGGGTGTGAAATGGTTTACATGAATTGATTGGGCGCGATGGTTAGTATGCGATGATTTGGCGCAATGAATAATGTAGATTGCGTTACCTTTGCTGAGTAAAAAGTACACGGCAATGCCCGACTACATACACACGCGCTGGCACGAACTTACCGCGCAAACAGCCGATAAGCAGCTTGCCGAAAAATTGCTGACACAGCTGCTCCGCGCTTGGAACGAGCCACAGCGCCACTATCACAGTCAGGCGCATCTCGAAAATCTGCTTGCGCTTTCGCGGCAATACCGCAGCCATTTGCACAATGCCGCTTTGGTTGATTTTGCCATCTATTACCACGATGCCGTGTACAAACCCGAACGCAGCGACAACGAAGAAAAAAGCGCGCTGCGTGCCGAAAAGGAATTGACGCAGTTAGGCATTGATGCCGAAACCGTAAATAAAGTGGCCGCATACATCCGCAGCACCGCCGCACACGGTAATGCAGGAAACACTGATAACGACCTGAATTTCTTCCTCGATTTTGACCTTAGCATACTCGGCGCCGAAGCAGCTGTGTATGATTTGTATGCCTTTCAGGTACGCGAAGAATTCAGCATTTACCCCGATCTGCTTTACAAACCCGGCCGTGCCAAAGTGCTTGAAAAGCTGTTGCAGCCGCCGCTTTACCGCACTGGTTTGTTTAGCGAATTGTTTGAAGCGGCTGCGCGGGGGAATTTGCGCAGAGAACTGGAACGATTGAAATAGTTTAGTTTGTTGTTGTGTTGATAATGCGATCGTTGGTAACGTTTATTTTGCACAAAAATATTTTATACCCTTTCGATTTATTATTGTTAATGCCCCATTGTACATGTTTGTTGCATCTTCAATTCTGCAACTTGCTCCATTTCAATATTTTCTATTTTTTGATGTACAGTCATTTTAATTCCATAGTTTTTGTTATGAACTGGTTTCATTTTACATGTCAAATAACTCAATAGCAAAAAAGCTCTTCAAATCACCCTTTTTAATATATGAATTTCTATCAATTCTTGATTCATCTGGTTTTCTATTTTTTTCATTATACTCCTCAATCAATGAATATACAGAAATATAAAAGTTTTGTAATGCACTTATTTCAGTGCCCTCATTGTCTTCAAAATAATAGGAACTATAGCCCATCGTGTCCCTGTCTAGTACAACGTAATCTTTTTTTAAATGGTATGAATAATTGACACCTGTAATTTCGTCTGGTAAAAGTTGAAAAGTGTCATGGTCAAATTGCTGATAGTCTCTTTTGTGTCTATACGAATGAAAATAATCACGGAGATTCTTTATATTACATGAATTATATACAAAGAGATATGTTTTTGCATTCGTAATTTGGCTAATATTTTCAAAGTAATTTATCACGTCATAAAATATTCTTTTAGTCAAGGTCGTTTTTACTTCAATCACCGCAATTACAGAATCCGCTGGAATAACTACTATGTCATTTATCCGATAGAAAGGAGCATAGTAATTAGAATCATAAATCAATATGTCACATTGCTTTGAAATATCACCATTCTCAGTTAAAATAAATCCTTGTTCTACACTTACGCTTTTAGGCAGATACGTTTTTAGAAAAGTCCTTAATATCTCCTCCGTCAATACTCCAATAGTTGGATTATGTTTTTTTATAAACTGCCTTGTCTGATTTAACTTTATCAACAGCTCATCACTAACCAACTTAAAATAGTTTACCATCTGTCATACTTTTTATATAGCTCATAACGGTTTGAATTTTGTCGAAGGCAGGGATAATTAGAACGAATGTTCAATCGAAGAACGAATGTTGAAACTTGTACAAATGTCCAAGCGAAGCCATTCTGTCCTGCTTTTGGCAATGCCTTATTATGGCTGTGCTTTTTTCATACATTAATTTCAATAGATACTTCAATAATATTTCTGACTGTTGTGTAGATTTCTACATCTTGTGCGGGAGTTTCAAGAGAGACGATCAAAGAATAGCGTGTTTGTTGTTCTACTTTACCTAAATGCTTTCGTTCTCGCCACCAACCTATGATTGGATAAACAGCAATGTGATTGCAATGTGCTAATTCAGCTGCTGTTCCTTCCCAATAATCAGAATGTATTGAACCTGTATTTCTGTTGTTTGTACCTATTCCCCATCGGTTAGCACCAGTATTGCTTACAGGTTCATCACTTTCATCTCGTGCTGCAATGTTTACTCGTTTTCTAAATTCTTCTTCACTTTCTGTTGCTGTATTAACATCAAAACGCAAACCGTGAGATTGATAGCGGTATTTGTCTTTCCAACCTATTTCACCTGCACCGGGTTCTATGAAATAAGAAAGTGTAATTTTTAATTTTACAGGTGTTGCACCCATTTGGGTCAATAAATCACTTGCCCACGGCAAATTGAAAAAGTGAATTTCGTTAGTTTCACTCTCGCTACTTATTCTGCCTTCTTTATTCTTGAAACTAAAAGGCTGAATAGTTTCTTGTGCAATGTAGGTCAAAGCACTTTCCTGACTATACAATGCTTTTTCCAAATCGGGAATACCATAACCAAAGTTTCGCAATAAATTTCTAAAACTAGCTCTGTTACCTTTTTGTACGTTTTGTTGCGCAAGCATTGCAACGTTCCAATTAGCGGAATGAACTACCAACCCTCTTACGGTTTCTGGCCAAGCGTTTGGATATTCATAAGCAATTTTTGCAGCAAACCACGATGCTTGTGCTGCCGCAGCACTTGTTGCCCAAATGGTATCAAAATGCCTTCCATTATTGAATTGTTTTGAAGTGGACAGTAATTCTAAATCTACGTGTCCTTTTATGTTGTTGTCAGGTGCTTTCAATAAATTTCCACCTTCAAACACAATATCGGGTTTTACAGCCCATTTTCTTTCCCACAACAACGAAGTCGAACTGTAAGGCGAAAGTTGTCCTGCGTTAGCAACTAGCGTGTGATTTTGAAAATTTGGGGAGTTTACCTGAACTTTTTCGGTGTATGCGCCTGCTACCAGTGCGTTCCACGCTTGTGCCGGATTTTGAACAGAAGATGTATAGTTTGAATTGGGATAATCTCGCCAAAAATCTTCATCGGATACGTTTCCTGCGGAAACGACTATCAAACGTTGATTATTACCTTCGCCATAAGCCAAATTATCAACTGCACCCGACCATGAAGAAGGCCTGCCCCTGTCAGTATCTTCGAGTGACGTTACCGCCATACAATACACCAAAACCATATTCGGATTTTGGATTTCTGCTATTGAAATTCCTTGTGAAGTTACATCGCCCCATAATTCTCGTGGATTTTCCCCATGATTAGGAAGAATTTTTACTGAACACAATTTATGGGTAAGCGGTATAGCATTTGCAGAAACAAGTACTTTTTCTATTTGTCCGTAGCCTGCAAGCCCTGCCATTAATGTTCCGTGTCCTGCACCATCTGCGTGGTCGTTTGTTCCCCAAGCATTATCAACGGTGAGTGTGTTTGCATTGTCAATAAGCGGTTCTAAAAGTTGATGTCCGTTGTTTACACCTGTATCCAACAAACAAACTTTTACGTTACTGTCCACAATTTGTATTCTTTGCAACAAATCATCAACCCACGCTTGTTGCTCAATACGGCTTTCGTTTACCCAAAATCCTGCAGGTTCTTGTCCCGCACGGAATTCAGCCAACAAATCGCTTTGCAACATCAATTCCACCAACTGCTCACGATTGGCATTTATCAATAAAACGGCTCTTTCAGGAAAAATAATACTGTTATGTTTTACTTCAATGCCTATGTTTTGAAGCGTTGCAAAAAACTGTGCAATTTGTTCTTGTTCTTGGTTTTCTTTGGTGTTTATGTTCAGCCACGCTTCGCACCATTTTGTATTTTCGTTAGGAATTAGTTGCGGATTATCTGTCCACAAGCCTTCTAACAAAGCTATTCTTACATCTTCAATACTATTTACCAAAGGTGCATTTTTAGGCCGCCCTTTGGGGGTTTCTTCCTGTTGGTATTTCTGAATTTTAGTAATGAAATGACCTTCCTTGCCATTGGGAACATAAACCGTTGCACTTACTTGTGTTTGTTCTTCTCCAACAGAAATTTCTTTGATGTTTAGTAAGCGAATACCTTTTTTAAGGTCTTCCAAACTTTTAGTAATTAAATCGTGGTTTGCTGCACTGGTAAACTGAATATATGTGCCTTGTCTTGTTGCAATATGTTCAGCTCCTCTTTGTTGCTGTAGTTGTTCTTTTTGTTGCCAAATCGATTCAAATTCCTGCAATAATTTTTGGCTTTGGTCGGCTCTGATTCTTGCAGGTATACGTGGATTAGCAGCTTGTTTGGATTGAGCTTTGTATTTTTCGCTACTCTTTACGTTTTCTGATATGAAAAGGTGTTTGTGTGATGCCATACTTTAAAATTATTTGTGGTATGCTGCATTACGGTCTTTGATTGCTTTTAAAATTAAATCATTGTTCATCTGCTTTTTTTCATTCAAAATCGTTTCCTTGATGGCATCAATGCAGGCAAGCGATATTTCAGCGTGGCTCAATCCGTTTATGTTGGGCAATAAATCTTTGAACTTAATTTTCTTGGTGAATTGTGAAAGTCTGTTTCTTAGCAATTCTTCTTTTTCTTCCAAACTTGGCAAGTTATATAAAATGACATCATCAAACCTGCGGAAAAGGGCTTGGTCTAACAGTTCTTTATTATTGGTAATGGCAATAATCAAACTGTCGGAATTGTCTCGTTCAATAAATTGAAGAAATGAATTTAACACTCTTCGCATTTCGCCCACATCGTTATCACGGCTGCGTTCACCACCAATAGCATCAAATTCATCAAACAGGTAGACACCTTGTTTATGCTCAATCAAATCAAAAACCTGACGCAATTTTGCACTGGTTTCGCCCATAAACTTTGTCACCATTTTGTCCATTAAAATGGTGTAAAGTGGCAAGTTTAGTTCGTTGGAAATAATGGAAGCCGTTAGGGTTTTCCCCGTACCAGGCGGCCCTGAAAGCAAAATTTTTCTACGGTTTTTTAAATCGTGTTTGCGAAGTTTGTCTCGCTGCACAAACTCGGAAACAATGCGGTTTATTTTGGTTTTGATGTCATCAGAAGCAATGATGTCAGCCAAGCGAACGGCAGGAACATTTTCCTGAATTAAGCCCTGTAAATCAGGGGCAAAAGTTTTGGTTTTGTGCTTGTTTTCTTTCGCTTTGTCTATAATGTTTTTGATATCATTGGCTACAATTGTGTGTCCCAATTTGGCTTCGTGGGCAGCAATTTGCAACGCGATGGTAGTGAACCTTTCAGGTTCATTCCCATAATGTGATTTGATTAATGATACTATGTAATCTGCTTTTGCCATATTCCTAATAATTTATAAAGGTACACAAATTTATATGCTCTTTAAACTCTTAGCTAATCGACCTTCAGTCAATAAAATCGTTCTTTCTTTTGATTGCGTGATGTTTAATAGCATAGCTCATAACGATCGTAGACTTTGCGAAGTTTCTTGGTGCGGCGATAGCCCCACACCTCCATTTTTTTTGTAAAGTCGAGGTTGCGAAGAAGGCAGCCGAAGGGGAGCCTTTTTCCACAACTATCAACTATACGCATAATGCGCAAAACCAATATCCCGGTAATAACTACACAAAACACACATCCCCCCCAATTCCCCCAACACATCCCACTTTCAGAAATTACATCACCCATCAAAAAACAAAAAAAACAGCCGGACAAAGTCCGGCTGCATTATACATTCAGCATTCAGAATTGAACATTCCGCGTTAGCGGCTGTAGTTCAGTGCTTCGCGGATAATCATTACATCGTGCGGATGGCTTTCTTTTATACCGGTCGATGTGATGCGAATGAAATGCCGTTAACGGTTTCGGGCTTGGCGAAGGTGGCGATTTTCACCACAAATGTTGATGCGGAGAACCAATGTTCGATTAACCACAAATGTGTCTGCGGAGCACTGAACCGCCACTTTTGCCAAACCCGTGTTAGTGGCTGGTGTTCTTATGTCTACTGGTTTATTGGTGTACATATTTCAAGTAAAAATCCGTCAATATCTCTTATGTAGCCAACTGTCTGTCCCCAAGGTTTTTCAATTGGATTTTCTTCAATAATTGCTCCACATTTTATGGCTTTGTCAATTATTTCTTGAACATTTTCTGTTACCAAAGCTAATTCAATACCAAAAGGTTTGTCTGCTTGTTTACTCATTAAAAACCCGTTTTTTAAGTTTGAGTTTGCCAACTCTTTTGAAACAAAGGAAATAGTTGTTTCTCCTGTGAGTAGTTCAGCATAATCATTTTCTGGGGTAATAAATTTTCTTGAAAATCCAAAAGCAGATTCATAGAACTCTACTGATTTTGTTACGTCCGAAACGTATAAAATTGTGTAACCTAACTTTATCATCTTGTCTTGTTTAAATTGTTAATACTTTGAAGCCACAAAGTTAAATTCCAATGATGGTTAATAATTGTAAAAATCGGTCGTTTTCATTTCTGCTCAATTCTTTTGGCGTTACGCCTGTATATCTTTTGATTTCTTTGATGAAATGAGATTGGTCAAAATATTTATTTTGTGGTTCAAGTTTTTTGTTTGCAATGTCTTTAAAGGTTTGATTACTCCGAATAATATTTAAGTATTCTTTTAGTGATAGGCCAAAAGTCAAATTGAAATATCTGTTTATTTGTCGGCTTGTCCAAAATACTTTTTCTGATATTTCTCGAACATTAAAAACTTCTTTTTTATAAATTTCATTGAATAAGCGAATTTTCAAATCATTTATAGTCTTGTTTTGTTCTATTCGGTTTTGTAAGTAGTTTTCTATATGCTTACAAAAGTCTTTAAAGTTATCAAAAGCCAAATTGTCAATTCCAATAAAGTCAGTCCCTAAATATATTGAAGAGTTTAATAGTGATTTTAGATTTATGTTCTCCAATAGTTCAATTGCGAGAGGTTTAAATCTTACAGCAAAAAAATCCGTATGAATTTCTGTTTTTATGTCAATTGGAAGTGTCCAAATGCCTGTCAGTTTAATACTTGAAATTTTCTTGTTCTTAATTTCAACAATTAAGTCAAAATAGCCGTCTGGTAAAATTGTGTGTTCAGAACTTTTTGTCAATGTTTCGGAATTCCAAAAACATTTAACAAAATTTGATAGATAACCGTCTGTTTTTATTTCTTCGTATTTCATTGATTGTACGGTCTGTTACACTTGCCGCTAACGTTTGGCAAGCTTGCGCAGTGCGTCTTATGAAACACTGTCTGCCGAAACGTTTTTTTAAAGATATGTGTTTTTTAGTCTTTTGCAAAATGAAAATGTCAATTCGCGAAGCGACCTTGAATTTGCAAAAGCCTTGCAAGTCCGCCCGCATTGCGCCATGGCTTGCTGTTAGCGGCTGGGCTTTTTGGTCGTTATTGAAAATATGTCAAACTATCTTTTGCATTGGTGATAATGTTTTCGGGATAGTCCAAATTTAATGATACCTTTCTCATCAGGTCCAGATATAATTGATGATTTGGATTGTCTTCGTCATTGATTACCCTGTGCAATAAAAATAAAGTATATTCTGTAGGTTTTCTTTCAATTGACTTGAAAAGCAATTCTTCATAACCTTTTTTGTAATAAGATTCCATAAGATGTGCTAACGGTCCAGGTCCGCCATAGTCTATGTCAGGACTGCGTTCGATAAGTTCAAGAATAGGTTCAATTGCTTCAAAGCTATTTCCAGTATCCTCAAGTTCATCACATAATTTATTTGCAAGTTCAGCAAATTCATTTTCGTCATCCGTTTCGTATGCATTTTGGATATGCTGTTCAAGTCTATTAATAATTGTTTTAAGTTGTTCTGTCATAATTTTGCATTTTATTTTCTTGTTAACGGCTGGGCGTTTTTCATAGGTCAATTATATAAGAAATCCAACTCACCACTTTTAACTGTCTTTGAATACTGTCTTGATTTTTTGTCGGTGTCCACAAAGCCAATTACAATCACTTGTCAGTTGAGTTTTGTCGTCCCGTTTATAGATTGTTAAAGTAAAAGATGAGTTTAGTTCAATGTACTTTTGAAAGTCAATTTTTGTCAAGGACACTGATTGTGTCCATAAATTAATTATTGTCAAGATGAAATAAATTGTTTTCATGTCTTTAAGCCTTGCCGCTAACGTATTGCAGCTTTGCGTTCGGCGGGCTTTGGAACACTCAATTGTCTAAACCCACAAAACTAAATTAGTAGCCGAAATGCTGCCTCTTTTTTTGCTTGTATGAAAATACAACTTTCTGCGAAGCAGGCAAAATTACAAGCAAAAAACTTATACTTCCGCCCGCTGACGCAAAGGTGCTGTTAGCGGCTGCTGTTCTTTCTTTGTGTCTATGGTCTGCTTGTATGTCTTACTAATAATATGGTGAAATCATTAAATATACAATTACACCAGTCAAGCTCACGTATAACCATATTGGCATTGTCCACCTTGCAATTTTCTTATGTTTTTCAACTTCCATATTCAGTCCACGGCCAATTGAAATTAACGCAAGCGGAACAATAATTGCAGCTAATAAAATATGCGTCAATAGTATAAAGAGATATAAATATTTAATAAATCCTTCTGCACCAAATTTTGTCGTAGGTGTCGAAAAGTGATACAGTAAATAAGAAACTAAAAAAATACTTGTCCAAAAAAGAGCCAGCAAAATAAATGCCTTGTGTCGTTTAATGTTTTTCTGTCTAATAGCAAACAATGCAATTGTCAATGAAACAAAGGTCAAGCTGTTAAGTATTGCATTAAGCAATGGTAAAAAAGAAAAGTCGTATTGTTTTAAAACTTCGATGTCTGGCAAAAAAAATGCAATAGCAATAAGTGCATTAATTGCTGCGGTCAGTGTCCAAATTAATGGTTTGTAGTTTTTAGTTTGTTGTCTGTCAATTTTTGTTTGCATTGTGTTATTTTATTTGTCAAGTTTTTTGAATGTGTGGTCGGTCTTACAGTTGCCGCTAACTCTCAAATATACGCAATTACTCCACAAAATACATTTAACTATAAAATACATTAACTCTCTATTTATAAACTTATTACCTATCAACTATTTAATATACGCATAATGCGCAAAACCAATATCCCAGTGACAACTACACAAAATACGTATCCCCCCCAATTCCCCCCCACATCCCACTTACAGAAATTACATCACCCATCAAAACACAAAAAAACAGCCGGACAAAGTCCGGCTGCATTATACATTCAGCATTCAAAATTGAACATTCCGCTTTAGCGGCTGTAGTTCGGCGCCTCACGCGTAATCATTACATCGTGCGGGTGACTTTCTTTGATACCGGCTGAGGTAATGCGAATAAACTGCGCTTTCTGCAAAGCGGCAATGTTTTTGGCGCCCACATAACCCATACCTGCACGAAGTCCGCCAACAAGCTGGTACATGATTTCAGAAAGCTGTCCTTTAAACGGAACGCGGCCTGAAATACCTTCGGGCACGAGCTTTTTGATATCGTCTTCTACGTCTTGGAAATAGCGGTCTTTCGAGCCTTTCTGCATGGCTTCGAGCGAACCCATGCCGCGGTACGATTTAAACTTACGGCCTTCGTAAATGATGGTTTCGCCGGGCGATTCTTCGACTCCGGCAAACAGTGAACCGGCCATAATGGTGCTGGCTCCGGCTGCAATGGCTTTCGGAATATCGCCGGTAAAACGGATGCCGCCATCGGCAATAACCGGAACGCCGGTCTTCTTCAGTGCTTCGGCCACCATCATTACCGCAGTAAGCTGGGGAACACCAACACCGGCAATTACACGAGTTGTGCAAATAGATCCCGGCCCAATTCCAACCTTCACCCCATCGGCACCGGCTTTAACGAGCGCCAGTCCGGCTTCGGCGGTGGCCACGTTGCCAACAACAATATCGGTGTTCGGGTAAGCTTTCTTAACGCGCTTCAGCATCTCGATCACACCTTTTGAGTGCCCGTGAGCCGTGTCAATAATAATTGCATCAACACCGGCTCTTACCAATGCTTCAACGCGCTCCATAGTATCGGCGGTTACACCAACACCTGCAGCTACGCGCAAACGCCCGAGCGAGTCTTTGCAGGCACTGGGACGTTCTTTAATTTTAATAATGTCTTTGTAGGTAATCAGGCCAACAAGTTTATTGTTTTTGTCAACCACAGGCAGCTTTTCAATTTTGTATTGCTGCAGAATTTGTTCAGCCTTTTTAAGATCGGTTCCCTGGCGTGTAGTAATGATGTTTTTAGAAGTCATTACTTCCACAACAGGGCGTTTCATGTTTTTCTCGAAACGCAGATCGCGGTTGGTAACAATACCGGCAAGAATTCCTTTCTCATCAATAACCGGAATACCGCCGATTTTGTTCTCTTTCATCAATTCCAGCGCATCGCCGATTGTGGCAGATTCCGGCATTGTAACGGGATCCATAATCATACCGCTTTCCGAGCGCTTCACACGGCGAACGTGATCGGCCTGAGCGGCAATGCTCATGTTCTTGTGAATCACCCCGATACCGCCTTCGCGGGCAATGGCAATAGCCAGTTCGTATTCGGTTACCGTATCCATGGCAGCCGACACAATCGGAGTATTTAAAGTAATGTTGCGGGTAAAATTGGAGCGAATATCGACCTCGCGGGGCAATACTTCTGAATATGCCGGAACGAGCAGCACATCATCATAAGTTAGACCTTCTGCAAGAAATTTGGGAGAATCAGCTGCCATAAGAACGGTTTGAATTTTAGCTTTGAGCGGTTAAAATTCGTGCAAAGGTATGAATTTGGCGCGAAGTTTATGTTATGAGATTAAATCGCTGCCCTTCGGGAGTGTAAAGTGATGAGTGTTTTCCCTTCGGGAGTGTAAAATGTAAAATGTAAAGTGTTGAGTGTAAAATGTTCAAAAACCGGGAAAGCACTTGTCTGTCCTTCGACTATCGCTCAGACAGACAAGAGCATGCTAGAATGCCAGCTAGAATGCAAAAGAAATGCTCTTGTCATCTCGAGCGTAGCTGAGAGGTGACAAAAGCATACTGTAAAGAAAAATGCTCTTGTCATCTCGAGCGGAGTCGAGAGGAGACAAGCGCAAACTAGAATGCAAAAGAAATGCCCGAAGCACAATGACAAAAAATGCTTTACACAAAGCCTTTTGAGGCACCATTCATAAGCAAAATGCAACTCACGTCCCACACCGAACCGATCTTAGAAATCCGTTCCTCTGCCCAGCGGTTTGTGTTTATACCAACATAAGGAGTTCGTCAATCGGTGAGGCGTGGGACTGCCAAACGAGAA
>JBKDHA010000221.1:0-28166 GCA_046335555.1 Bacteroidota bacterium
TTCAGTACTGCTGAAGCTCAACATGCCGTTGATGTATTTACCCATACTGCCATCATCAAACCAGATGTAAGAGAACGTGGCCGCAAGAGCACCCAACAAACCGAGGATCACCAGCGGAAACAGCACTTTTCTGAAGCGGAAAAGTTCCGCCAGCAGTGCCAGAATTCCCAAGCCGGTAAGTACAAGAATTGGTTTCATATTGTTACGATGTGCGCAGTTTAATTGGCAGCCGGGCTTATCAGCGATACAAGACCGCTGAGGTCAGACTGAATAAGATCGAGCAGTGGTTTAGGATAAACGCCGAAGATGATTACCGCGGCGCTGATGATGATAAGAACAGCCTTTTCGTTGCCGCTGAGTGAACCGAATGCCTGTGTAACTGAATTTGTTTCACCAAGCATGATCGACTGATAGCTGCGCAGCATATACACTGCGCCGAGAATAATGGTGAGGCCGGCAAACACAGCCGCAACAGCACTGTACTGGTAAATGCCGTTCATCAGCAGGAATTCACCCACAAATCCGTTGGTGAGTGGCAGCGCTACTGAGCCAAGCAGAATAATGAGGAACAACACAGCAAACATCGGATTTACATTGCGGATGCCGCCGAGCTTCGACAGTTCGCGCGTTCCGGTGCGGTTCATAATAATATCAGCAATGAAGAACAAGCCAACAACGTTGATACCGTGACTGAACATCTGCATCACTGCGCCCGCAATACCTTCGGTTCCGGTTTTGCCGGGCACAAAGGCCATAATGCCTGCTGAAATCAAACCAACGTGTGCAATAGACGAGTAAGCGATGAGGCGCTTAAATTCTTTCTGTGCAATAGCCATTGCCGAAGCGTAAACAACGCTGATTACGCTCAATACAAGAGCTACAGGGCCCCAGGTTTCGAGTGCATCGGGTGTCATGGGCAACAGCCAAACAATGAGGCCGTAAGTACCCATTTTCAGCATGATACCCGAAAGCAGCATGGTGCCCGGTGTGGGCGCTGTTACATACGTATCCGGCTGCCAGGTGTGGAACGGGAACACTGGCATTTTGATGGCAAAAGCAAGGAACAGCCCCCAGAACACCCACGCCTGCTGTGAAGCGGTCATGGTTTCGTGTGCGCCGTACAAATCAATCAGATCAAAGCTGTGTATCATTGCATCGTTAACCGGAGTATGCACATACAGCAGGATAAGTGCTGCCAGCATAAACAAGCTTCCGAACAACGTGTAAACAAAAAACTTGAATGTAACGGCTCCGCGGTTTTCGCCGCCCCACATGAGGCAGATGAAGTAAATCGGAATCAGCGCAAGCTCCCAGAACACATAGAACAGAAATCCGTCGCGCGCTACAAATACTCCAATCAGCGCCATCTGCATAAACGAAATGAGCGCGTAAAAAGCCGAGGGATTATCGTAGTTGTTACGGAAACTGCTCAGAATAATGAGCGGCGTAAGCAAGGTGGTCAACAGTACAAGTACCATGCTGATACCGCCCATTGCTACGTGGAAGTTAACACCAATAGACGCGATCCACGGCGAATTCATTTCGAGATTCGGATCGGCAGGATTTTGCTGCACAGTCCAGAAGGCGAACAATGCAAGCAGGAAGGTTACGACAGATGCTGCCAGCGCAACGCGTTTTACTCCTTCGCCCCGTGTGAAGAGCAGGAGTAAACCGAAAACAAGCGGCAGTCCGATGAGTGATGCGGTAATCATAGTTGTCTCTTGTTCAGCCGGGTCAGTTGATGATCGTGAAATACAGCATGGCAATTGCTGCCAGCGTCATTGCAAAAATGTAGAAGCCTACATGGCCTGTTTGCAGCAGGCGCACTGTACCTCCAAGCCATTTTACGCTGCTTCCTACGCCGTTTACAATACCGTCAATCACCGGAAGTTCGATGAAGCGGTAAGCAATTGACGAAATGAAATCGAGCGGTTTGCGGATTACTGCATCATACAGTTCATCCACATAATATTTGTTGTAAACAATGCGCTGCAGACGGCTCATTGATTCTTCTTTTTCGGCCGGAAGCGTTCCGCGTTTTACGTAAATACTGTAGGCAAGAAGAATGGCGATAACTGCAAGCACAGTTGCAAGACCCATCAGCAGAATTTCGTGTGCCCAGTCAACATGATGACCAACTGCGCCCGGGTTCAGGAAGTGGTCGAGCAGGTGTGAACCGGGAATGCCGATTGCGCCGCCAACTACCGAAAGAATAGCCAGAATAATAAGCGGAATCGTCATACTCTTTGGCGATTCGTGCAGGTGATGATGCTGCTCTTCGGTACCGCGGAATTTTCCGCTGAACGTGAGGAAGTAAAGGCGGAACATATAGAATGCTGTCATCATCGAAGCCACAAGGCCGAGAACCCAGTGGATTTTATGTTCTTCAAATGTGCCGGCCAGAATTTCGTCTTTCGAGAAGAAACCGGAGAACGGCGGAATACCGCTGATGGCAATGGTTCCGAGCAGGAAGGTGAGGTGCGTAATGGGTAAATGCTTGCGCAAACCACCCATGCGGCGGATGTCCTGCTCTCCGCTCATCGCGTGAATAACGCTTCCGGCTCCGAGGAACAGCAGCGCTTTGAAAAATGCGTGTGTGGTTACGTGAAACACTGCGCCTGTTGTTGCGCCAACGCCCAAGCCGAGGAACATCAAACCAAGCTGACTCACGGTTGAGTAGGCAAGCACTTTCTTGATATCGTTCTGGAAAATACCGATGGTTGCCGCAAACAGCGCAGTGATTACGCCAACTGTGGCAATGACTTCGTTGGTGATGTGTGCGTATTCGAAGATGAAGCTTGAACGCGCAATCATGTAAATACCGGCCGTAACCATTGTAGCGGCGTGAATAAGTGCCGAAACCGGTGTCGGACCAGCCATCGCGTCAGGCAGCCAGGTGTAAAGCGGAAGCTGAGCGCTTTTGCCGCAGGCTCCGATGAAGAGCAGAATGCCAATCAAATCGGCATACTGGCGGTATTCTGCATTGCCGCTGATTGCGCCTACATCGCCAAAGCTCACACTGCCGAACAGCACGTAAATGAGCAGGATGCCAAGCAGGAAGCCAAGGTCGCCGATGCGGTTAATGATAAAGGCTTTCTTTGCGGCATTGTTATAATCTGTGTTTTTGAACCAGAAGCCGATGAGCAGGTACGAGCACAAACCAACGCCTTCCCAACCTACAAACATGATGAGGTAGTTGCTGCCAAGTACGAGAAGCAGCATGAAAAACACAAACAGGTTGAGGTAAGCGAAGAAACGATGATACCCTTCATCGTCGTGCATATAACCTATCGAATACACATGAATCAGAAAGCCGATTCCGGTAATGATAAGCAGGAACAGCGACGACAGCGGATCGATCAGGAAGGAGAAATCCACATGCAGCGATCCGGTGCTGATCCAGTCGAACAGTTGTACCGTTTGCGATTGTCCGTTAAGGTTGAGGAAAATTCCGAGCGAGAGGCCAAAAGCCGCCAGTACGGATCCGGAACCAATAATGCTGATCAACCCTTTCGGGAGTTTCTTTCCGCCAAGTCCGATGATCGTAAATCCGATCAGCGGTAACAACGGAATCAGCCAGGCAAATTGAATCATAGTGTGCGTTTATTTCGAGGTTGTCAGCTTAGTGCTTGAGCTGGTTCAGGAAATCAATATCTGTGGTGCGTGTGTTGCGGTAAATGGCAATGAGAATGGCAAGACCAACGGCCACTTCGGCTGCGGCCACCGCCATTACAAAGAACACAAACACTTGCGCGTGCGGATCGCTGTGATGTGCCGAAAAGGCCACCAACAGCAGGTTCACCGCATTAAGCATCATTTCAATGCACATCAGAATAACGATGGCATTGCGGCGGAACAGCACACCCATTACGCCTAGCCCAAAGAGCAGCGCGCTTACGGTGATGTACCACTGAAGAGGAATTATTTCGATAGCCGACATATCTGTTTGTGCAGCAGTTAGTGAATGTTTTTCTTGCCCAGCATCACCGCTCCGATCATTGCCGAAAGGAAAAGTGCTGATGAAAGTTCGAACGGAATCAGGAAGTCGGAAAACAGCACATTGCCCAATTTTTCAACCGTACCGATGCTTGCATCGTAGCTGTTTTTAATCATTGCCGGGCCTTCGGCTTGTTTGAATGCGCCTACAAGCGTTACCATCATTAAGCCACCGGCAACAACCGCTGCAATTCTCACCCACGGCGGATTGTGCGGCTCGGTGTCTTTATTCAGGTTAAGCATCATAATTACAAACAGGAACAGAACCATAATGGCGCCTGCATAAACAATGATGTGAACTACAGCCAGAAACTGCGCATTGAGCAGGATGTAATGTCCGGCAATGGCAAAAAACGTGGCAATAAGATAAAGAACGCTGTACACCGGGTTGCGGCTCATCACCACCATTGCCCCGCAAAAAAATGCGATGCCGGTGAGTATGAAAAACAGAATTTCCGTGGTTGTCATAAGTGTGTGCGGTTCGGAGGATTAATGCGCTTTTTTCGGGCCGATTTTTTTGTTCGGATCCCAAACCTGATTGTGCGCGTATTCCGGATTTTTCTTGAAGTCGATGGTTGACTGTTCCTGACGTGGTGCAATGTTGATGCGCTCATTCTTGGCTACCAGCTCAACGAGTTTGTCTTTGCCGTAAATGAAATCATTACGTTCAAACTCGGTGGGCACAATGCGGTCGGTAAGGAAGATGGCTTCTTTCGGGCAGGCTTCTTCGCAGAGCCCGCAGAAAATGCAGCGCAGCATATTGATTTCATATACTGCGGCATATTTTTCTTCGCGGTAAAGAGCCTCTTCGCCCTTTTTGCGTTCGGCGGCTTCCATGGTAATGGCTTCGGCCGGACAGGCAACTGCGCAAAGTCCGCAGGCGGTGCAGCGTTCGGCGCCATTTTCATCGCGCTTGAGCACATGCTGTCCGCGATACACCTCCGCACGCGGACGCTCCTGTTCGGGATAGCTGATGGTTACCTTCTTTTTGAAAAGGTGACTCATGGTGATGCGCATACCGTTGAGAACCGCAGGCAAGTACAGCTTCTCAGCGAAGGACATTTCCTTCTTCACTACCACTTTTGATCGATTGGTCAGCGACTGCATATTGTTCTTTTTTGTCCGTTAATAACTACGGATTTTTCATTAACCAATTTTACCCATTCCCCACATGGTAATGCCAGTCGCCACAAGGTTTGCGAGCGACAAAGGTATCAAGATTTTCCAACCGAGGTTCATCAGCTGATCGTAGCGGAAACGGGGGATTGTCCAGCGAATCCACATAAACACCATTACAAAGAACAGCGTCTTGATAAGCATTGATGCGGCGCCGATTACAGCTACCAGATTCGGGTGGTCTTTCAGTTCATCCATGAACGGGAAGTTGTAGCCTCCAAAGAAGAACAACGACATTACCGCCGATGAAATAAACATGTTTACATATTCCGCAAACAAATAGAAGCCCAATTTCATGGAACTATATTCGGTGTGATAACCACCTACAAGTTCTGTTTCGCATTCCGGAAGGTCAAACGGTGTACGGTTGGTTTCGGCTAATGCGCAGATGAAGAAAATGAGGAACGTAAGCGGGTTCTTGAAGAAGTTCCAGGTAAACCAGCCATCTTCCCAGAAACCGTGTTGCTGCTCTGCAATCAGTGATGTTTGCAGGGTTCCGGTCATCATAATAAGTGTAATCACCGAAACGCCCATTGCAATTTCGTAGCTGATCATTTGCGATGAAGCACGGAGCGCACCCAGCAGCGCGTATTTGTTGTTGGATGCCCAGCCGCCAATCATAATGCCATAAACACCGATTGACACAACGCCGAGCAGATACAGTACGCCAATATTTACATCAGCCACCTGCAGCGAAAATGATTCGCCGCCAATGGTGATTTTCGGTCCCCAGGGAATAACGGCGCCGGTCATCAGCGCGGTTAACATGGCAATTGCAGGGCCGAGGATAAACAGGAATTTATTGGAAACGTTCGGAATGATTTCTTCCTTCATCACCATTTTCACACCATCGGCAAGCGGCTGCAGAATGCCCCACGGACCCGCACGGCTTGGCCCGAGACGATCCTGAAGAAATGCGGCAAACTTACGCTCAATGTAGGTCGAATAAGCCGCCACGCCCAGCGAAACAGCAAACACAGCGCCCGCCATAATAAGCGGAAACCAGAAGCCGGCAAACGTGACCAGAACAATAGAAAGTGTCATACGTGTGTGTGCTTATTATTTACCGTCTTGAAGCTCTTTCAGCTTTTTGCCGGTTTCGAGTTTGAGTTTGGCCAGTTCGTAATGCCCCTGCGAAATTACAGATTGACGGTTGATGTGGCTCGGGCCTTCTACTGTCCAGTCGCTGAGTTGTTTTTTATCGAAACGGCAGGTGTTGCAGATCCAGTCTTCCACTTCGCCCCACTGGTCTTTGCGGGCGGTTACGCGCAGCACTTCGCTGCCTTTGAACCAGAGGCGCACCTTGCCGCTGCACTTGTCGGTGCTGCAGTTGCGGTGTGCATCAACCGGCTTGGTAAACCATACGCGGCTTTTGAAACGGAATGTTTTATCGGTAAGCGCGCCAACGGGGCATACGTCAATTACGTTGCCCGAGAAATCGTTGTCGATGGCATTTTCAATATAGGTGCTGATTTCAGCCACATCGCCGCGGTTGAGTACGCCGTGAACGCGGTTGTCGGTAATCTGGTCGGCCGTTTTCACACAGCGGTAGCAAAGGATGCAGCGCGTCATGTGCAACTGAATCTTATCGCCGATGTCAATTTTCTCGAATGTGCGGCGCTCGAAATCGTAGCGGGTTTTTGCTGCGCCATGTTCGTAGCCGAGATCCTGTAGGTGGCATTCGCCGGCCTGATCGCAAACCGGACAATCGAGCGGGTGGTTGATGAGCAGGAATTCAACTACACCTTTGCGCGCTTCAAGCACATCGGGCGAAGTGAAGTTCACCACTTCCATTCCGTCCATAACCTCCGTTCGGCACGAGGCAACGGGTTTCGGCATCGGGTTCGGGTTTTGCGCCGAGCCCTTGGTTACTTTCACGATGCAGGTACGGCAGTAGCCGCCGCTGGTTTTCAGCTTCGAGTAGTAGCACATGGCTGGCGGAGCAACTTCGTGCCCGATCATCCGTGCTGCCTGCAATATCGTTGTGCCTTTCGGTACTTCGATTTCGTGTCCGTCTATTGTTACTTTAGGCATGATTCTTCGACTTAATAAACCGGAGATAATCCCCGGAAGGTATTTGTTTCACAGGTTTGCTGTGAAGTAGTTTTTTGTTAAATAAATAAACCCAACTGTTTACTTCTTTTCCGTTGCGTAAGGTTACATCTACACGCTTACGAATAAACAGTGATTTTGAAATACTGTCGCGAAAATACTCTTCATAATCGTCGAGTGTCCGCAATACTTCATTCCGGCTTTCTTCAATGGTATATAACTCTCCTTTTACTTTCGACGAAGTTTTTTCATCAGTGAGTACAGCTCCCGGATATTCCCCCAGATCAAATAACAACCCGGGAAACGAACCAACACCCACGTATTGAAGATGAGGCCTCACTTCCTCAAACACGTCATTTTTCGCATCGCGGCGAAGAGAGCCGTATACGAAAATGTATTCGATATGTTTTGATTGTGGTCTCATTGTATTGAACTACTCGGTGAAGTAAATGCCGCTGATAGTTGTTCTTATAATCTGTTTTCTTCGGTTATTTTATTGACTAGATTTGGCAGGTTTTTGAATTGATAAAGGTGCAGAGAATCTACAATCCATTTATGTGCCCTTAGCTGTGAAATATAATACCCAAAGGTATCATTGATTTCGCCAATGCTTAACTGATTCCGTTTTTCGAGTACAGCAATGAATTCAAAGAAATTCAGGTAGTTAACCAGCAGTTCTTCATTGTCAACATTGTTGTTTTCTTCTCTATTGGGGAACGATTCGGATAGTTTAGCGTAGTCGGCTTCGGGATTTTTGTAGTCCAGAAGTTTTCGCATTTTACCATATTTCTCGTCCACGAAGAATTTTTCATGCAACTCACTTAACCATTTTGCACGTTCAAGACGGCCATTACGCATATAAGTAAAAACAGCAATTATTGCAGAAATAGAAACTACAGCACTGCTAAAAAACTTAATATAGATATCAACGATACGAGCCTGATTTTCTGGCGATTTTCCTACATATGCCACTGTGTAGGTGTTATCGCTAAGTTGGACTTTATATGAGTCAATAAGAATCATTTTTTGTACGTAACCAAAACATAAAGCAATTGTAATCACCATAGCGGTGATTACAATACACAATATGAGTTTCGGGCTAACCATGATTCATTACATAACGAGACCCGCCGCAATATTCGGGCTCTCGGGATTGACCATTAATTTTTGTTTCAGCGGATGTACAAGGACATCCATGTCTTCCATCGGAATTGCGCCAAGAAGAACAGTATTTCCGAGCACCAGCGCTCCTGTAAAGCACATCCGGTTTTCGAAATTAATCTGCACCGGGCCTACGTAAGGTACAATCTGCTTCTTACCGTCGGCCAATGTTACTTCGCGCTTTTCAAGCTCCGTAAGCTCAAGCTGCAACTGCACGTGTTCGGGAATGCAAAGCCAGTATGCTCCTGTATCCACAAGCGCACTAACCTCCATTGGCTGAAGGTCTGCGTTGCGCGGATTCGTGAGCTTAATATTGGCGTAAACCATTCCCATTTTTATTTCAGTTAGGCCACCGGCGCTTTCTCGTTGCGCACGTTGTAGTAATGCTTCTCGTCTTTAATAGACGAAGGATTGTTGATGTAGGCTTCAAACTCGGCACGGAAGTGACGAATAGCAGAAGCTACAGGCCACGAAGCCGCATCGCCAAGCGGGCAAATGGTTTTTCCGTCGATCTTACTTTGAATATCCCAGAGCAGATCAACATCTTCTTGTTTGCCGTGGCCATCAATAATGCGGTGGAGTACTTTTTCCATCCAGCCTGTGCCTTCGCGGCAGGGCGAGCATTGTCCGCAACTTTCGTGATGATAGAAGCGGGTAAAGTTCCAGAGGTTCTTTACAATGCTAGTGGTTTCATCCATCACAATAAATCCGCCCGAGCCCAGCATGGTTCCGGTTGCAAAACCGCCGTCGGCCAATGATTCGTAGCTCATCAGACGCGGTTCGTCTTTTGCGGTTTTTGTAATGAGGTGTGCGGGAAGAATCGGCACAGAAGAACCTCCGGCCACAACGGCTTTCAGTTTCTTTCCGTTGCGGATGCCGCCGCAGTATTCTTCGGAGTAAATGAATTCCTCAACCGGCAGGCCGAGTTCAATTTCATATACACCGGGTTTGTTAATATGTCCGCAAGCCGAAATAAGCTTGGTTCCTGTGCTTTTACCGATACCGATTTTAGCATATTCCTCGCCGCCCATGTTAATGATGGGAACGGTTGCGGCAATGGTTTCAACGTTATTTACAACAGTCGGACGACCCCAAACGCCCGAAACAGCCGGAAACGGCGGCTTGATGCGCGGGTTGCCGCGTTTGCCTTCGAGTGATTCGAGCAGCGCGGTTTCTTCGCCGCAGATGTAGGCACCTCCGCCGGGCTGCATATACAGCTCAAGATCAAAGCCCGAGCCCATAATATTTTTACCGAGAAAGCCCGCTGCATAAGCTTCAGCAATGGCTTTTTCGAGGATGTGATACACATACAGCAGCTCGCCGCGGATGTAGATGTACGACACGTTAGCACCCAGCGCAAAGCTCGAAAGGATCATGCCTTCGATGAGAATGTGCGGGTTTTTTTGCATCAGGAAGCGGTCTTTGAAAGTGCCCGGCTCCGACTCGTCGGCATTACACACCAGATGGCGCGGAACGCCTTCGGGCTTGGCCAGAAAGCTCCACTTCATACCCGTGGGAAAGCCCGCACCGCCGCGACCGCGAAGGCCCGATTTCTTCACCTCTTCCACCACCTCTTCGGGCTTCATCTTCAGCGCTTTTTCCAGCGCTTTGTAGCCCCCGTTGGCACGGTAAACGTCCATCCGGTCGATGCCGGGAACGTTAATATGTTCGAGCAGTAATTGTTTGCCCATAGAGCCGCTGATTTATGCGTTGATATATTTCTTGTCGAAATGTGTTTTGCGTTCGCCTTTGCTGCGAAGATCGTTCAGCAAACCGTCAACCGACTCGCAAGTCTGGTTTTCGTGGTAAGTTTCGCCGATCTGAATTACCGGAGCAGTTCCGCAGGCCGCCAGACATTCCACTGTTTTCAGTGTAAACATGCCGTCGGCAGTGGTTTCGCCGTCTTTGATGCCGAGTTTTTTCTCGATGTGGCGCACAAGATCTTCGGCACCGAGCAGCCAGCACGGACCAGTGCGGCAAACTTCAATTAAGCATTTGCCAACCGGTTTAAGATTAAACATCGTGTAAAACGAAGCCACCTCATAAACTTCAATTGGCTTGATGTTGAGCAGGCTTGCCACGTAATCCATAGCGGGCGCACTCAGCCATCCGTCAAATTCCATTTGAGCCAGGTGCAGCAACGGCAGCAGTGCCGATTTCTGACGACCTTCCGGATAACGGGCAATGATTTTGTGAACCAGTGCCAGTGTTTCGGGCGTGAACTGAAGGTTGTTTGTACTCATGGTTATTCTGTTGATTGCAACTGCAATCGGTTGTTCTCTTTTATGCGTCTAATTCTCCGGCAATAACGTTCATGCTCGACATGGTCAGAATTGCATCCGACAGCATGCTGCCTTTAATCATTTCGGGATATGCCTGATAGTAGATGAAGCAAGGGCGGCGGAAATGCAAACGGTAAGGTGTGCGGCCGCCGTCGCTAACAAGGTAAAAACCAAGTTCGCCGTTGCCGCCTTCAACGCAGTGATAAACTTCACCGGCCGGAACTTCAGTTTCGCCCATAATAATTTTGAAGTGATAGATCAGCGCTTCCATATTGTTATATACTTCCGCTTTTTCGGGAAGCACAAACTCCGGCACATCGCCGCTAAACACAGGATCGTTGCGGTCGATTTTTTGGATGGCTTGTTTAATGATGCTCAAACTCTCCCACATTTCTTTTTCACGCACCATAAAACGGTCATAAACATCACCGTGTATGCCAATGGGTACCATGAAATCAAAATCTTCGTAAGAAGAATATGGATTCATCACACGCACATCATAATCAACACCGGCAGCACGCAGGTTGGGACCTGTGAAGCCGTAAGCCAATGCCATTTCTGCGGTAATCGGGCCGGCTTTTATGGTGCGATCCATAAAAATGCGGTTGCGCTCAATCAGGGCTTCAAACTCTTTCAGCCCTTTCGGGAAGTTGGCAACAAAATCATCAATCTTTTCCCAAACCTTGGGCGAGAAGTTACGCTCAAACCCACCGATGCGGCCAATATTTGTAGTAAGACGTGCTCCGCAAATCTCTTCAAATATTTCGTAGATTTTTTCGCGCCACTGGAAGATGTAAAGGAAGCCGGTCATTGCTCCGGTATCCACACCAATTACTGAGTTGCAGATGATGTGATCGGCAATGCGCGAAAGTTCCATTACCAGCACGCGCATATACTGCACACGCTTCGGAATTTCGGCACCGATAAGTTTTTCCATCGTCATGTGCCAGCCCATGTTGTTGATGGGCGATGAGCAGTAGTTGAGGCGGTCGGTAATCGGAGTGATTTGGTTGAACGGACGGCGTTCAGCCAGTTTTTCAAAGGCGCGGTGAATGTAGCCGATGGTAGGTTCGGCCTCCACAATAATCTCACCATCCATCTTGAGCACGTTTTGGAAAATGCCGTGCGTGGCGGGGTGTGTGGGCCCGAGGTTAAGGGTGGTGTACACCTTTTCTTCGGGTTCTGCCAGTTTGCCGATATCGTTTGAGTTCATGCTGCGTTCAGCTTAATATGGTTAACGGCTCAGCGGCCGAACATCGAATCGTCTTTGTCTTCGCGGGTTTGATCTTCGAGGGGAAACTCTTTGCGCAGCGGGAAGAAAGTAATGTCTTCCATGTTCAGAATGCGCTTGAGGTTCGGATGCCCTTTGAACGAAATGCCGAAGAAATCCCAGGTTTCGCGCTCCATCCAGTTTGCGGCCGGCCAGAGTGTGGTGATGGTAGGCATAACCGCATCCTGCTCAGGGAAATGTACAATGAGGCGGATGCGTGTGTTAGCCGGCATGTTGTGCAACTGATACATCATGGCCATTTCGCGGCCGCTATGATCAGGGAAATGCAAACCGCAGGCTGTGGTCAGAAAGTGGAAGTTGAGTTGCTCATCTTCCTTCAGAAACTTCAGCACATCATAAATGGCTTCGCGGGTGATGATAAACACCGGGAAGTCGTAGTCGATGCGCGAACTCAGCACAGCATCGGCGAAGCGTTCGCTGATGCGCGCCAGCACGGTATCGTGCAGCGACTGTGCTTTCTGGTTGAGTGCGGTAACGTGTTGTGCAGTATTCATTGGCTAAGCAGCAATGCCTGGCTGCACCTTCCGATGCAACCGGAGTGGCTTTTTATTCGATTCCGTAAGAGTTGAGCAGGGCTTTGTACTCGGCCGAGTCGCGGCGGCGGAACGATTCGTTTTCCACCAGCTCCTGAATTTTGAGAATGCCTTCGAGAATTTGCTCCGGACGGGGCGGGCATCCCGGCACATATACGTCAACCGGAATCACCCGGTCGATGCCTTGCAGCACACTGTAAGTATCAAAAATGCCGCCGCTCGATGCACAAGCACCAACCGAAAGCACCCAGCGGGGTTCGGCCATTTGCTCATATACTTGTTTGAGCACCGGACCCATTTTCTTAGAAATAGTTCCCATTACCATCAGCAAATCGGCCTGGCGGGGCGAGAAGCTGAGACGCTCAGAGCCGAATCGGCCGAGGTCGTAATGCGAGGCCATTGTAGCCATAAACTCAATGCCGCAGCACGAGGTGGCAAACGGTAGCGGCCACAAAGAGTTTTTGCGGGCCATGCCCACTACTTTTTCAAGCGATGTTGCAAAGAACCCCGGACCTTCAATTCCGTCGGGTGTTTTTGCCATTTCCAGCTTCGTCCGCGTCACTTCTAATTCGCTCATAGCACAGTCGGTTTTAGTTGGTTTTGCACTGCCGGGTTAGTCTTCCCACTTCAGCGCACCGCGTTTAATGATGTAGTAGAATCCGATAATGAAACAGGCCATGAAAGAGAACATCTCAATCATGCCCACTACGCCAAGTTGTTTGAAGTTCACCGCCCACGGGTACATGAAAATTACTTCCACGTCGAACAGCACAAACAAAATGGCCGCAATGAAATATTTCACCGAAAACGGTACGCGGGCATTGCCCTGTATTTCGATACCGCATTCGAAGGTGTCGAGTTTTTTCTTGGTTTTGCGCTTGGGACCGAGGAGGTGGGTAACCACGAGGGTGGTTGCCACAAAGCCGCCGGCCACAATAAAGGTGAACACAATCGGCAAATAATCGCGGGCAGAGCCTGTCATAACCGGGTTTTATTAATGCAACAATGCAGTTAGCAACTTGTTCAAAAGCCACGAAATCCGCACTGGGCTTTTTCCGGGCGGGCGTAAAAATACGCGAATAATCCAAACCGGATGTTAGTTTGAGGTGAAAAATGCCCCGTTTGCGCCGGAAGGTTAAGGGGCGGGGGTGAAACGGGGGAAATTGCAGATCAAACCAAGCTCACCACCGTTTTACCCCTGAATCTTATCACTCCTCCTCCGCATTAAACATCACTCGCAGCAGCGCATACGAACCTTGCGTTACGAATTTCGCATCAGCACCAACACCTTCCGGCAAACGCACTTCTGTAAATCCTGATTACAGCATAAAAATTCATATCCACTGCATTGGCAGGAGTAGATTTTGATGTTAATACTGTCTCAAAGCCGTAAACAAAAAGGCAACATGCCAGTTCGGAAATTTTGAAATGGGCTGATTATTAGTGTCTAAAAACAGGGGCGTTGTTAATCTTAATGTTTTGGTAAACCCGAGGTTGTTTCAGAATACCACATTTACAAAATGAAACAGCTATTGTTCCTTTTTTCATATCTTTTCTCGTTGTTGCTTTGTTCGCAAACTGCATCAACGCAAACACTGCATGAGCAATCCGACCTGTTTCCCGGTGTCAACCCCGACTCGGCAATGAGTCTGTTGAAGGAAAAAATCAGTCGGGCCGAATCATCGGGCAATGAAACAGCACAAGCAGAAGCGCATCAGGAGCTGGGAGAGTTCTTTTACCTGCAAGGTGCTTTTTCTCAGAGTATTGTTTATTTGCAGAAGGCATTAACAATTTACAGTAAGCAAAACAATATTCGCAGGCAGGCAGAAATACACTCTGCACTGGGAACAACCTATTATTTTTCGCGGCAGCCGGGACTTGCAGAACGCGAGCAACGCCAGGCGCTCTATTTTGCAAAGCAGCTTGAAGATCCTGTAGCGGAAGCCCGCGTTCTAACCCGTATCGGGCATCTGTTCGAAAAGAAAGGATTGTCGGACAGCTCATTGATTTATCATAACAATGCGCTGGAAAAAATTCAGGGCACAACCGACTCCGCACTTTATGCCGAAATAAGCGAAAACATTGGCAGTATTTATGAAGATAAAGGGCAATATGAAGAAGCCCGGAAGTATTTTTTTACCGCAATGCAGATCAATACCCGGCTTGGAAGAGAAGAGGATCGGGTAATTAATCTGAATAATCTGGGCGATGTATTCAGAAAAACAGGGAATCGTGAATTGGCAAAACAATACACGACTCAGGCTCTGGCCGGTGCCCGTGTTCTTGGAAGCCGCTATCAGGAAAGAAGTGCCCTGCGCGACCTCTCTAAAATTTATGCTGATGAAAACAACTATTATGTTTCGCATCAATATCTTGATACAGCTTATCAGCAAACAGAAGCTATTTATGCCGAAGAAGGTGCCCGGCAAATGGCTCTGCTCGAGTCATTTTACGAAACAGAAAAGAAAGATAAAGAGATACAACTTCTTGCCCAGAATGCGAGAATCGACAGTTTGAGGCGTTGGGGTTTACTGGCTGCAACATTAATGATTATTGCTGTTGCCGGGTGGCAATGGCAAAAAATCAAAAGCAATAAAAAAATTATTGCAGAGCAAAACCGGGTTTTTGAGGTGGAACAAAAATTACTTCAGATTGAGCTGGATAATGTTAAGCTAAGGGAACAACAGCTCGAAGCAGAAGTAAATAACCACAATCTTCAGGAGAAGTATCTGCAGCGTGAACTGGAACTGCGAAGTCAGTCGCTATCGTGGTACACGCTTCAGTTAATAGAAAAAAATAAAGTGCTTGAAGATATTCAGAAAACATTGCTTGAGTCATTACGAACAGACGGTGTGCAGAAAAACAAAATGTTGCGCGAAACATCAAAAAGCATTGAAATCAATTTTAGAAAAGATGATTACTGGCTGCAGTTCGAGCATTTTTTTGCTCAGGTACACATTAGTTTTTTTGATGAACTGAAAAAACACCTGCCCGATATTTCTGCCGGCGAACAACGACTCTGCGCACTGCTCAGAATGAATATTGAACCAAAGGAAGTTGCCACGGTTCTGGGAATTACTCCAGACAGCTTGAGAATTGCCCGTTACCGTTTGCGGAAACGATTGAAAATTACCGGTAAAGACAATCTCTCTGAGTTTTTAGGTAAGCTGGGAGAAACAGAAACACGGCATAACAATTTGCTAAGCATTACTTAATCCGAACTTTCACCCCGCGCAGTATGTTCTTTATCAGACAATTGTGCGTGAATTTTGCGGCGCGTATATGGTGTGTTTACGCTGGTGTTTTGGGTGTTGCCTGTTTGTTTCGTGGCATTTTCTAATTACCTAACATACGCGGGGCATACTTGCAGAAAAAAAAGCAATGTATAAAAAAGCAATTTTCCCCATCCTGCTTTTTCTTACCCCGTTTGCCGTTTTTGGGCAAAACGCGTTGGTTAAGGGAAGCGTAAACGATCAGCAAACGGGAGCACCTCTTCCCGGATGCAGAATACAGGTGTTGGGTTCTTCTGCCGGCACAGCATCTTCGCTCGACGGATCGTGGCAGCTCAATATTCCGGCAGACACGCACAACATTGTATTCGCTTATCTAGGTTATACAGCCGATACTGTGAAGGTTGTGCTTACCGCCGGCGAAACACGCATCCTCAACGTTAGCCTCAGACCCGATGTGCGTCAGTTGAATGCAGTTACAATTAGTGGTGATTTGAGCGGACAGGCTCGCGCACTCAATCAGCAGCGCACGGCTGATAATATTGTAAATATTGTTTCTTCTGAGCAGATCGGTCGTTTCCCTGATCCCAACGCTGCCGAGGCGATGCAGCGCGTACCCGGTGTAAACATTGAACGTGATCAGGGCGAAGGACGCTATGTACTTGTACGCGGCCTTGCTCCGAAGTTTACCAACGTAAGCATCAACGGCGAACAAATTCCTTCACCCGAGGCCGGTGTTCGATACGTGGCGCTTGATGCTGTTCCTTCCGACCAGCTTGCGTCTATGGAAATTCATAAAAGCCTGCTGCCCGATATGGATGGCGATGCAATTGGTGGCTCGGTAAACCTTATTACACGAAAGGCGCAAGACAGCGTGCCCCGCTTCAGCGGTTCGCTGGTGGGTGGCTACAATGCGCTTACCGGACAAGTTAACGGACAGGGCGGATTGCAGTACGGACAACGATTCGGTAGCCGCCAGCAAGCCGGTTTGCTTATTAATCTTACTCATTACCAGAATAACCTCGGTTCCGACAACTGGGAGCGCGATATGAACGGCACCAAAGACTCGACCGATGATGTATTTGAACTGCGCGATTATACATTAACACGCACACGCTCTGCCGCCAGTCTCACGTTCGATTATCGCTTAAATTCCAACAGCGAGCTTTATTTCAGAGGTATGTACAATCGCTTTACCGATCGTGAATGGCGTCGCCGTTACAGCTTTATTCCTGAAGATGGTGAAGTTGAGTACGAACTCAAAGACCGTTTTGAAGCACAGGGAATTTCTTCATTCAACCTGGGCGGCCGTCATACATTTCCTCACTTCAGATTTGACTATGAATTATCGTCTTCGTTTGCATTTCAAAATACGCCGTACGATTATTCATCTGTATTTATTGCCGGTGTTCCGTCTTCTGTAGGCTATTTCGGACAGCAGTATCCGACCTTAACAGCACCCGGTTATCTCGATAATTCGCAATACGGATTTGATGCACTCGAAATTGGAAGCACATTGGCAAAAGATCGGAACTTAACCGGTAAGTTTAATTTTTCGATTCCAACAACCATTCAGTCGAGCAAAGGCGAAATTCGTTTCGGGGCTAAAGCACGTTTCAAGACAAAGTCTTATTCAATAAATCAGGTTGTGTATGAAGCACAGGGAGTCATCCCGGAATTAAATTATTTTCAGGAAGCATCTGCCGATGATAATTTCCTCGGAGGCGCTTATGCTTTTTCGCCTTCTCTCAGCATGGGTTCAATGATTAATTATTTCAATGCAAACCCGGCTCAGTTTGAAATGCAGATTGAAGACAAGTCAATTGACGAAGCTCTGGAAGCATTTACCGCAGAAGAAAATGTAATTGCCGGATATGTAATGGATCGTCAGTCGTTTGGACGGTTGGTAATCATCGGCGGTGTTCGGTATGAATTTTCTAAAGTAAGTTATACATCAAGTGATGTGGTGATTGCGCCCAACGGAGATCTTCAGGCTATTGTTCCCGTAAGCGGCAATACAACCTATGGTTTTATTTTACCGCAGATTCAGCTTCGTTTTGCTGCGCGTGAGCGGACAAACTTCCGTTTTGCTGCAACCCGCTCTTATGCACGTCCCAATTTCAGCGAAATAATTCCGGCGCAGGAAGCCAACCTCGAAGACCGCGTTGTAACAATTGGCAACGCAGCTCTGAAGCCTGTAACAGCCACCAACATTGATCTGCTTTTAGAGCACTATCTGAGCAATGTGGGTATTATTTCGGCAGGAACTTTCTGGAAACAGCTCGATGGCTTTATCTACAATGCTGTTAACTTCAATCAGCCCTATCTGGGTAACCAGCAATTACTGGTTGATATTGTTCAGGCACAAAACGGTGAACGGGCTAATCTGCTTGGCGGAGAAATTGCCTATCAGCACAATCTCCGTTTTTTGCCAGGAGCACTCAGCGGATTAGGCGTTTATTTCAACTATACCTACACCGCTTCAGCAGCCACAATTCAAAGCCGTCTGGCCGATTCCGGAAACCCCAACCTTAAAGAAACAATTACACTACCGGGTCAGTCGCGCCATCTTGGCAATGCAACCCTGATGTATGAGTACAAAGGTTTTTCACTGCGCTGTGCACTTAACTTCAATGGACAATACCTGAGTGAGGTTGGAACAACAACAGATTTTGACCTCTATGTGCGCAGCCGTATGCAGCTTGATGCTACTGCCGGTTATACATTTAAAAAATTCCGTGTTTTTGCAGAATTCCTCAACCTCACCAATCAGCCCTTCGAAACATTTATGGGCAACGAAAATTATATCGTTCAGCGCGAATACTATTCATGGTGGTCGCGAGTTGGTGTAAAATTTGACTTCTAATCTGATACAGCCATGAAAAAAACAATCATATTTTCATTGTGCGCTCTTGCACTGATCACATCCTGCTCAAAAGAAAATCTTGATGTGGTTAATCCGCTTGATGCCGATAAATTCCCTCAACAAATTATAGTTGACGAGGAAAACATTTACGAACGCGAAGACGCGGATAAAGTTGAAATAGAGGTAAAGCTTACCGACAGAATAGATATATCGGGACAAAACCCTTCGGGCATTTCAATTCCGCTTTCAGAACAGGTTCGCGTTAACTTTGAACTCAGTGATGCTGCCGGATTTTCGGCATGGAATAACTACATTTTGGGCGGTAATGCTTTTTATGAAATCGACGATTGCACAACATCAGATGATCTGAATATTGATTTGGATTTTCAGTTTGACAGCAACACCGGAAAAGGCTCTTTTCTTTTCCCAACCGGAACAACAGCAGTTGTCCTTGAGTTTGAATTAGATGTTGCTGTAACAGACGATAATGTTGTGAATACAGATGATCGCGGCTTTACCTTTTCGCTTACCGGACTTTCGCAGGAAACATCGGGAGTAGTTGTAAACACAACCCTGAAATCGGAATTCAGACTGTATGACGATGAACAAGTTTTCGGGGAATGGGCAATCGATCATAACGATACCACTCAACTAAATGGTGTTCGCACATTACTTGAACTTTCTGATGAAGATGTTTCGCCACTCGTATCTGCCGATATAGACGGTATTAGTGTTGAAATTACTCCCGAAGAAACAAAGTTTGTAATCACACTTATTGCTACGGAAGTTGTAGAAGAGTGCTCTGTAATTGACACGGTTAATATTGAAATTGAGGTTGAAGGCGAAATAGATGAAATTACCGATGATGCACAGAGCGGAGAAATTGCTTTTATTGTGGAGCTGGAAAATTCAGACGGTACAATACGCGAAGTTGAATACAGCGGAGAGTTTAACCGTTCAGGAAATACGCTAACACTGACGTTAAGCGGTGACGATGGGGATAATCAGACTTCCGATATTACGCTTACTTTAACACGCTAATTTGTATATGAAAAAGAATACTGTACTGGCTCTGCTCTTGCTTTCTGCCGCCGCCTGTAGCAATAACGAAAAAAAACCAACAACACATCAGGCCGATAGTGTTGTAGTTGACACATTGCCAATAAAACCGGCTGTTGTTACCGACACCACAACACACGATACCGATGATCCGGCAATCTGGATTAACCCCCTAGATCCAGCGAAAAGCCTTATTCTGGGGACCGATAAAGATGAAGACGGTGCGCTTTATGTTTTTGACCTCAGCGGAAAAGAAGTTCCCGGCAAAACAATACACGGACTGAAACGCCCCAATAATGTGGATATCGAATATGGCTTTATCTGGAAAGGACAGTCAACCGATATTGCTGTTGTTGCCGAACGGTTTACCAGTAAAATACGCGTATTCAGTTTGCCCGACATGAAGGCTATCGACAATGGCGGAATTGATGTATTTGTAGGTGAGTCTGGTGAAGGGTATCGCGATCTCATGGGTGTTGCCTGCTATAAAAACAACAGGGGCGAGGTAGATGTAATTATCGGAAGAAAAAACGGACCTGTTGACGCAACGTATCTCTGGCAATACCGGCTTGCCGATTCGTCTGGAATATTAACAGCAAAATTACTTCGCAAATTTGGGAAGTACTCGGGCAAAAAGGAAATAGAAGCAATTGCTGTTGATGATGAACTTGGTTTCATCTATTACTCCGACGAAGGTGTTGGTGTACGCAAGTATTTCGCTGATCCTGCAAAGGGAAATGATGAACTTGCTCTTTTTGCACAAGACGGATTTGCAGGAGATCACGAGGGAATTTCTATTTACAACAGTGGCAATAAACGAGGCTATATTGTTGTGTCTGATCAGCAAGCCAATAAATTCCGCCTCTTTCCAAGAGAAGGAGATCAGGGTAACGCACACAAACACTCGTTGCTCAGAACCGTAAAAGTAGAAGCAAATCAGAGCGATGGTTCAGACGTTACTGCAGTTGCTCTTCCCGGATTTCCTTCCGGTCTTTTTGTAGCGATGTCGGATAACAAAACCTTTCACTTTTATCACTGGAAAGATATTGCCGGAGAGTTGTTTGTGAAATAGTGTTGTTGATTTTTAATGTTTAAACCTTCGAGGCTTTTGAAACCTCGAAGGTTTAAACTTTAAAAATCACTCCTCCTCCGCATTAAACATCACCCCCAGCAAGGCATACGAACCTTTCGTTACGAATTTCGCTGCCAAAGGTCACTCTTTGCAGATGATGGCTTCTGTGAATTTGAGATATAAATGTATCAGGCAAAAGCGGAAAGATTGGATTTAAAAGAAAGAAGCTTCAGACAAGGTGGTTATTTGCAATACAGAAGCCCTATTTCGTCCAATCTTCAACCTTTATGTTCTTAATACGCTTAAAATGAGCGGTGTTGTTGGTGACTAAAACAAGGTTGTGTGTAATTGCAGATGTGCCGATTAACAAATCAAAATCATCAATTGGTGTCCCTGCTTTTCTCAGTCTGGCTTTTTCCTTTGCGTAATGACTTAGCGCATGAAAAATTGGAATCACTTTAACTCCCGACAAAAAATCATCTAAAGCCTTTTGATTTTTCTCTTTCTTCTCGCTGTTCTCCACCCCAAACATTAATTCGGCTAATGTAATTTCAGAAATAAAACAGTTGTCTGGATTAACTTCAAGAAATTTTTCGTTCAAGTTAAACAACCCTTTTATATAATAAATACAAATATTTGTATCGATCAAATATTGTTTCAAAATGATTCTGTTTTGCGATTAAACGAACGGCTCTTTTTAACTGAATCAATAATCTTTTCCGCACTTTCCTTTTTATCCCAAGCCCCGAAAGCGTTATAAAATTCAGATTTTTTATCGCCGAGATCTGTTTTAACCGAGATCGTTAATTTTGAAATAAGATCAAGTTTATTACTTGGACTCAAATTGTCAAGCAGTTTCAGGTATCCATCAATAAGAACAGTATTAATATCCAGAGATTTCATCGTTGGTCAACTATTTAGAGGTATAAATATAAGAAATATGTTGCGTCCTTTATTGTAATAACGACACAAATAAGTTTTGATAATCTTAGCTAAAAGAGCGCGCAGATTCACGCTGCCCGCTTAAACAGGCATCTGGTAAACATCAACTGCAGAGCCACAAGAGCTCAAACCTTCGCGGTTTCAAAAACCGCGAAGGTTTGAGCCAAACAAAATCACTCCTCCTCTGCATTAAACATCACCCCCAGCAAGGCATACGAACCTTTCGTTACGAATTTCGCATCAGGGTTTATACCTTCCGGCAGCCGCACTTCTGTAAGCCCGTTGCTGTGCAGCCCGGCGGTTACTTCTACCGGTGTAAACCGGTTGCCGGCATCTGCAGTAAACACATACGTTTTTCCGCCGTAGCTCACCACTGATGCATCGGGCAGGGCTTTGGTGGTGTGTGCGCCGGTTTCTATGCTGGCTTTTACAAACATGCCGGGCAGGAGGTGCGGGTCTTCTTTGTCTAAATGCCCGTGTATGCGCACGGTGCGGTCGGTATGAATTTCGCGGCCGATGAGATATACTTTTGCTGTGCGCACCGAATCATCCTGCCCCTGAATCAGCACGCGGATGGTTTGTCCTTCGCGCACACGCGGCAGATCGGTTTCGTAAACGGTGAGTTCAACGTGCAGGTGTTCGGTATCTACCAATTCAAAAAGCACATCGTTGGGCGCGGCAAATTTGCCCACATTCACATTTACTTTGGTAACATAGCCGCTGATGGGTGCTGTAACCCGGATGCTTTTTGCAATACCGTTTGCGCGGATGCTTTCGGGCGAGAGGCCGAGCAGTTGCAGTTGTGCGGCTCCGGCACTGGTGCGGGCGCGAGCGGTGAGAACGGCGGCCTCGGCTTTTTCCAGATCGCGGCGTGCGTTTATGTTGCCTGCGCTCAGTTCCTGCTGCCGTTTGAATTCAGATTCGGCCAGCGTTAATGCGGCATGCTGTTCGAGATAATCCTGCTGCAGTTTTATGTAGTCGGGATGTTCGAGCACCGCCAGCACATCGCCTTTGCGGATGCGCATGCCCTGCAGCATTTCGGTGCTGCGCACAATGCCGCCGATAGGTACCGATACCGAAACCAGATTCTGCGGCGGCGCATCTACCATGCCGTTGCAAGTTATGCTTCCGCCCATTTCGATGCTTTGCAGTGTGCCGGTTTGTATGCCGGCGGTTTTCAATTGTTCAGGTGTAAGTGTAATGGTTTGTAGCGTCTCGACTCCGCTCGACGCGACAAACGCTTCTTCAGCGGGTTTCGATTTGCACGACACGATGGCAAGCGTCATCAAAAAGAATGAAAATAATGAAGTGGTTTTCATAGCAATGAATTATAATGTGCCGCACAGAAAACTAAATTCTGTGGCGAGCTGATTGTAAGACTGAATGAGTTGCTGATGACGCAGGCGGATAGAAAGTACCTGTGCCATGGCCTGCAGGTATTCGGTTTGACTGATGCTTCCGCTGCTGCGTGCTGCAATGGCTTGTGTTTCCTGAAGATCGGCTTGCGGCAGCAGTTGTGTACTGTAAACACCGATGAGCGTGTTTAAACTTTGTCGTTCCTGCTCAAGCCGCAGCAGTTGCATGCGCAGTTCAAGTGTTTGCTGTGCCAATGTTTCTTCGGCAACAGTTTGACCAAGTTTCGCAGCTTTTATGCGTGCCGATTGTGCTCCCGCACCGAGCGGAAAACTTACACCCGCCCTGAAACCATCGAACCGCTGATTGCTGCCGATAAACACTTCCTGCCCGTTAATAATTTGATAGCCGGTAATGCTTTGGTTAAAATAACCGGCAGTAAACTCGGGCCAGAGTTTTGCTTTTTCGGTACGCGCAGCCATTGCGGCAACTGCTGTAGTTTGCTGCGCTAACTGCAACTGCGGTGAAGCTGTCAGCCGCAGCGAGTCGTAAACCGGCCAGACCAAAAGTTGCGGCCGCACATTGATAAGCGCGGTTACCGGTTGCGCAGAACCCGTGAGCAACTGCAGCACTTGTTCGGTAGCGCGTATCTCGGCCTGATGCTGCAGGAGTTGCTGCTGCACCAGCATCCGTTCGCTGCCGGCAACCGATTGTTCGAGCAGAGTGCCTTCACCGGCTGTGTAGCGCCGCTTTGCTGCTTGTTCATTTTGCTGCATCAGGCTGTCGTGCCGCATCAGCAGTTTTTCCTGCTGTTTCATGGCAGCAAGCAGCAGCCAGATTTGTTTTACTTCGAGGATTAACTCGCTGCGGGTTAAATTTTGTGCGGCAACTTGTGCTCCAACCTGCGCACGTGCTAAGTTGCGGCTGCTTACTAACAGCGCCGGAGAAACTACGCTCTGCGAAACAGTAATCATATTATCGCGCAGCGGACTGTTGATGTTGCCCTGCGAATATTCGGCCTGTGTGGTTCCGAGTATGCGCGTTGAATGCACAAGTGTTTGCTGCTGTGCAACTGCGGCATCGGCAGCTTTCAGTTTCGGACTGCTGCGCAGCGCCATTTGCACACACGAATCGAGCGGGAGCGCTGTTTGTGCCTGCGCATTTGTGCTCAGCAGCAGCAGCGGAACCAGCACCAGCATGGCGACGGTATTTTTCAGTTTCATGCGTTTGGCAAATTTTTGTTCGATGAGCAGATACAACACCGGCAGCACCAGCAAGGTGAGCAGCGTTGCGCTGATGAGTCCGCCGATAACTACTGTTGCCAGCGGCTTTTGCACTTCGGCTCCTGCGCCGTTTGAAATAGCCATAGGCAGAAAGCCGAGTGAGGCAACAGTGGCAGTCATAAGCACCGGGCGCAGCCGAACGGCAATGCCGCGGCGTATAACGTTGAGCAAATCATCAGGAAGCTCTTCGTCTTTGAGGCGGTTGAACTCGGCAACAAGTACAATGCCGTTGAGTACGGCAACGCCAAACAAGGCAATGAATCCAACGCCAGCCGAAATACTGAACGGCATATCGCGCAGCCAGAGCGCAACAATACCGCCTACTGCCGAAAACGGAATAGCGGAGAAAATAAGCAGCGAGTGCCGCACATTGCCGAAATTGAAAAACAAGAGCAGCAAAATCAGCAGCAATGCAACCGGAACAGCAACAGCAAGCCGGCCGCGGGCTTCAACAAGATTTTCAAATTGTCCGCCGTAGGTTACAAACGAACCGGGAGGCAATTTTATCTGCGCTTCAATTTTTCCGCGCAACTCTTCCACAACCGATTCTACATCGCGGCCGCGCACGTTGAAGCCGATGGTAAGACGGCGCTTTGCATCTTCGCGTTGAATTTGGTTGGCGCCGGTTTCAGTATGCACATCGGCCACCTGCGTAATCGGAACCTGATGGCCGTCGGGCGCGGTCACATACAATGCGCGCACATCTTCAATGTTGTTGCGGTGCATTGAGTCGAGACGAACAACAAGATCGAAGCGGCGTTCGCCTTCAAAGACTTGTCCGGCTGCTGCGCCCGCAAACGCTGTTTGCAGTGTGCTGTTTACATCATCCACATTCAGCCCGAACAGCGGCAATTGTTCGCGTTTAATGCGTACCACAATTTGTTCGAGACCGGAAACCTCTTCAACATACAAATCGCTTGTTCCTTCAATCGACGGAACGAGGCGCGAAATGCGTGCGGCGATGTTGGTGAGTGTGTCGAGATCTTCACCAAAAATTTTCACTGCAACATCTTGCCGCGCACCGGTCATCAGTTCGTTGAAACGCATCTGAATGGGTTGCTGAAAACCAAACGTAACGCCGGGAATCACACTTAGCGCCTCACTCATTTTTTCGGCAAGTTCTTCGCGGGTTTCGGCCGATGTCCATTCTTCGCGATCTTTTAGTGTAATGATAAGATCACCCGATTCAATAGGCATCGGATCGGTAGGCACTTCGCTGCTGCCGATTTTTGCAACAACGTGTTTTACTTCCGGAAAATTTGCACGCAAAACCTTTGCTGCTTCCTGCGATGTATTTACAGTTTGCTGCAACGAACTTCCTTTCAGCAATCGCATTTCAACAGCAAAGTCGCCTTCTTCGAGAGTCGGAATAAATTCGCCGCCGAGCGTTCCGAAAAGAAGTACAGCACCAACAAGCAGCGCAGCCGCAGTGCTTATAATGGCAACCGGTTTGCGCAGCGCACGATCAAGCAACGGCAGAAACGCTTTTCGTACAGCACCAATCATGCGGTCGGAAAGGGTGACTTTGCCGGTTATTTTTTTACTCAGCAGCAGCGATGAAACGACAGGAACATAAGTGAGCGAAAGAATAAATGCACCGAGGATTGCATACGCCACCGTTTCGGCCATCGGGCGGAACATCTTGCCTTCAACACCAGACAGGGCAAGGATTGGAAGATAAACGATCAGAATAATCAACTCACCAAAAACAGCCGAACGCATCAATCGTTTTGCCGATGATTCTACTTCGATGTTCATTTCATTCTGAAGCAAACGACCTGGTTGCCGCAGTTGCAAATGATGCAGCGTTGCCTCAACAATAATTACAGCACCGTCAACAATTAATCCGAAGTCAATAGCCCCCAAACTCATCAGGTTGCCAGATACGCCGGTCAACACCATCATGCCAATGGCAAACAGCAGTGAAAGCGGAATTACAGAAGCAACAACTAAGCCTGCGCGGAGATTGCCAAGAAAAAGAATCAGTACAAAAATTACAATCAACGCACCTTCAAACAGGTTTGTAATAACCGTGCTTACTGATTTATCGACCAAGCGAGTTCGGTCGAGAAAAGGAACAACGCTTACTCCTTCGGGCAAAGTAGTGTTGATTTGTGCAATGCGCGTTTTTACCAGCTCAATTACCTGCGAGGAGTTTGCGCCTTTCAGCATCATCACTACAGCGCCAACGGCTTCGCCTTTTCCGTCAATGGTCATTGCTCCATAGCGTGTAGCGCTTCCGAAGGTTACGCTTGCAACATCGCGCAGGAGCAGCGGAGTTCCGTTTTCGTTCTGGCGGATAAGCACTCCGGCAATATCTTCGGGGCTTCCGAAAAGCCCTTCACTGCGAATGAACCAAGCTTTCGGTTCTTTGTCGATGTAGGCACCGCCGGTGTTCTGGTTGTTGCGTTCGAGAGCCGAGAAAATATCGCCGAACGAAACATGCATTGCACGAAGCTTATCAGGATTCACCGCAATTTCGTATTGCCGGAGATGTCCGCCAAAGCTGCTTACCTCGGCCACGCCTTCAACACCAATCAACTGCCGGCGCACCTGCCAGTCTTGTATAGTGCGCAGATCCATTGTAGTGTAACGGCTTTCGTAGCCCGGCTTAACGTTAAGGGTGTACTGGTAAATTTCGCCGAGGCCGGTGGTAACGGGTGCCATTTCCGGAATTCCTGTGCCCGGCGGAATAGCAGAGCGTGCAGCCGGTAACCGTTCGCCTATTTGTTGCCGTGCCCAATAAATTTCTGTTGATTCAGAAAACACAACCGTAACCACCGACAAACCAAAGCGCGAAACCGAACGGATTTCGGTAATGCCGGGAATGGTTGCCATGGTTTGTTCAACCGGAAATGTAATGAGCCGTTCTACTTCCTGTGCCGCCAGCGATGGTGTAACGGTAATAATTTGTACCTGATTATTGGTAATGTCGGGAACGGCATCAACGGGAAGCCGGGTAAGTGACCATGTTCCCCAGGCAATAAGAGCCAGCACAAACAGCCCTATTGCCAGTTTGTTCCGCATCGAAAAGCGGATAACTGCGTTTAGCATAACAATGGAATTATTCAGAATGTTACAGAATGATGCCGGAAAGCACAATGCTCCCGGAATTCTTCAGTGTAAACAATTCAAAATTTTGGCGGCTGCCAAACAGAGGAAGTACACCCTTCGGGAATGAAGGACAGTACTGGTGTACTGTGTTCGGGATGAACAAGCGGAACCATCAGACACAACTGGTTAGGAACAGGCTGGTCAATGGGAATTTCAAGAATATGGTTATGGTGATTGCCCTGAAACGGAAGCTGATCGTGGCTGTGCGAGTGGGCTGCATTGCCTAAGTAATGCTCGTTCAGAAAGTCAAGAAACGTTAACTCCGGGCGCTGGCTGCTGTGCTCTGTGTAGTGGTCAAACAGCATCGGGAGTTTCAAAAACTCATGCGCCTCAGTTGTTCCGCTGAGGAAGATGAAAATGAAAAACCAGGCGAAGATGCGTTTCATGGTATAGAGCAAAGGTAGAAATTGATTGCTAACGGCGCTATTTTTTATTGGTTTTTTGGAACACAGGTGAAATGGGTGCCTAGCCCTGACTGTAGCGGAAATGCAGCTGCAAAAAATAGTTGTGTGTCAAACCACACTAAACCTTCGAGGTCTTTAAGATCAAAAAAAACACTCAGACAAAATCAGATCAGTTCAACACAATGCAACAAACACGGGGGATTGACCGTTTTAAGAGAAACCCCGGTTAGAATACGGTTGAACTGATCTGAATAGAATTTAGCAGAATTTGTTACCCGGCTTGTTACTCCTAATCGGGGGAAACTTTAACAACAAGCCAAATGAGTGTAAAAATTAGAGAAAAGAAACTGAA
>JBKDHA010000222.1:0-44416 GCA_046335555.1 Bacteroidota bacterium
GGACAACGATTGAATTTAACGGCCTGACCACAGTAATTACATCAACAATTTGGTTAGTGCCTTGCCAAACCTATCATTTCAAGGCCGCCATTGCCGATGCTTCTGACTGCAACTATGATTCGGGGGTTTTTATTGATTTCATTCAGTGTTCATCATCATTCATCACAACCACAAGCAACACACCAGATATTTGCAATACCTGCAATGGAACCGCAACCGCAAACGTGCAAGGCGGTGTTGGTCCGTTCACCTATCAATGGCTTCCCAGCGGAGGAAACGGGCCAACGGCAACTGGTCTTTGTGCGGGCACATACTCGGTGCTGATTACCGATGTAGTTTCGTGCGGCATCCCTGATACATTTGTTGTTACTGTGCCTGCACAAAACAGTGTTTCAGCAACTTCAGTTCAGGTAAATGCCACTTGCAACGGCGACTGCAACGGCTCGCTGAGCGTTACACCACAAGGCACACCGCCATATACTTATGCCTGGTCGCCAAACATCAGTACCACCAATACAGCAACCGGTTTGTGTGCCGGTGCTTATGCTGTGCTGATTACCGATTCTTCCGGTTGTTCGAGCACACTTAATTACACCATTACACAACCGGCAGCCCTAAGTTTAACATTAACCGGAACTCCCACAATTTGTAGCGGCGACACATCGGTGATAAACGCAGCAGCAACAGGAGGTACGGGTGCTTATACCATAACGTGGGACAATAGTTTACCTCCGGGCATATCACAAAGTGTAAATCCGACAGTAACTACAACATACAACGCCACGCTTACCGACAGCAATGGCTGCAACACTACACAAGCCTACACGGTGAATGTAACACCGGCACCGCAGGTAAGTTTCACCGCATCGCCCGGCGATTGTGCCCCGGCAACTGTAACATTCACAAACACCACTACCGGCGCAACAGTTTACGGCTGGACATTTGGCGATCCGGCATCGGGGCTGCAAAATGTTTCTGTATCACAAAACCCTTCACATACCTACCAAACTGCCGGAAGCTATACAGTTACGCTTGTTGCGCAGTCGGGAGCAGGTTGTATTGATTCGTTCTCGTTTGGGCCGGTTGTAATTTTTGTGCAGCCAACAGCCGATGTTATTTCAAACACATCAACTGTAAACGAACTTTCGCCCAATGTGGTGTTTACAGATTTAGCCATTGGCGGAACTGCTTGTGTGTTTTACTTTGGCGATGGCGATTCTATTGTTGGCTGTAATTTCGGAAACGTAACACATACTTATCCCGGTCCCGGAATTTATACAGCCATGCAAATAGTTACCGATGCAGGCGGTTGTTCAGACACAACTTATCTCACAATAATTGTAGAGCAGGAAACATCTATTTACGTCCCCAATGCATTCACACCAAACGGAAACGGAGAAAACAATATTTTCACTGCCTACGGTGTAAACATTCCGCAGTATGAACTTTTGGTGTTCGACCGCTGGGGTATGCTTATTTTCAGTTCAACCGATATTAATCAAGGTTGGGACGGAACATATTTAACTGCTCCCTGCCAGCAAGATGTATATGTTTGGCGCATCAACTATGTTGACTCACGCGGAAAAAAACAACGCGTGATGGGGCATGTAACTTTGCTGCGCTAACGAAAATATAAACACATAAAAAATCCCGCTGAACTATTTTCAGCGGGATTTTTTTATGCATTTATGAAATTACATGGCCTCTGCAACCACTTCCTGAACACCCGGAACCATGCGGCGAAGCAAAGCTTCGATACCGGATTTTAATGTAACGGTTGAGGAAGGGCAGCCACTGCAAGCACCTTTGAGCTGAACGGTAACAGTACCATTTTCAAAAGAACGGAACGTGATTAAACCACCATCTGACTCAACAGCCGGGCGAACATATTGCTCCAGCACTTCCACAATTTTGTGTTCGGTTTCCGACTGCGGTGCAGCGTGCTCAGTGAAAACGGTTGTTGTTTCTTTGAAACTCGAATCGGTATGAATTTTTTGTTCAGGCAGGTTATTGATAACTGCACCGTCTTTGTTGAGATAATCGCGGATAAACTCGCGAAGTTCGAGAACAATATCATCCCAAAGTACAATGTCTGACTTCGTTACGGTGATGAAGTTAGCCGTAACAAAAACGCTTTTCACAAACGGAAATTGGAAAAGGCGTGCAGGCAGCGGAGCATCAACAGCTTCGGCGGCTGATTTGTATTCGGCAGTAGCACCTTCGGCAGTAATGAGAAATTTGTTAGCCACAAATTTCATAGTAGCCGGGTTGGGAGTGCTTTCGGCGTATATGATGAACGGAATTTTTATTGGCGTATCCATACTGCAAAGGTAAAGGATACAGTCAAAGCCCTAACTTTGTTTGTGATAAAATTAATTCTGTGGCTAAACATACCGATTTCCTTATCATCGGCTCAGGCATTGCCGGTTTAACGTTTGCGCTCAAAGTAGCCAAACACGGCAAAGTGCTGATGATTACCAAAGCCAATGCCGACGAGTCGAACACCAAGTATGCACAGGGTGGTATTGCAGCCGTTATGTATGCGCACGATTCGTACAACAAACACATTGCGGATACACTCGACTGCGGCGACGGTCTCTGCGACAAAGAGGTGGTTGAAATGGTGGTTCGCGAATCGACAGTGCGGGTTCAGGAGCTTGCCGCCTGGGGCGCGCAGTTCGACAAAAATCCCGACGGCGGTTATGATTTAGCCAAAGAAGGCGGGCATTCGGAGCATCGCATCCTGCATCACAAAGACATTACCGGTTACGAAATTGAGCGCGCACTTTTAGATCAGGTGCATACGCATCCGAACATTACCATTCTCGATCATCATTTTGCAATTGACATCATTACACAGCACCATTTGGGCATTGAAGTAAACAGCCGCACGCCCGATATTACCTGCTATGGTGCATATATTTTTGATACCGAATCAGGAAAAACAGAAACTGTGCTTGCGCGCGTTACACTGATGGCTACAGGTGGCGTTGGTCACGTTTATGCAACAACAACCAACCCAACCATTGCCACCGGCGACGGCATTGCAATGGTATATCGTGCAAAGGGCAAAGTAGAGCACATGGAATTTATTCAGTTCCACCCTACTTCACTCTACAATCCGGGCGAACACCCTTCGTTTCTGATTACAGAAGCCATGCGCGGACACGGCGGCATTTTGCGCACGCGCGACGGAAACGAGTTCATGCACAAATACGATGAACGCAAATCACTTGCTCCTCGCGATATTGTGGCCCGAGCTATTGACAACGAACTCAAGCAGCGCGGCGATGACTGTGTTTTTCTCGATTGCACACATTTGGATGCCGAAGACCTGAAAGCGCATTTCCCGAACATTTATAAAAAGTGCTTGAGCATTGGTCTCGACATTACAAAGCAGCAGATTCCGGTTGTTCCTGCGGCACATTATCTCTGCGGCGGCATTAAAGTGGATAAAAGCGGACGCAGCAGCATTTTGAATTTATATGCCGTTGGCGAATGCTCCTGCACAGGTTTGCACGGCGCCAACCGTCTTGCTTCAAACTCGCTGCTCGAAGCAGTTGTTTATGCACACACCGCCAGTGAAGCAGCAATCGAAAAGCTGAATACTACGGAGTTTGCACAAGGCATTCCCGACTGGGATGCCGAAGGCACAGCAACGCCCGAGGAAATGGTATTGATTACACAAAGCCGCAAAGAAGTGCAAACGATTATGAGCAGCTACGTAGGAATTGTACGTTCTGATTTGCGTTTGCAGCGCGCGCTTGATCGTTTGGAAATTATCTGGCTTGAGAATGAAGCATTGTATAAGCGCACCACTATTTCACAACCGGTTTGCGAATTGCGTAACCTGATTAATTGCGCGTATATCATTCTCAAGCAAGCACGTTTGCGCAAAGAAAGCCGTGGACTTCATTACACAATCGATTATCCGCCGGTGCGGCCGATGATGCGGGGAGAATAACACAGCAATAAAAAAATTCAAACTATGCGGACTAGATGAACGAAACCTTGGTGCTGGTCCTTCAGGATTTTAAAAAACGGGTATAACAACAATACAGGGAAGGTGTATTCGCATTCTGAATCATCAGATGCTGAGAGAAATTGCCAACTTACATGATCATGATGATCACTAAACGATCTGATCCATTTCACTGCTGTACTTTTTGCCGGCAATTAAAAGCCCGGCCATCATTAAAACATTAGAAGCAAGAATTACAAACAGCAATACACCATCATTAAAAAGAGGTGATTGCAATGCTGTGGGAATACTGTAAAATAAAATAATAGTAATCAACCCGCGCGGTGCAATAAATAATTCCGGAAAAACATTGACTTTAGAGATAAACCGAAGAAAAACAAGTCGTACGAGCAAAATAGCAATTGTTACACTGCCTCCAGCAATGAGCACCGAAGCATCATTCAACTTTGCAAGCTGAATGCTGAAACCAAAAAGTAAAAAGAAAAATGTTCGGATCAGAAATGCCGATTCGGCGGTTAAGAGTTTTAGCTCTTGAGTTACTGTTCCTAATTTATCGAGATAAAAATACTTTTTCAGTTTGCCTTTGATAAATAGTTCCGGGTTATTGAGTGCAAGGCCGAAAATCAAAATGAGCAGCAGTGATGGCCAGTGCATGAGTTTAGCCACAGAATAAATCAGAATCAAAAATGCAAAAACAAGAAAAAACCGCACATGCGATTTAGAATAATGCAACAGCAGCAACAACAGCAAAGTACTGATTATGGCCGTAGCAATTATCCCGAAAAATCCGCCTAAAAACACCGGGAGCGAGCTCCAGCTATTCCAATTTTCAAGGATAACATGATTGAACAGCATAATGCCGATAATATCCGAAAATGTGGATTCGTAAATAATAAACTCCCGCTTTTCGGCTGTTAATCCTGAAACACTTGGTATAGCAATTGCGCTGCTGATTACACCAAGCGGAACAGCATAAACAATAGCAGTTCGCCAATCGGGCAGCATAAGTTCATGCAGTACAAAAGCAATTGCCGCCGATGTGGCAAACAATATCAATGCCGCTGAGAGCAGCGAACGACCAACCAGCGGGATAACTTTTCGGTTCAGTTTAAGATCTAACGAACCTTCCAGTACAATTAAAATTAACCCTGTAATGCCCAATAATTCTACTAATATCTGAGTCCCCGGAACTTCAAAATGAGCATATGCAGCAAGTTCTTTCAAGCCAATGCCGGCTGCAATGAGCAATAAGACTGCGGGTAATCGCAAGTATTGCGATATAAGATTGAACAGATAAGAAAGAATAATGAGCGATGAAAGAATGATTAAAATTGGATAAACAGACATAAGGATATCATTTCGTTAAATAATAAAAGCCAATCAAATGTAATGATTCCTAAATTTGCCCGATGATGTTTAAACTGCTGCTCAACAAAATATACGAATGGCGCACCAGACACATCAGCAACCGCAACTTTGTAATTGTGGCGAGTTTGCTGGTTGGACTTGTAGCGGGCATTGCAGCAGTTGTGCTCAAAAATGCAGTACACGGCATACAGTATTTGCTGGAATTACTGCGTTCAGCATCGGGCAATAACTATTTGTATTTTATTTTTCCGCTCATCGGTATTCTGCTCACTGTGTTTTATGTGCAGCGTTTCAGAGGTGGAAAACTGGGGCGCGGTATTGCCAATATTCTTTATACGATTGTAAAAAAATCGAGCAATGTGGAGCGCGATAAAGTGTATTCGCATGTAATTACAAGTGCGCTCACGGTTGGCTTTGGCGGCTCGGCAGGTCTGGAAGCTCCGATTGTGGTAACCGGCGCCGCCATTGGTTCAAACACAGGCCGCGATTTGCGGATGAACTACAAAGAGCGCACAGTATTGCTTGCTGCAGGTGCCGCTGCCGGAATTGCTGCTGTATTTAACACACCCATTGCCGGAGTTATTTTTGCTGTTGAAGTTATTCTGATGGAAATTGCAATTCCATCGTTTATTCCTCTGCTCATTGCAGCGGCAACGGCGGCAGTGCTCTCCAACTTTCTGCAAAGCGAACGATTGTTCTTCCTCATTACCAAAGGCTGGGAGTTTAAAGCAATTCCGTTTTACATTTTGCTCGGTGTTGTCATGGGTTTTGTTTCGGTTTACATTTCCCGGCTTACACTGCGCATTGAAGGTTTTTTCAGAAACAAAAAACAGGTTTGGCGTAAAGCTGTTTTCGGCGGACTTGGTTTAGGTATTCTGATATTTATGCTTCCGGCGCTTTATGGTGAAGGTTACCGAATTATTGAAAATTTACTTGAAGGGAATTACAACATTCTCTTGAGCGGAAGCTGGTACAAAGATTTTATCAGCAGTCCGTGGATGATTGTAATTATCGGTGTGCTGCTTGTATTCATTAAAGTGATTGCAACATCACTGACCATTGGTTCGGGCGGTAACGGCGGAATTTTTGCGCCTTCATTATTTACCGGCGGAATAACAGGTTTTGTATTTGCTTACTTCTTCAATCTTACCGGTATTGCCGAACTTACTGTGGCTAATTTTATTGTGGCCGGAATGGCCGGTGCACTCAGCGGCGTTGTGCATGCACCAATGACGGCGATCTTTTTAATTGCCGAAGTAACCGGCGGTTATGCACTGTTTGTTCCGCTGATGATTGTATCTGCATTTTCGTATTTCATTTCGCGCTATTTCGAGCCCTATTCGATTTACACGAAACGACTTGCTTCACGCGGATTATTGCTCACACAAAATAAAGACAAAGGTGTGCTGGCGCGAATGAAGCTGAAGAAAATGATTGAAACAGATTTTGTTCCCGTGCATCCGAATGATACACTGGGGCGTTTGGTTGATACATTCGCCAATTCCAAACGCAATATGTTTCCGGTGCTTGATGAAAACGAAGTACTGATCGGCCTTATTCAGCTCGAAAACATTCGTGAAATCATGTTTCAAACCGAGCGCTACGACACAACGCTGGTGAGCGATTTAATGACGCGCCCCGAATTAACTATCGACATTAACGAAAGCATGGTTGATGTGATGCGTAAGTTTGAACAGCACAACACCTGGAATATTCCGGTTATTGACGACGGGAAGTATGCCGGATTCATTTCTAAATCAACGCTGCTTACGCAGTACCGAAGCAAAATCGCGAAGCAGGATTCGGGAGTGGCGTAAATTCAGGGAAATTTCGTACTTCAGCTTTGCCACACAACTTATTCTTCATTCATTCCAACCAATACAACTTAACCGAATACAAAAACGGCTAAAGCTGAATACCCAACATCATCATATCATCAGTTTGCTCATTATTGCCTTGCCATTTCTTCATCGTTTCGGCAAACAGTTCTCCTTGTTTTTGCATATTGAGTGCCGATGTTTCTAGCAAAAATTCTTTCAATCGTTTTTTCGAGAATTTTTTATTTGCTGCACTTCCAAATTGATCCGTAATGCCATCGGTAAAAAGATAAAGTCTATCGCCTTTACTGAGTTGCAGGCTGTGATTTTCGAATACTTGTGTTTCATCCGTAAATCCGCCTATTGAAGCGCGGGTGGGGATGATCTCTCTAATTGTATTTCCACTCATTATCCAAAGCGGACGGTTGGCTCCCGAAAAGTAAACAACATTGTTTTTATAGTCGATTGCACAAAAAGCAATATCAAGACCATCGTTTATTCTGCCTTTATTGTTTTTGTTAAGATCTTGGGTAATTCTGCTATTTATAAACGTAAGCAGTTCGGCGGGCGAGTTGATTTGCGGATTTTTTACCGATTGGTTGAGTAACTGAATAGCAAGCAAACTCATAAAGCCACCGGGTACGCCGTGCCCGGTACAATCGGCCACCGCAAGCACTTTAAGTTGAACAGGATCGACTGCGGTTGTGCTTAGTTCTGCATACCAATACAAATCACCACTTACAATATCTTTGGGGTTATTATACACTAACGCATCATCAAATACTTTTACAAACTGTTCATCATCAGGAAAAACAGCATCTTGTATGCGCTTTGCATAATTTATACTGTCTATAATTTCCTTTTGCTTTTCGCGGATAATGGTCGTTTGAAGATTATTTTTATGATTAATTTGCTTGTTCTTGGAATAGTTACGGTAAATAAATACAGAAAAAACAATAACCAGCAGCAAAATTGAACTTACAAGAATCAAAATCTGATTTTGTTTCTTTTTTTCTGTTTGGGCAATGGCATCTTTACGAGCCTGAGTTAATCTTTCTTCTTCCAGCTTTTTATCGTAATTGTACTGATACTGTTCTGCCAAAAGTTTTGCCGTGTTTTCTTCATTATAGACACTATCTCTGAGCCAAACATAACTCTGATAATATTGCAATGCTTTATCGTATTTTTTAGTTGCCTTGTAAATATCACTCATCAGTTGATTGGCTTCAAGTTGTGTCTCAACATCACCAATATCAATAGCAAGTTTAAGTGCTTTTGTTCCGTAATCTTCTGCGGTCTTATAATCGCCAAGTTTAAAATACGTGCGGCAAAGATTCACATACGCTATTTCTTCATCTTCGATATTATTGTCTGCCAGTTTGTTTAACACCAGTGCTTTCTGGTGATAGAAGATCGCACTGTCGTATTTCCCTAAATCAGTATAAAGTCCACCGATATTATTGAGCGAAAGCACTATTTCTACCGTATCCTTCAATTTATTTTTGATACGAAGTGAGGCAAAGTGATTATCTAATGCTTCAGGATATTTTTTTTGAGCATGATAAATATTGGCAATGTTGTTATACGAAAGCGCCAGATTTTCTTCATCATTCAGCTCAATTCTTATGGCAAGCGCTTTGTTATGATACTCGATAGCTTCTTTAAAGTAATTCTGTCTTCGGTAAGTATTGCCAAGATTGTTGTAGCAATTAGCTATGCCTTTTTTATAATTCAGTTTTTCATAGATCTTAAGTGCTTGAAGATAATCTCTGGTTGCCTCTGCAAACAGTCCTTTGAAGTAATAGCAGTTGGCCGCTATATTGTAAGATGAAGCCAGTTGCCGCTGAAAATTATATTTCTTCCCGTATTCGATACCAATGAGCGAGAAATACAAAGCTGTATCGTGCTGGTTGTTTCGTACCAGATAGATACATGCTTCGTTGTATTCATAAAGCAGGGCCGTATCTGGTTTTGCAGACTTGAAAAGACGTGCAAGAGAATCGGCTCTGGAGATTTGCGCATAGCCAGCAGTTCCGCTCAGCAGCAGTAAAAGACCAGATAGTGTTATTTTGATTATCAGGCGATACACATTCTAAATATATACAAAAACATATATCAAGATTAACTGAATATCCTTTTTGGCGGCAATAATTGCATTTTTTGATACTAAACGGATTTTAGTTTAACTTTACATTATGCAAAAACGCATTTACTCACTTCTCACCCTTTTCCTCGCAGCAGTTATGCTTACGAGTGCTTCGGGCGTTGTAGTGGGTAAAATGATTTGCCTGAAATCGGGACGGGAGCTTATCAAGATCAATTGCGTTGAAGACCATTGCTGCCCCGAAGATGTTATTGCAGCCATTCCAACAATCGACTCAAAATGCTGTCTGTTTCAGAATTACAGCATTGTAACCGATCAATATCTGCAAGCACAGCAGGTGTTACTAAAAGCACCGGTCTGGATTCCGGCACCGGTCAGCATTAATTTCACATTTACACCTGTGCCGGTTGCTGCAACGTCTTCCGTTCAGGTATGCAGCAAACCGCCTCCGCGCACATCGCGCATTGTGCTGCAGTTTCACCAAACTTTTCTGATTTAACAGAGCAATGTATTCGGCTTGCTGCAAAATTGCGGCAGGATTTTTCTCGTTATACATTAACTGTTAATCATGCAATTCATCCGAATAATCATTCTGTTGCTCTTGCCGTTCGCACTTCCCGCACAGGAGTCGCTCACCGGCAATGTTTACAGCAAGTCCGGCGCTGTGCCCGGTGCTTCCGTTTTCTGGGAAGGCACGGCACAAGGCACGGCGGCCGACAGCGCGGGTAATTTCCGTCTGGTCTGGCCCGATAGTTTTCCGGCCGTACTTCGCGTTTCAATGACCGGTTTTCAGCCGCGAGTGCTGAATTTCACAGGTAAAGATCCGGCGCAAATCAGTGTTGATCTTTTGCCGGCTAATTCACTCACAACTGTTGTTATTGAAGAGCGGCTTCCGGCCAGTCAGTTCTCTACACTAAGTCCGATCTTTGCAGAACGCATAACCAGCGCCGGGCTTCTGAAAGCCGCCTGCTGCAACCTTTCCGAAAGCTTTGAAACAAATCCATCTGTTGATGCCGCAGTTACAGATGCCGTTTCGGGAGCGCGGAAAATTCAGATGCTCGGACTTGATGGCGTTTACTCACAAATTCTGTTCGAGAACCTTCCGCTGATCCGCGGACTTTCGGCTTCTTACGGTCTGGGCTACGTGCCGGGAACATTCATCAAAGGCATACTTATTACCAAAGGAACAGGCTCAGTACTGAACGGCTACGAATCAGTTTCCGGTCAGCTTAACATTGATTTACTGAAACCCGAACCGGATGCCGAACGCTACTTTGTAAACCTGTATGCCAACCAGCGCGGACGTTACGAGGCCAATGTGCATTTCAACAAACAACTGAATGATACCTGGGGCACAACGCTGCTCATGCACCACAGTCGTTTAAAACAGCGCAACGACCGCAACAACGACGGCTTTCTGGATATGCCGGTGTATGAACAATACAATGTAATGAGCCGCTGGAACTGGGTTCACAAAAACAAAGTTGAAGGACAGTTCGGCATTCGTGCAATTTCAGATGATCGCAGCGGCGGACAGTTTACATTCAACAAAGCCAATGACTACGGCACTACCAATGCCTGGGGAATGGGTATCAATAACCGGCAGCTGGAGTTCTTCAACAAAACCGGTTTTATTTTCAAAAAGCCCGGCCGCAGTATTGGCACTATGTTTTCGGCACGCTGGCATGAACAGGATATGTTTTTCGGGATGAAAACATATAGCGGCGAGCAGCGGAGTTTGTATGCCAATTTGATTTGGCAGGATAACATTGGCGATGGTCGTAAGCACGCTTACAAAGCAGGTGCAAGCATGGTGTTTGATGAGTATCGCGAGATGTTTAATGATTCGGCCATTTTCAGACCCGAATCGGCACCAGGAGTTTTTGCCGAGTACACCGGACATCTTACCTCACGCTTCTCTGTAGTGGCCGGCCTCCGTGCCGACTGGCACAATGTAGCCGGATTCCAGCTTACGCCGCGTGTGCATGTGAAATATGATATCACATCAAAAACTGCATTGCGTGTTTCGGGCGGAAAAGGATTCCGCACAGCCAATATTTTCACCGAAAACAGCGCCATTTTTGCAAGCTCACGGCAGGTGAAAATAGAAGGACCGCTTAATGCCGAGATCGCCTGGAATTACGGCGGAAGTTTGCAGCAAAAATTCAAACTCGGACAGGAAGCCCTGCTGATCGTTGATTTCTTCCGAACCGATTTTGTGAATCAGGTAGTGATGGACATGGAAACAACCGGCATACTAAAGTTCTACAATTTGCAGGGCGCATCGTATGCCAACAGCTTCCAAACCGATCTTGTGCTTGAACCACTGAAACGCCTCGATGTGCGACTTGCGTATAAATGGTACGAAGTACGCACAACGTACAGCGGCTCATTAAAATCGCGGCCGCTGGTTCCTACGCATCGTGCGTTCTTCAATATCGGTTATGCTACAAAGCACGACCGCTGGAAGTTTGATGCTACCGCAAAATGGATGGGGCAAAGCCGCTTGCCGATTGTATCAACACATGCACATCATGGCGAAACATCTCCCACAACCGGCGATGCATTTTGGACATTCAGTGCTCATGTACTCAAAAATTTCAGAGTGTTTTCTGTTTATGCAGGATGTGAAAATATTTTCAACTTCATGCAGCACAATGCTATTCTCATGGCCGATCAGCCGTTCAGCCCTGAGTTTGATGCATCGCTGATTTATGCTCCGATGGATGGTCGCATTATTTATGCCGGCATCCGATTCTCAATTAACTAAACACTCAAAAAAATAAAAACAATGAAAACCATTTTCAAAAACACAATGCTCGTGTTGCTCTTTATCAGCGGCACAATTCTGCTTCAATCACAGCGCCCGGCTGACAATGCTGAATCGGCAAAAATTGAAATCAAAACAACAGCCGAGTGCGGGATGTGCAAAACACGTCTCGAAAAAGCAATGAACCTTACCAAAGGCATCGAAAGTTCATCGCTCGATCTCAAAACACGAATTCTAACGGTAAACTACAATCCGAAGAAAATCACACCTGCAAAAATTCGTGACATCATTTCACGCACAGGTTATGATGCCGATGATGTAAAAGCCCGTCCCGGTGCTTACAAACGTCTGCCTGAGTGCTGCCGGAAAAATGGCATGAGTGGCGGTGGAAGTTGTGAGGGGAAGTAAAACTTGAACCAATAATACCCGCTGATCGGCTATACTGAATCGCCAATCAGCGGGTATTTTTATTGCTTACTAAACGAATAGCCTACACTTATATTTATTATCCATGGCGTATTCTGTACGCCAATATTAAGAGCGTTATGCGTTAACTGCTGACCGGTTTTGGAAGTATAATTTAATTTATCATCCGTTAAACTGCTGCTGATATTTGGCCACCAGCGAACACTCGGAGCAATTGTTATTCCTTTCAATGCGTTTGCTTTTTTCTGAAAAGGCATCCAACGGTAATATGCACCGAGACCAAGTGTAAAAGTGAAATATCGAGCTATTCGGTTTGCTGTTAGTTGTGCATCATCTTTGTTGTATAATTCAAAAATATGCAGCTTAGGTTCAAGTCTTAAATTAAGTCCGTTGGTAATCCGATAACCGAAGCCAAAACCAAGTGTATGCGGTATTTTCACATCAAGCTGTTGCCTTTCAACTTCTCCTCCAATCAACTCCCCGGGCATTTTTAACTGAATACCGTGTGAGTAATCAACAACAAATCGTTTTGTCCAATAATTTAATTCAGCATTAAACCCACCTAAAACAATTGGCTGATTCAAGCCAAATAATACACTAAACTTGGGTTGATAAGTAAGTGCTGAATCGGTACGAAGTGCATAAGCACTCGTGAAAACCAGTAAGAAAGAAAAGGAAGTGATTATTTTTTTCATGTGCTACATTGTTATAGCACAAAATTGCGTTGCATTCAATATCTCCAAAAGGACATATGTCTCAATTTTACTTACCGCCACGCAACCTGTTCAGGTGACGCTGTGTAATGCCGAGGTACGATGCAATATGTCCCAGCGGGAAACGCTGAAATAATTGCGGATGCGATTTCAGTAATTTCTGATAACGCTCCTCCGCTGTAAGATGAACAAGATCAACAGACCGCTGCGCCATTTCTACCATTCCGTCCTGCATTAACTTATGCTGCAATGCTATTGACTGCGGAACTGCCTGCGATAATTGATGAATTGAATCGGTATCAATAACTGCAATAAGCAGCGGCTCTGAGGCTTGAATAGAAAGCTCAGAAGGATTTCCGCTCATTAAACTTTTCACATACGTCACCCACTGCCCTTCAAAAGCAAAATCACAAACTTTTTCATCTCTGCCATTATGCGCCAGATAAACTATACTTCCTTCTTCAACAAAACCTATTTGTTTGCAAACCTGTCCGTACTTGAGTATATAATCGCCTTTACGTAATTCCTCAAGTTTGAAATGCGAAATAAATTGCGCGGTTATTTCATCACTTAAACTATGATAGTCGAGCAGATTTTTACGTAAAAGTTCCATGAATGAAGATCAATTAAGTTACTCTACAATCTCCGCCAATTCCATCCACCGCAACGTCTTCTCCTCCAACTCCCGCTCAAGAACCGAAAAACGTTCCGAAAGTTTGCCTAGTTCCTGATGATCTGTAATTACAGCCATTTCAGCAGTGATCTTTGCTTTTTCTTCTTCAAGCTGCGGAATGTTTTTCTCTAATTGTTCAAACTCAAATTTTTCTTTGAACGATGGTTTTCGTTTTGCGTTAACTGGTGGCTGAACAGTTGGTGTTGCTTGTGGTTGAGCGATTACAACTGGTTCAGGAATGTTATTTTTTGATTCCGAGTTTTGGCGGCGTGCAGTCTTTTCTTTTTCAATTTGTTTTTCGCGCCATTGGCTGTAGTTGCCGGGAAAATCGCTGATGATGCCGTTGCCTTCAAATACAAAAAGGTGATCGACCAGTTTATCCATAAAATAACGGTCGTGCGAAACAATTACCACGCAGCCGGGGAAGTCTTGCAAAAAGTCTTCGAGCACGCTGAGCGTTAAAATATCAAGATCGTTTGTTGGCTCGTCGAGAATGAGGAAGTTGGGATTCTTCATCAAAACCGTGAGCAGAAACAAACGCCTTTTTTCTCCGCCACTCAGCAGCGAGACATAGTTGTAATGCGATTGCGGAGCAAACAAAAAACGCTGCAGCATTTGTGATGCTGAGAGTTTGCTGCCGTCGGCAAGTGGAAATACATCGGCAATGTCTTTTACAATTTCTATCACGCGTTTGTCGTCGGCAAACTGAATGCCTTGCTGGGCATAGTAGCCAAACACAACAGTTTCGCCGGTTTGTAGTTTTCCGCTGTCGGGCGGTTCGAGGCCCATTACAATGTTGAGCAGGGTTGATTTTCCGACGCCGTTTTTACCCACAACACCGATTTTCTCGCCGCGTTTAAACGTGTAGTCGAAGCCATCAAGAATAAGTTGTTCGCCAAACTTTTTGCGGATGCGAACGAGTTCCAGAATTTTTCCGCCGAGGCGTGTCATTTTCACTTGCAGCTGCAGTTCCTCGTCGGCTTTGCGTCCTTTGGCTTTTTCGGCTACATCGGTAAACGCATCTTTCCGGGCTTTGGCTTTTGTGCCGCGTGCACGGGGCATTTTGCGCACCCATTCTAATTCGCGGCGGTATAAGTTTTTTGCTTTGTCGAGCGCACTTGCATCTGCCGCTTCACGTTCGGCTTTTTTCTCAATGTAATACGAGAAATCGCCGTCGTAGCGAAACAGCTTTCCGTTTTCAAGCTCAATCACTGCATCGCATACACGATCTAAAAAGTAGCGGTCGTGGGTAACGAGCAGCAGTGTGCGTTCGCTGTTGGCAAGAAAACTTTCGAGCCACTCAATCATGTCGATGTCGAGATGGTTGGTAGGCTCATCGAGAATCAGCAAGTCGGGTGCCGACTGTATCAACTGCGCGAGGGCAAGGCGTTTGCGTTGTCCGCCCGAGAGTGTGCTCACGGGTTGTGTAAGGTGCTGAAATCCGAGGCGACCGAGAAGCGCTTTGAGTTGCGATTCATGATCCCAGGCTTGCAGGTGATCCATTTCGGCCAGTGCAGCATCGAGGCGACTTTGCGCAGCTTCGCTGTGATCGGTTTCGCTTTCTTCGAGTGCAGTTTCATAAGCACGAAGAGCGCGCAGTGCGGGCGTATCGCCGAGTACTGCAGCCTGAATAACAGTAAGGCTTTCGTCGAACTTCGGATCCTGATCAAGGAAGCCAACAGTAAGATCGCGGCGCATACTTACAATGCCGGTATCAGGCGTATCGCGACCGGCAAGGATATTAAGCAAAGTTGATTTACCGGCACCGTTGCGGGCTACCAGTGCCACTTTTTCGCCCTGCGCCAAACCGAAACTAACATCGGTAAATAAGGTGCGCAAACCGTAACTCTTGGAAATCGATTCAACCGAAAGCAAATTCATAGGCCGCAAAGATAGCCAGTATTGGGCATAAACATTAGTGTTTGACAGTTTACTGTGCTTACACTTCGTTTATTTCAAACTCAATTACTTCTGTTCTGAATTTTTGTCTTTGTAGTTATATACGATATTCAGCGGCGAAGAACTGCTGCTGTTGTTTTCATTATTTTGCTGAGCAGTGCTTCTCACTTCTTCAAATTCAACATCAAGATCGCCGGCAAAAGCAGGTTCTTCGTCAGTGTCTTCTTCATCTTTCCAGTAAACAGGTCGCTGCGGGCCTTCGCGGCGGTAAACCCATGCCAGCATAATTCCGGTTAATGCACCAAACAAATGTCCTTCCCACGAAACAGTTGGATCAAGCGGTAAAACACCCCAAACCATTGAGCCGTAAAGAAAAACGACCAGCATAGAAATTACCATGAGTTTAGTATGCCGTCTGAAAATTCCGCTGAAAAACAGAAACGCTGCAAGGCCATAAACTACTCCGCTTGCACCCAAATGCCATGAGGGCCTTGCAAAAAACCACATCAGTATGCCGGTCAGAAAATAGATGATGAAAAAGATGCGTCCGGCAATTCCTTTGTAGGCATTGTAGAGCAGAAAGCCGAGTACAAGCAGCGGAATACTGTTGTTGAACAAGTGCCCAAAATCGGCATGCAGCAGCGGATGAAATACAATGCCGTAAAGGCCTTCGCTGTGCCGCGGCAGCAAAGCCAGATCACGCAGCCCGTGAACGAAAAAGCCTTGCAGAATATGCACAACCCAAATCAGCACCACAAAGGTGAACGGGAAGAGTTCGCGAAAAAAAACCTTGCTGCTTTTGGCCGACATCGTTTCTTATTTGTCAACTGCTGTGCCAGAGCTATCCGGCCTGACGATGTGTCAGACCACTTCATTTACATTGATGCCTGTTTCAATTGCCAGGCTTTATATGCTTCAAAATATTCATTTTCTCCGAAAAAGTAATTGAGCGCATAATCAACAGCGGCCTGTTCTGTTGCAAATTCAAGTTCAAAATCGCCCGGACCGGGACCCGGAACCCAATTCCAGCAAACCACCGAAAATTTACCGTCATTGAACTGAAGTTGAAGCAAGGCGCAATCGGAGCGCAATTCTGTTGATTGGGTCAACAATTTATCGGTGAATGAGATGACCGGCGAACTAAGCCAGCCTTTGATAGAATTTCCGCCGGCACCAATTTGTTTCAGCAGCAGCCATTTGGTGCCGTAGTCAAAGACACGAATGTTTTTGGATTCAAAAAGTTGCAGCGTTGAAGTTGTAATCACCGAAAATTAACTGACTTATATGATTTTACCAAAGCTAATAATAGTGGCGCAATGGGGTGATATTAAATCCGTCATCCATCTTATTGATTGCACTTTTGATCTGTTATTTTCTATCTTTATTGCATGCAAATGCGCCGCAATACAGCAGTTTTTCTGCTTGCCGTTTTTGTTCTGCAATGTTTTGGTCTGCAAATTATTGCCGGATTAAAGCTTGCAGAGCACCGTTCGGCCATGCGTGCAGCTTGCAAAGAAATACAGCCGCATTTTACATATACAGCCGCAGAACTTTCATCCGCAAAATGGATTCATGAGCGGGAATTTGAGTTGAATGGCCGTCGCTACGATGTATCTTATACTGAAAAGACTGCATCGGGACTTGTTTACCATGTAATTGCCGACAGCCGGGAAGATCGTTTGCTTGCGCAGCAGGAATTGCTGAACAAACAAAACGATCAGGAAAACTCAGGCACGAAACATTTTGCCAAAAAAGGCATCGATGGTTCAGCATTACCGCAAACAGTGCAGCTAACAACCGTTCCTGAAAACGATAGTATTTTATTTTCTCCGTTTCAATTTTCGGGCAATAATTTTCGCCCGGTTCCCCCCGATCCCCCGCCCCCGCGTTCATTGGTTTAGCCAAACACCAACTGCAAATTTGCAGTGTGCTGTTTCCTGAATTTACTTTCAGGAATATCAGTTGTTAGCCAACAACTGTAAACCAATTGTACACCTATTCAAATTTAACAATGAAACCAATTACACTTTTGGGCTTGGCCTGTGGTTTGCTTATTGGCACCACTGCTTTTGCACAAGCCAAACAAACAATCATCATCCGCGACCGGGCAACACTTACACCGGTTTCTGATGTTGTGGTTGAAATTCACGCACAGCCAGTTGAAGGAACAAGCAATATACGTACCTGGCAGGCAGCGGGAACAACGAATGCAAACGGACAATTAGCCGTGCGTATCACGCCTGACTGCGACAGCTTGCGGTTTACGCATCCCGGATACGGAACTCAGGCAACTACTGCTGCAACTGTTACTGCAAACGGCGGACAGTTTCTCATCAACCAGCGAGCAATTTTGCTGGGCGAATTTGTTTTTGCAGCTAACAAATCAGAAGAAAAGAAAACAGATGTTCCGTATCAGGTAGCTGTAATTGGTCGCCGCGATGTGGAGCTCGGGAATCCGCAAAACACCGGTGATATGTTGATGAACAGCGGACAAGTGTTTGTGCAAAAAAGTCAAATGGGCGGAAGTAGTCCGGTGATCCGCGGATTTGAAGCAAATAAAGTGCTGATTGTTGTTGACGGAGTGCGCATGAACAATTTAATTTATCGCGGCGGGCATTTGCAGGATGTGATTACCATTGATGCAAATATGCTTGATCGTACAGAAGTTGTTTTCGGTTCTTCGTCTGTGATATACGGAAGCGATGCTATCGGAGGAACAATGCACTTTATTACACGCAAACCTGTGCTGGGTACAGATAGTTCAAATTATACCGCCGGATCCGGATTTGTGCGTTATGCAAGTGTAAACAACGAACAAACGGCGCATATCGATTTTAATTTTGGCACATCAAAATTTGCATCATTGACAAGCATTACCCGAAGCGATTTTGGTGATTTGCGTATGGGAGCAAACGGTAATCCGTATGACCCGGATTTTGGCTGGTGCAAATTTTATGTTGAACGGATAGGCGGAAAAGACAGCATTGTTCAGAACACCGATCCATTGCTGCAAAAATTTACCGGATATTCTCAGATTGACGTGATGCAGAAATTTTTGTACAAGCAAAACGATCGCGTATCGCATTCGCTCAACTTTCAACTTTCAACATCATCAGATGTTCCGCGTTATGATCGTTTGCAGCAGCTTCGCAACGGACTTCCGCGCTTTGCCGAATGGTATTATGGTCCGCAGAATCGTGTATTTGCAGCTTACAGTCTGCAACTAAGCAACGGGACAAAGTTTTACGACAACGCCAGTTTAACACTCTCAACGCAACGTATTGACCAAGATCGGATTGTGCGTTTGCGTAACAATGATGAACGCGAACGCCAAAATGAAGATGTTTGGGTTTATGCGTTGAATGCTGATTTGAAAAAGCAGCTTAACGAAAAAAATGAGCTTCGTTACGGTGTTGAAATTGTACATAATACAGTGCTTTCAACAGCCACAAGTACAAATATTGTAACCAGCGAAGTTACACCGGCAGCTACACGCTACTCCGACGGCGACAACAGTATGAGCATGGCTGCAGTTTACGCATCGCACAGCTGGGAAAAAAGTGAGAAACTGATTACAACTGTTGGCTTACGTGCAGGAATTGTAAATCTTCAGGCCGAGTGGATTGACACCACATTTTTCCCGTTCCCGTTTAAACAAGTGAACCAGACCGCTTTTACGCCAAGTTTTAGTGCCGGTGTGGTTTGGATGCCTACTAAGAAGTTACGTTTCAATGTACTTGTTTCAAATGCATTTCGTGCTCCGAACATTGATGATATGGCAAAAGTTTTCGATTCGCAGCCGGGAACGCTTATTGTGCCAAATCCGGAACTTAAACCTGAAATTGCACTGAGCGGCGAAGTCGGTTTGTCGTGGACATTCACAGAAGGAGTTCGCCTTGATCTGGCAAGCTGGTACACCACATTAACAAATGCAATTGTAGTTCGCGATTTTACATTTAACGGATCAGACTCTATTGTATTTGCCGGCGATCTGAGCCGTGTAGTTGCTGCTCAAAATGCCGACCGTGCTTTTGTAACAGGTTTCAGTGCCGGAATTACTGCCGATTTTAACGATCAGTTCTCGTTCCGCAGCACAGTTACTTATACTTATGGCCGGTATATTGATACAGATATTGATACGATTGTGCCGCTGGATCACATTCCCCCGCTGTTTGGTCAAACAGGGCTGGTATTCCATTCCAACAATCTGGAATGCGAACTTTTTGCCCGCTACAACGGCTGGAAACACCTTGCCGATTACAGTTTGAGCGGAGAAGATAACTTACCGCAGGCCACACCTTTTGGCACACCGGCATGGACAACACTTAATTTCCGTGCAGGTGTTCAGCTTAACCGCTGGGTTCGTGTAACGGGTGGAGTTGAGAATATTTTTGATCTCAACTACCGTCATTTTGCCTCAGGCGTAAGTGCTCCCGGCCGCAATTTTATTGTGAGTGCCCGGGTTCGGTTTTAAGCACAGAAGTTGTTAAAATAATTTTAATCTGTTTTTTTTATTCTCATTTAAACAAACTGCTTTCTGCGGTGTTTTTATAGTGTTAATTCGCCATACAAATTATGTATCAAGCGGATTATTCAGGGGTAATAATTCGCATCACGATGTGGTGTGAGTGGTTTGGATAAAACAGGAGCTGAATAAGCTCCTGTTTTATTTTATACCATTCTCGTATTATTCGCTGAATAAAGGCATTAACCTCAATTTAATTCATTTTACAAGCAATTCTCATCCAGCAAGTGCATCTTTGTAATGCAGTCTGCGCATATGGCAAACACATCTGCCTGACTGATTCACTCAAGTGGTGAAAGTGGTTTGGGAAAAGTCAGGGATGCACTTGTGTATCCCTGATTTTTATTTGCATTTTGTTGATTGATAGCATTATCTTTGTTTATTGAATTCTTTAATAATAATATGTCAGATACTTTTTCTGCATCAGCAATAAATTCAAATCTATTCCTTCTAAACTGGGAGGTGGCTTTACGCCGCTTTTTTAGTAATACATGGAATGGTGCTCGTTTAATGCCCGTAAAAATTGTATGGGTTGTCGTTTTGGTTACTGTTATTGTATTAATCCTTTGCTTATCACCTATTATTATTCCTTTTATTTTATGGGGCAGACTATATTCAAATAAAGCCGCAAGTGAGCTTGAAAAACAAACGCCCAGACTAATTGAAGAAATTCAGAAAATGTCGCCTTCTCAATTGAAGGAAAAAGAAATTAAAATCGCTTCTATTTTACAATATATTAATACCAATCTTGCAGATGGTGAGGGTGGGTATTTGCTTAAAGAATCCAGAAATAAAGAAGTTTATTCCATCATTGGAAATTTGAATTTAATAATGGCTGAAATTAAAAGATCTCAAATAATAGATTTAAGGAAAGCAGGTCTTTCAGATACAGAAATTGCCGAATACAATAAACGCTTGAGTCCCCTAAGAGATATTTGGGAAAATGAATAATCATTCGCATTTGTGAGAATTTCATTCAAGCCTGGCGATGTTGCCAGCATTTACTTCCCTAATCAAGAAGATCCATCCAAAGCCACTGAACGCTTTGCAATTGTAATCGAAGATCTTGGCGATGAATTTATACTTGTTCCTATTACCAAACAACTACATCAGCAATCAAGATATCCTAATTCAATTTTGATAAGGCATGATAAGGCAACTGGCAAACAAATGGGGTTAATTTACGATTCACTGATAATCATTGAAAGAGCCATTCAGCTTCCTAAGTTAAAAATAACTCCTCCTAAAATTGGAACTTGCCCCAATTCACTTCTGATAAAAATACAGGATAAGTTAGAAGAATTGGGCTTGCCATAATCCCCCCCGAAACCTTTAACCTCAGTTCATATTTAGTTAATACAGGCCGTGTAATCTTGTAATCGTTAATAAACGATTAGAATGATGATGAATTTATCCGGCACGGGCATTGCCCGAATTTTTCTGAAGAACGGACAGCAACAAACCGGCCTGTTGTTAAATGATGTAGAGCGCGAAGATGCTTTTGATAATGGTGTGCGTTTTGTACCGCATCACTTGCTTAATGCTTTTTTAGTTTCTGCAGATGAAACATTGATTCGTATTCTCGAACCATCACGCGTTTCGGGAATCGATTTGTTTCAGAAGTAATCAGCTAAATCCTCTTTGTTTGCGGATGTTTTCGTAAGCATCCTGAATGTGCTGAAAGCGTTCTTTAGCGGCTTTCTGAGCATCTTCTCCCAGATCTAACACGCGGTCTGGGTGAAATTTAAGCGCCATTTTGCGGTAAGCTTTTTTCACTTCATCATCCGTTGCTGAAGCTTCGATTTCCAGAATTTTGTAATCGGCTCCCGAATCGCGGAAGTACATTGCTTTGAGCGAACCGAAATCGGCTGCGGATACGCCCATCTGTACCGCCATGTTTTCAATCAAATCAATTTCAGCTTTTGCAACACTACCATCAGCTTTGGCAATTCCAAACAGGTAATGCAAGAGTTGCACCCGCTGTGCTTCGGGCATGTACTGCTGAATTCGGCGGCACACGCCATTTACATCAATCTGCTGGTTGAGCAGGTTGCGAAGTTCGGGCAGCATTTCGCGTGTGGCTTGTTCGCCAAACTGTGCTACCAAGAAACGTTTCACAAAATCGAGTTCCGATTTCACTACTTTACCGTCGGCTTTCATTACTACCGCCGAGAGTGCCAGCAAGCCGCGCACAAAATCTTGCCGGGCTGTTAATGGATTGTAGCCGCTGCTGTAATTACTGTAGCCGCTGCCGCCGCCCATTTGCCGACCGTTTACATTGGCTACAATGGTCAAGCCATCAAGAAAAGAGCCAATTACAAATCCGAGTACTGCACCCAAAAAACCGCCGAGAATCCATCCCAGTGCAGCACCTACCCATTTAAAAAATTTAAAATTACTCATCGGCTTTGGCCGCTTATGTTGTTTGGGTGCAAATGTACAAACCTTGTTCCGCTTCTTGCATTACAGTCATTATGTCAGTACAAAAGAAGTGCCCCAACAGCAAATGTTGAGGCACTTTTAAAAGTTTCATTGCTATTATTTTACTTTTTGGCGGGCTTATTGCCTTTGGGCGGAGTTGTGGGCTGAGTAGCCGGTGCTATAATTCCGCTGTCGAAGGTTTGATGCCCGTCGTGATACAACTCACGGCGAATCTGCTGTCCGTTTTCATCATATTGCAGGGCTTCACTGTCCATTTCGCCCCAAATCCAGTTTTGCACGCGTTTGAGTTGGCCGTTATCGTGGTAGTAGCGCTGTTCGAGATGCTGATAACCGGCTTTGTAGTTAAGAACGGCCATTGGCTTTCCATCGGCATAAAAATGTTTCTGAACGCCTTCGTATTCGCCAAACTCATAGTTTTCTTCTTTGAAAATGGCTCCGTTCAGGTAGTATTCTTTCCAACTTCCGTTTACATAACCATTTTCAAATGTGCATTCAAATGATTTATTTCCGTTAGCAAAATAGGCTGTAATCGTTCCATTGCCATTGCGGATGGTTTTACGCTCACCAAGCTTTCCGTCGCTACCATTGTAGGCATAGGCATTTAGTGCTCCGGCTTCGTAATAGCGAACGTGTGTAAGTTCGCCTTCAGGACTGTAGAAACGGTGTTCTCCAACAGCTTCACCATCGCGATACAAACCTTTGCGGCGGAGTTTGCCGTTTTCGTGAAAGTACGAGCAGGTATCATCTTTGCTTCCGAGTGTGTAATACTCAACGGCAAGCGGATTTCCGTTTTCCCAGAATGTTTTTGTAATTCCCTGACGGTTGCCGAGGCGCATATTTATTTCGATGCGCAACTGACCGTTGAGGTAATAACTTTTATATACTCCGTGATCGTCGCCGTTAAGCAACTGACGCTCATTCTGCTTTTCTCCGTTGTAATAGAAACCATAAGAAGTTCCCTGCAAGCGACCATTCACATAATTCTGCTCGATTCGGTTTTTTCCGCTCGGATAAGGTAAGCGGAGTTCACCTTTGAAAGCTGAAGAATCGTAAGCATACTTATAAACAACCGTTTTACCCGTTGTATCATAAAAATTACTGTGGTGCATCCAGCCATCACGGATAAAATTATTCTCCACCATACGGCCTTTATTATCGTAATAGAATTGGTTGCCGTAGTTATTGCTTGAAATAAAATATTGTTTTGAGATCATAACACCAGCCGGATTAAAAGACACCCATTCCGATTCTTTTGAATCAAATTGATACCAGCCTTGTGCACTGATTTGTCCGTTGGTGTGGAAAAATTTAAAGAACCCGTGACGCATATCATAATCGTATTCGCCTTTGCTTTCGGGACGGCCGTTGGCATGATAGGTTGTGCCTTCTCCAACGCGCTGTCCGCTTTTATATTCATACTTCGATTCAAGCCAACCACCTTCTTCGCTAAAGAACTTCCATTCACCTTCGCGCATATTGTTTACCAATTCGCCTTCTGCAGCTTTTGACCCATTGGGATGGTATTCGATAACAGCGAGACGGCGACCGGTAAGTTTTTGATTGAGCAGTTCTTTACCTTCCTTGTTGTAATAACGCATTTGTTGAAGTGTACCCGATTTGTAGGTGTTGTGGTTGTATTTAATACCATCATCATCATACATATACAACTCACCGTTTAGTACACCTTTTTTGCCGTAAGTAGCTTCTGTCTCAAGATTTCCGTTGCGGTGATATTCTTTCCATGGGCCAACACGATAGCCTTTTGAAGTATAATCACCTTCACGCAGTTTTTCGCCGGTTGAATAGAAGTTTGTCCAATGCCCGGTTTGAATTCCATTGGTATATTGACCTGAAACAAGGAGTTTTCCGAGTTCAGAATAATCGAGAAACTCACCGTTTTCTTTGCCGTTCAGGAAATTAGTTACACGCGAATCTGATCCGTCGGCAAAGTATTCTTTGGTGCGGCCATTTCGCAGGCCATTTGAGAAATTCATTTCAGAACGAATAGTTCCGTCGGCGAAAAACGTTTTTACAATTCCGTCGGGCTTGCCATTTTTCATTGTGCCTTCTTCGGTTTTAGCGCCGTTTGAGCGATACACAGAATAAGGGCCGCTAAGCACATCAGCTTTAAAAACGGTACGTTCTTTTATTGCACCGTTATTGAAAAACAATTCCTGATCGCCTTCTAATTTTCCGTCTTTGAAATTTTGTATTTCACGCAGCAGCCCGTTGAGTTCATAATACCATCTCCACTCACCTGTTGCTTTACCATTCGAATCATACGATCCTTTTCCGCGAAAGAGTCCGTTGCTGTCGTGATAATAAATCCATTCGCCGCTGAGTTTGCCTGTAACCGGATCTTCTTTACCTACACCGAAAATAACTCCGTTATCATGGAACTCTGCTTTCAGGTTTTTCTGATCGGCGATAGCCAATTTTGCAGGGTGCATGCTGTGAAACTTTCTGAACTGGCGTGCCCATTCTTTAAAGGCTTCTATTTTCTTATCATTCTTTTTGAGTGCCTTTTGTTCAACAGCATCAGCAACAGTTGCAAGCGTGTGGTAGGTATAGATAACGTAATACTCCTTCTTCTGCATTTCAACAAAAAACGGCACATAGTTTTGCATGAACCAGTTTTTCGAATCCTCTTCATACTTTAGCGTTTCAAATAAGAGTTGGCGCTGACGAACGAATTTGTATTTAAGTTTTGTAAGGTTTTTATACGAAGGGTTGAGTGCTTTTTTCGATTCAATCTGATCAACGAGATAATCAAAGCATTGATCTCCGGCTTCAGAAGAACTTAAACGTGCTTCGGGGTCGGCATCAATTCCACCGCTATACAAATCTTCCATCTGCACAACAACTTTATTGGCGCGTTCGCCTTTGCTTTCGAGTGCAAGAAAATATTCGTATGCCAGTAGTGCGGGAATTAACCGACCTTGCTCAGTAAGTGCTTTTCCGAGTTGGAAGTGAGCCGAACGGTAAAACGGATTGAGCTCAATTGTTTTTTGAAAACATACAACTGCATCGTTGTATTTTTTCTGTTTCACAAAGGTCATACCCTTTTCAAATTGAAAACGATAATAATAAGGATAGAGTTCAATTCCCTTATCAAAGGCATTGTGAGCTTCATCGAACTTAGCCATCTCACGATGAGATTCACCAATTATTCTATAAAAATCTGCCTTGTAAAACGAACGTAGAGTTAATCCTTTTTGAGCAGTAATAAGCGCCATGCTATCTTCATGGTTATCACTATATGCTGATGCAAGGCGCAGCACAGAATACGTATAATTGGTATCGTTGGGGTGACATTTTTTATACAACGAAATTGCTTTCTCATACTTGCCGGTTATTTCATAAAGGCGGCCTTCGAGAATAATTGCTCCTGATGATTTATATTCATCCTCATCAACTTGCGCAGAAGCTGCAAAAGGTGAAAATAAAAATGCCAATGCGAGGGTCAGACGAAACAAATGATTCATGTGGTGCAGAAACGGGTTAGTTGTTTGTAATATTCATTCACACCAAAAGGCATAAAATGAAATAGTATGCAGTGAGTGAATTGCTTACAAAAATAGCAAAAACACTGAGTTAATGACCTTCCGCAGGAAGTTCGGCAAGCAGCAGCACAATTCGTTGTTCGGCCTGCATGCGGGCCATTGAAAACGTTGACGGATCGGCAACTCTGAGCCAGGAATAAACGGCCAATGCTTTGCTGCAGCAATCGGCAGCCCGCAGGTTGTTAAAACCTTTATGCAAAGAGGCTTCCAGTTCGAGTGCCTGTGCCAGTGCGTCGGCCTGAGCGGGAGTAAGTGGTTTTTCGGCCGAAAGCAGTTCCATTAATGCTTCGGGAGCAATGCTTTCGAGTACCTCTGGCGAAATGCCGAAAAAAGGCTGGTAGCTGTTGTGAAGTTCGGTGAGTGCATCTTCGCGGCGTTGCTGTGTTCGCAGGCCAACTGCACGGGCAAGCACCCGGGCAAATTCTTCAATCATGCGCTGTATGTAGTCGCGACGATACATTCTGACTTTCTAGTTGACGCACCATTGCACGCAGCATGACCGGCACAATGAGGCGATGAAAAAACTTTACAGGCCAAAAGTACAACCTGCCGAGCCAGTTGTGCAACACAACAATGGTTGAAAGTGTTAAAACTTGCTTACCGCTGCCTTGAGGTTCAAGCCAAACCGAAATGCGGAAATCCAAATGCTTGTCGTTTTCGCCCATCACAATTTCGTGTTCTGATTTTGAAAACACACGAAATAAACCAATTGTTTGTCCGGGTTCACCGTTGAAATTCTCCAGAATTTGTTCGCGAGTTCCAGTTGGTGCCGATGTTTTAATACCGAATAATTTCACGATCCAATTTCTCAATTGCATCATCCAGCTTACCCATGCAGGTGCAGCCAAAAAGAAAGCTTTTGCTGCATCAATTGGTTTAAGCTGTAACTGATCATCTTTTAGAGGTGCCGAAAACGCATCGGCATAATGTATTTTCGGAAAAGCGGTATGCAGTAAAGATGCAGCTGGAAGTTGTGTTTTAAGAACCAAAATCGACATTATTTTAATTTTATTTAATCAAACAAGTAGATATTTTTTCATTTAGAACAAATGTACTATTATATTTTTTACTTAGAACATCTGATCTAAATAATTATTTTTACAGAGTGAATACTAAACAACGCATACTGCACACCGCGCTTGAATTATATAATGAATCGGGGCCGGAAACCGTAACCGTAAGACATATTGCTGCGGCAATGGGCATCAGTCACGGCAACCTCTGTTATCATTATCCGAATACCGATGCCATTGTGCGGGCGTTGTACGATGAGCTTGTAGCTGCAATGAACAAAGTTGTAACCGATGCGCAGCACAGTTTACCGGGCAATGCGCAGGAAGCATTGCAGTTTGTAGTTTCACAAAGCCGAAAAGGCTTTGAAGCGATGTATCGTTTTCGGTTTGTGATGCTGAACTTCCATGCGATTATGCGGAATGATGATTACATCAGGAAACATTTTCGTGAATTAACAAAGCAGCGCACGGCTGAATTCCGAATGATGATTGATTATTTAACGCAAGCAGGAATATTCAGACGTGAGTATTTTGCCGGCGAATTTGATTTATTAGTTGAGCTTCAGTTGCTGGCCGGCGATGGTTGGATTGCCCGGGCTGAGATTGTGCGGAAGATGAATAAAACGCAAGCGATAAATTATTATACCGATGTTATGCTTGCGCCTTGGGTGGCTATAATGACGGAGGAAGGTGTGAAAATGTATTTAGAGGTGAAGAAGAAATGAGTAACCGAAATCGCAGGAAAAATAAAGTACGTTATAATAAGCAGAAGGCTCGGCGAGATGGTCCGCCGGCTCAAGGCTGGTTTGGGAAATTTCTTGATGCTGTTTTCTTTGAGTTTTTTGTTGTTTGCAATGCACCAAGAGTAATGGGAGGAAGAGGTAACATTTTTAGTAAAACGTCATGGTTGATCTTTATGATTGGGGCAATTTATTTCCTTCTATTGTTTGATTATGCATCAAAAGAGTTCAGTCTTTCTGTAAAGATGCTGATTGGTGTCCAAGTGCTTTTACAACTCATTTGGTGGTTGCGTTATGGGAATTACACACAAATTGAATTTCTGAAAGTTAGACGCAGAGACAGACATCCAGTTATGTTTTTAGTGGTCTGGGGGCCAATTGTTGGGTATCCGCTTTGGGGATTATATGAGTGGTACTAATTAAAGACAACGCCCGCCAAATATTCATTGGCGGGCGTTGTTAACTACTCTATAGTTGGCTCAGAACGAAGTCACAGACTTCGCTGAATGTTCCGAAAAGTTACGGCCGTCTTCGACAGCCTAAACTTTTCGGAGCATTTTGGTTACGGCCGTCTCCGACAGCCTAAGCTTTTCGGAGCATTTTACACAGCCTAAACTTTTCGGGGCTACATCAGCCAATCATTTCAACCGAGCGGCGGATGAAGCGTGTGAGTTCTTCGCCTTTGAGCAAGCCTTGTGCAAGCAGTGCAAGATCGGCTGATTGTTTGAGGAGTTGTTGTTGTTTTTCGGCATCAGCTTCTTGTGCAATCTTGTAAATGAGCGGATGATTAGCATTTACCACAAGATTGTGCATATCAGGAAGTGAACCGTAGAAACCGGCACTGCCGCCCGAAAGCGCGCTCATGTCTTTCATGCGCCGCATAAACTCAGGACGTGTGATGAGCATCGGAGCTTCGGTTTCGCTGAGCGATTCGAAGGTGACGGTGAATTTTTCTTTCGGCACTACACCTTCTACTACAGGCTTGAGTTTGTCTTTTTCTTCGTCGCTGAGTTTCGACGGAATCGCCTCGTCTTTGCTGATGAGTTTATCAACCGTATTCGAATCAACGCGAACAAACATGGTGTTTTCGAGTTTCGATTCGAGGAAGTTGATGTAGTGCGGATCAATGGCGCTGTCGAACACAAGCACATCGTAGCCACGCTCGCGGGCACTGCTGATGTAACTGTGCTGTGCTTCGGTATCGCTGGTGTAAAGTATCACCAGTTTTTTGTCTTTGTCGGTTTGCAGCGTTTCGATATGCTGGCGATACTCTTCGTTGGTAAAGTATTTGCCTTCGGTGTTGCGGAAAAGTGCATACTTATTTGCACGTTCGTAGAATTTATCATCGCTGAGCATTCCGTATTGAACGAAGATGCGCACATCATCCCACTTCTTCTCAAAATCTTCGCGATCTTTTTTGAAGATCTCGTCGAGTTTGTCAGCCACTTTTTTAGTGATGTGGCTGCTGATTTTTTTCACGTTCGAATCGCTCTGCAGGTATGAACGTGAAACGTTTAGCGGAATATCCGGCGAGTCAATTACACCGCGAAGCAGCGTCAGGAATTCAGGTACAATTTCTTCTACCGAATCAGTTACAAAAACCTGATTGCAGTAGAGCTGAATTTTGTCGCGCTGTGCATCAATCGTTTTCTGAATGCGCGGAAAATACAGAACGCCTGTGAGGTTGAACGGATAATCGACATTGAGGTGGATCCAGAAAAGCGGATCCTCAAAATTCATCGGATAGAGTTCGCGGTAAAATGCTTTGTAGTCGTCGTCGGTAAGATCAGACGGCTTTTTTGTCCAGGCCGGAGCCGGATTATTGATAACGGCCGGCACTGTAGTTTTTACTTCGTTGCCCTCGTCGTCTTTGCTGGTTTCTTCACGCTCACCGAAACGAATTTCGACCGGAAGGAATTTGCAGTATTTGGTCAGAATGCCGCGCAGACGGTGATCTTCGAGAAATTCGAGCGAATCTTCGGCTACGTGCAGAATGATATCGGTGCCGCGGTCGCTGCGGTCGGCCGGCTCAATTGTATATTCGGGGCTTCCGTCGCAAGTCCAGCGCACGGCTTCGGAGCCATCGCGGAAGCTGCGGGTTACAATTTCGACTTTAGCAGCAACCATAAATGCAGAGTAGAATCCAAGACCGAAATGCCCGATGATTCCGTTTACGGCGTCTGATTTGTCTTTGTATTTATTGACGAATTCTTCGGCACCGGAGAATGCAACTTGTGCAATGTATTTTTCAACTTCTTCAGCCGTCATTCCGATGCCGCGATCAGAAATGGTAATTGTTTTGGCAGCGCTGTCGGCTTTAACACTTACATAAAGTTCGCCCTGATCGCCGGTAAATTCACCCATTGAAGCAAGCGCCTGAAGTTTGCGCGTGGCATCAACGGCATTGGAAACAAGTTCACGCAGAAAGATTTCGTGATCTGAATAGAGGAACTTTTTGATGATTGGGAAAATGTTCTCGGTTTGAACATTGATTTTTCCTGTGCTCATGACTATAGAATGATTTTGTAGTAATTACTAAACTCTCGCAGAGTTGTCCAAAATTGTGCCGCGGATGCAAACCTGACATTTTGACACACTTACGGAAGCGATCAAATTACTGTACATATAAATCAATGATAATCATGGAAATAACATTGTTATTTATTACAACCAGCAGTGATTAAAATCCCCATTTATCTGGTTGAGATACCTGTTTTTACTATCTTTAAAAGATTAATTTACAGGAACCCTATTCAACGATGATGAAAAAAACTACCCTGATTTTTGCAGCTTTGCTTTGCGCCGGAATATCTAAGGCGCAGCTCAATGGTACATATACTATTGATGCATCGCAGCCGGCAACCGCTACCAACTACCAGAGTGTAAATGCTGCAGTTGGCGATTTGGCAACAGGCACACGAACCGACGGAGGTCCGGTAAACGGCCCCGGAGTAAGTGCAGCAGTAACGCTGAGATTGGAAGCAGCATCGGGACCTTATAACGAACAGGTTACTATTCCGGCTATTACAGGTGCATCAGCCACCAATACAATACGTATTACCGGAGGCGCAAGCCGTGAAGAAATTACATTTACCGGTACTACAACTACCGACAGACAAGTAATTAAGCTGAACGGAGCACGACACATTTATCTCGACAGCCTTACAATTACAAACACAGATATTGCCTTTGGTTTTGGTGTACACATCACCAACAGTGCCGACAGCAACCGGGTAACCAATTGCATAGTATCTGTATTTAATGCTTCTACAAGCACCAACTTTGCAGGCATTGTAATTGGCGGTACAGCAGTAACCACCAACGGCGACTGGGGTGACGATAATCTGATACAGGGCAACAACGTACAGGGTGGCTACTACGGCATTACAGCTCGGGGCATCAGTACAACTGTTTTCAATCAGCGCAACAAAATCTTTAACAATACCATTGGAGACACCTACTTCTACGGCATATACTGCATCTATCAAAACCTTACAGAGATTGTCGGAAATAGTATGTCGGGACGTGCCACACAAACAACCTCATCGTATGGAATTTTTGTAAGCAACTGCGATTTATTTACAGTTGAACGCAACCGGATTCGTAATGTCGGGCTGTATGGTATTTTTATTACTACCGGCAACAACCAGGGCGGCACAGGAACTACCCGTGCTCGTGTAGTAAACAATATGATTGGCGGCGGATGGCTTTCGGCTAACCCGTATGGTATTTATGTGGCGGGCACAACACGTTTGCTCGACATCTGGCACAACTCGGTGAGTTTAACCAGCGGCAATGGACGAGCGCTGTTTATGCTTGGCACATCGTCGGGCAATGATATTCGCAACAATTCATTTGCTGTTTTTGGTTCGGCAACCGGTTACGCGCTTTATATAAACACGGCTGCTATGGTTAATACGGTTGATTACAATAATTACCATGCGCCGGGTTCAAGCAATTTTGTTTTTATTGGTGTTGCTTATACACCGGCAACTTACATTGGCGGAGGTGGTTTCAATACGAACTCGCGCAACGGTGATCCTATTTACATCAACAACTTAACCAACTTGCATACATCGGCTGTTCAGCTTTTTGATGGGGGTATAAATGTAGGTGTGTTGACTGACTTCGATGGCGATCCCAGGCCGCTGCCACCAACAGGTTTGGTAGATATTGGTGCTGATGAATACACGCCATCGGTAAACGATGCCGGTATAACGGCACTTACCAATCCGGTTCAGCCATTTGCTGCCGGTTTGCAAAACATTACAGCAGTAGTTTACAACTATGGTGCTGCAACACTCACCAGCGCAACTGTAAACTGGCGGGTGAACAACGTACCGCAAACACCTTTTAGCTGGACAGGCAGTGTTGCTTCAAATACGGCATCAGCACCGGTAACCATTGGCACATTTACATTTGCAAGCGGAACAACGTATGCCTTGCGTTTGTGGACAACCAACCCCAACGGAGTATCTGACCAGAATTTTCTGAACGATACACTTAATTTAACTGTTTGTGTTGGCCTCAACGGCACTTATACCATTGGCGGTGCCGGTGCTGATTACCCGACAATTTCTGCTGCTGTGTCGGCATTAGTTTGCGGAGGAGCTGCGGGGCCGGTAACCATGCGCCTCAATGCAGGACAAGGACCGTTTAACGAACAAGTTACTATTCCATTTGTAGCCGGTGCAAGTCCATTACGTCCGGTACGTTTTACCGGCGGCCCAACACTCGAAACAGTAACCTTCAACGGAAACCTCTCGTCAGAACGCGGTGTGTTTGTGCTGAACGGTGCACACAACATTACGCTCGACAGTATGACTATTGTGAATACAGGTACGACACAAGGTTACGGCGTAAAACTCACCAACAGTGCCGACAGTAATATTATTCAGAATTGCGTTGTGCGACTTGATACAAGTTTGACTTCATCCAACTTCGCAGGAATTACGATTTCCGGTGCAACAGTAACCACCAACGGCAACTGGGGCAGCAGCAACCTGATTCAGAACAACAGGGTAATTGGCGGCTATTATGGAATTACAGCACGCGGCGTTTCAACAACTGTATTCAACCAACGCAACCGTATCATCGGTAACACTATCGAAGACTTCCACTATTATGGTGTGTATGCTTATTACCAAAACAGAACCGTTATCAGCAATAATATAATTGATGCGCGTCAAGTGCCGTCTACTGCGGCTTATGGCATTAATATCGGTTATATTGATTCGCTGACGGTGGAGAACAACAACGTAAAATCATTTGGCACTTACGGCATCTATCTCACCTATGGTAATTACCAAGGTGGTACAGGTACCAATCGTTCGCGAATTGTAAACAACATGATTGGCGGGCGCACTACGGGTGCAACTCCATACGGCATATATGTAACTACAAACTGCCGCAATCTCGACATCTGGCACAACTCAGTAAGTTTGAATGCTGGCGGCGGTCGCTGTATTTATATATTGAGCGGATCGGGAAATAATGTGCAGAACAACTCGTTTGCCATTTTCGGATCAACGGCTGGTTATGCGGCATATATAACCAGTACTGCTACTGTAAATGGTGTGAACTACAATAATTACTTTGCACCTGGCTCAACAAACTTTGTATTCATTGGCAGTGCATATACACCCGCAACATACATCGGCGGCGGTGGATTTAACCTGAATTCGCGCGATGGAAATCCATTCTATATTAACAACATTACCAATCTGCACACCAATGCTCCGCAATTGTATGATGCCGGCACAAACTTAGGTATCACAACTGATTTTGATGGTGATGTTCGTCCGATGATGCCTACAGCACTTTATGATATTGGTGCCGATGAATTTGGCGTGATTACTACCAATGCTGCGGTAATAGCACTACTCGACCCTATTAATTTCCAATGCGGCGATAGTTCTCAAGCCATTACTGTTGTAATTACCAACCTTGGAGCAAACACCATAACTACCGTTCCGATTACCGCACAAATCACGGGCTTCATTAACACAACACTAAACTTTACGTTTGTTGGTTCATTGCCTTTTGGCACAACCGATACGCTCACCCTGGGTCTATTGAACACGTATGCCGGCGGCAATATCAACCTTACAATTTACACTCAATTGCCCGGCGACCAAAACACCACAGACGACACCTTGCGCCGACAACTAACCATTACACCAATTGCGCCGGCGGCAGTTGGAGCAAACGATACGGCTTGCAGTGGCGATCGCGCAACATTGATTGTGAATACTGATGGTTTTGTACACAATTGGTACAATGCGCCAGTAGCTGGTGTACTCTTGGGTACGGGCGATACGTTGATTACGCCGCCGTTAACAACCAACCGCACATTATATGTTGAAGCACTTACTTCGGGGACAGGATCTATACTCACGCAGTATTCGGGAGGCAACGGATGTGATGGCACAATGTTTAATCTTACACCTGTAGTAGATATGGTAGTAGATTCGTTTGATGTTAACATTGGCAGTTTGCTTCCTGAACAGGTAAGCATCTATTACCGTGCCGGCACATATTTGGGCAATGAAACCAATGCCGCTGCATGGACACTCCTGGGAGCAGCTACAATTACCGGTGCAGGTGCCGGGCAACCCACACGTGTTTCGTTAGGAAGTATTCCGATGCTTGCTGGTCAAACCTATGGTATTTATATAACACTTGTATCCAGCAATATTGACTACACCACAGGCTCGCAAACATTTACCAACGGCGATATAACACTAAGCACTGGTGCAGGTTTGTGTGCTCCATTTGCATCGGTTAGTGCCGGTCGTATTTTCAATGGTCGGGTATATTATACCAAAGGATTTTGCCCTTCTCCAACTCGCACACCAATTACAGTTACTGTTCTTCCGCGTCCATCCGTTTCACTTGGTGCTGATACAACACAATGCGGCCCGCGCTTGCTGGATGCAGGAAACCCGGGCATGAGTTACACATGGTCGAACGGTGATACAACACAGCAAATTCTTGCCAATTTCCCCGGTCAATATACAGTTGCTGTTGATGATGGCTTCTGCATTGGCCGCGATACAGTAAATCTGATTATCAACCCGATTCCGCCGGTTGCTGCATTTGCTTATGTAGGCTCATTCTGCGCAGGACAGCGCGATACATTAATTGCAACCGGTGCTGTAAACTATGTGTGGAGTACAGGCGGCACAAGTAATATCGAACCAATTTTCCCGCTTTCAACAACTACATATACGGTAACCGGAACTGATTTTGTGGGTTGCTCAGACACAGCTTCAATTACAGTTGTTGTAAATCCGCAGCCGGTAGTTAGCTATACAGCCAGCAGCGATTCGGTTTGTATTGGTTCTTCAACAACACTGAGCGGCACAGGTGCACAAACTTATGTGTGGGATAACAGTGTGGTTGATGGTTCGCCGTTTACGCCAACCACATCGGCTATTTACACTGTAATCGGTACCGATGCAAACGGATGTTCGGACACTACAACTGCAAACATTACTGTGAATGCGTTGCCAACTGTAAACCATACGGTAAGTAATTCGCAGCCTTGCGAGAATACACAGATAACACTTAGCGGAACTGGTGCTTCAACTTATTCGTGGAGCGGCGGTATTACAGATGGTGTTCCGTTTGCAGCATCGCTTGCACAAACCACATACACAGTTACCGGTACAGATGCTAACGGATGCAGCAATACATCAACAGCAACGCTCAACGTACTTGCAGCACCAACAGTAAGTTTCACGTCAACATCAACAACTGTTTGTGCAGGCAGTTCGGTTACACTTACCGGAACCGGTGCACAGAGTTACGCGTGGAGCGGCGGCATCAGCAATGGTGTTCCCTTTATCCCATCAGCATCCGGAACATACATTGTAACCGGCACAGCAGCAAACACCTGTACTGGAACCGACACAGCAAGTGTAACCGTAAACGCATTGCCAACCGTAACACTGGGTTTAGCATTCAGCACTATTTGCTTTGACGATGCGAATGCAGCACTCACCGGCGGCGCACCTTCAGGCGGCAACTGGGCAGGCCCCGGCGTAACCGGAACCAGCTTTGATCCGTCGGCAGCCGGCAACGGAACGCACAGCATTGTTTACACTTACACAGATGCCAACGGATGCAGTGAACAAGCTTCACAAAACGTAGTTGTTGATCCGTGTGTTGGCATTACTGAGAATGCGTCTTCAAATCTGCTTCAGGTATATCCGAACCCGAACAACGGTGTGTTTACACTCAGCTTCACCGGCAGCAATGCCGCGCAACTTCAGGTATTTGATGCTACCGGAAAATTAGTGCTTGATGCACAGATTTTGCCCGGCAGTGTGCAGCAAATGGAATTTGAAGCAGCAGGTATTTATACACTTATGCTCATTACGCAGGATGGTGCACGAAGTGTGCAACGCGTGAGTGTGGTGAAATAACCAGTTAATAAATTTTGTGAACTCCGCAGACCCTCTGATCTGCGGAGTTTTTTTATGCTGTTTAGCGATCAAATTAATTAATCAGTTTTCGGTAAATCTCCTTTGATCTGATGTCAGCAATTGATTAAAATTCGTTTTGAAGGTTTGTTATGATCAATTGTACCTCAGCAACTGAATACATACTTAAAGCAAAACGAATAAGTACTTACAAATACCTACTGAGCTAAGAATACATATTTGGCAAAAAATCTATACAAGCAGTCTATTCGTTTACAAATGAAAAATAAGGTTTGCCAAACTTTACGGCAGTAAACTTCCAATCTGTTTTGTGGAGATATCCTCCTTATTAACGTAAAGTATCTCAAAAATCCGGGTTACACTTTTTGGCTATTGGTATTAACGATCAAGGGTATCTCTAAAAAAATCGTCTCGTTCAGGCATTCAGCTAATTGAGATACTGCAAACAATAGCAAATCGAGACAACTAGAGCGAAGAGAGCACTTTAACAATCATTATTTTTTAATTTTTAACATATAGTATTAATCATCAGATTAAATATTTTATCTCCTTAATAATCATACACCTATAGATTATTTATGTTTTTTTTACTTCCTCCAATTATTCGCAAATCATTTACTAATTACTGAGGCAAAGCTATTTACCCCGAAAATGCCATCTCCATATTAACATAACGTCAATTAAAAATTGAAACTTTTTCATTTATATAAAACACAACTAAAACTGTTTAATACTTTATTTAAACAAGGTATTTCTACGCTTTCCCTCAATAGATGCAAATACAACATTTACGACATTCAATTAAGGTGTTTCATCTTTTTAGCATATCCGGCATGAGCGCTGCGCCAATTACTTCGAAAACTCTTGATCCGACAGCCATTCAAATTGGTGTACTGATCGGGTTACTCAATCAAACCGGAGAAGACACTTATGTGCTGAACGATGCGTGGTTTTCGGATCCGTGGTCGTACATCAGCAAAATTCCGTCTAATCCGCAGATGTTCGAGTTGATTACCACGCTCATGGGCAGTGCGTCGGGAAGCGCGCTGGGCACACCCACACAAGCGCTCAACCGCACATGGTATCCGGTAATGAACACCAGCGGCGATGAACCGAAGCCTACCGGTATCTACATCGTATCGGGCACTCCCGAAGGGCAAACCAATCCGGAAATGGGAATTGGTTCGCTGTACTCGTGGCCGTTTGATAACGGTTCATTTACGGTATTGCCTTATGCCTACTTTCCGCTGTTTACATTACCCGATGAAAACGGAAATGGTTTCGGATTTGTGCTCGGGCAATCAGGACATCCCGTTCAGGTAGGTGTGCAAGTGAACGGCGGCACCGACTATTTCAGTACTGGCGATGGAGTAAACACCTTATCGTTCGACGGATTTACAGCAGGAGTTGATATTTTCTTTTCCGAAGGCAATTACCCGCTGCTCAATCTTGTATTCCAGAACTTACAGTTGCCCGGAGAAACGCAAGGCTCGAACCGCTCTATTTTCGACCTGATTGAAAATACTTCTGTGCAGGAATGGATCACTACTGCGCTTTCTGTTTTGGGCAGCCAGCTTGCTCAGCAGCAAGCTCCGCTTGATACAGCGGGCAAGATGATTCACTCGCTCATGGAAATGCTGGGGCTTCTGGGCAACGTTCCTTCTATCGACTGGAATGCTGTTGTTGAAGATCCATCTGTTACCGGCCGTGTACTCACCAACTGGATGAGAAGTATTGCCTCTGAACAAACTTATTTGCGGAACTGGCTGAATGCCTGGTATTGCCTTTTCACCGGAAAAGATTCGTCGGTTAGTACCGATAATGTTACCGGTTCAGGCACCCGCATTGATCCGTTTGCAGTAGAGGTGTTGAAACTACAAATCACATCAACCATTGTACTTTATTTTGATATTGGCTTTGCTTCAGTTACAGATAGCGATCAAACACTGCATATATTCCCGGAAGTCATTATAAGGTCGAAACCAATTCTTCCTTTGTTTGGTTTTAATGAATTTGGCGTTGATATTACCGGACAAATAGAGCTACTCGAATTTACTGTGCCTTCACCTTCGGCAAGCGACAGTACACCCGTCTTTACCTTGTTTCCGGGTTTATCAATTATGGCAGTTGCTGCCAATACGGTTGCAAACAAACCGCTCATTTATGTAACAGGCGGCACAGGTGTAACTGAGGGCGACGAAAATTCGATATTCAGTATCGACAGCATGCAGGTGGGCTTCACCTACGATCGTTCGCCGGAAGCAGTTACCGATGTACCCGCGCCCAACTTCCGCTTGGTGAATGTGCAAACCGCAATAGGTTCGTGGCCGGTTATTGATCTTTCAACTTTTAACGCAGAAGCAATTCTTGATTTGATCGGGCCGATTGTAACCGAGGCCATCGAATCATTTTTTGGCGAAAACGATACCTATGCAAAAGCATTTGAAGCTGTGCTGGGTATTACGGCTCCTTCGGGATACACCGGCACATGGCCTTTGCAAGATCAGCTGTTGTTATCGCCCAGCGAACTTACGCTGCTTATTCAGAATCCGTTCAACGCGCTCGGCGCCTACTACACGCGCTGTTTGCAAACTAACGACGGTTCCGGAATTTCGCTGTTCAGTTATCTCATTCCGAACATCGCCACACTACTTGGCGGAACGAATACAGCAGTTGCAGGAACCGGCACATCAACTGATCCATGGCGCATTACAGTAATGACGCTAGGTTCGGCCGATATGCAATTGATGATTTCTTACGATCCTTCGGAAAGTTCGGTGCTTCATCTTTTGCTCGGCTTCGAAGTTCCGCTTGTTTTCAGTGGTGTTAGCGCCGGTTCTACCACCGCCGCCGAACTGCTTCGTCTCACACTGCCGCAAAGCAACGGCGAGGGTTCGTGGGGCGGCGATTGGATGCAGCGCGCATATACAAGCATACTACTCACCAACGAAGGCGGCGGCCAACTAGAAACACCAGCACTTGCAGGTGTTTCGCTGAGCGCTGCCAACGTGTATGGCGAAACCGGATGGTCGGCCGGTGAAGGCTTCTACGCAGAAGCATCCATTAACGATGTGCAGTTGAAAAGCGAATCAACGACCATTGAACTTGGTAATCTGATTTTTGGAACTACCAACTGGTCGGCTGCGCAACTCACTCAGTTTGCTCCTGCCATTGTAAACGGATCAGGATTGCTGCTGCTCGAAAATGCCGGCCGCACGGGTGTAACTACAACCACACTGCTTGGCCTGCTGCCCGACATGCCTGAAATTTTGAACGGCTCGGCAGGAAATTATGATTTCCCCGTACCTGAAATTGCGCTGCCAACTGACTGGCCTTCGCTTACCATTACCAATTTCAGCAATCCGTGGGCAGATGTAAGAACACAGCTCAGCAATATTTACGCAGGCGGAAGCGATATGGTAATTCCCGCATTGCGTTTAATCGGGTGGACATTTACCGGCACACTTCCGGCCGAACCGCCGGCACAAGCCGGTACGCTTAATGATCCGTGGAAAGTTGCTCTGGCCGATTCGCCTGTAAATCTTGCGCTGCTCACCTTCCTCAGTGGATCGAACCAGATAGGCATTGGGGCTGAAATGCCACTGCTCACTAATAATGTAACCGGGCTTACAATTACTACGGCTGCGCGGTTAGATATGCCAGGTTTTGTGATCACGCCTTCGTCGGGCACAGCTCCGTCTGATCCCGAAGATGTAGTATATCCGCGGTTACTAATCAGTTGTGCGCTTTCAAATTCAGATACAACACAGCCGCTGGTAAGCGATTCGCAAACCGGTTTGCAGATAGGTTCGGTACAGCTTGGATTTGCGGCCACACTGCAGGAGGATGTAATTTTTTACTCACCGGTTTTCATTTTCCTCAACAGCCGTGTACAAAGCTCCGATCCGCTCTCTTCGTTCGAGCTTGTACAAAGCAGCAGCGATGATCAGTGGTCATCGCCACAGGGGCTGTTCAATTTCAATACGCTCATCAATGCGATGATGGTTCAACTGAGTTCGATTCAGCAGACCACACCATTAACGCAATTGCAGGGATTGTTTGATGTGCTTACCGGATTGCAACTTGTGCGGCCAGTTTCAGCAGACGGGAAAACTGACTACGGTTTCAATTCGAGTTCGTGGAATGCATTTCTTGCCAATCCCACACCCTATCTCGAAAAATTTGCAGCCGGCATTCTCAGCAATCCGGCACTGGCTCAACCCTTCCTTGACGCAGCAGCGGCAGTTACCGGAATTCATCTCACGTTGCCTGATGGTTTGCCGCAACTCTTGTATTCGCTTGGAATTTTCAAAGAATACAATTCGCTTTACGTGCCTGATTTTGCAGGATGCCTTGAATTTGCAAAAGCCCCTGCTGATTACCTCAAAGCACATGTTGCGCTGCTGATAGATGATTCGGATCTGCTGACCAGTCTTATTTCGGCTATTCAGCCTTATGCCTCTACAGGCAATAACTGGTTCAGTATCGATTCGAGCGGATACATCGTCAACATCGGAATTCTGCCCACAAGCCCATACACAATTGGCAATGAGCTGCAACTCTCGGGCATGATAACAATTGACTTCAATGCATACACATTGTCGGCAACAGCGGCAGTAGCCTCGTCTGTACTTGGCTCTGCATTGCAAATTAATTTCAATCCTGTATTTCTCGAAAACAGTTTCAGCGGCAACCCCTCATTATACCTCACTTCTGATACAGACGGCACGTTACCGGCTCCCTTCGCCCCGCTTCAGCTTTGGCCGATTCCGCAAGACTTAACACCTGTTATTGAACAACTTTCGGTTCAGGTTCCGGTAACGCTGCTTTCTGCATTTGCAACAAGCTATCTGAACACGTATGCTACGCCGCAAAATCCGGCAGTGCTCAATCTGTTTAATGTTCTCGGACTTTCCTTTACCGACGACACCGGCACATCGCGTATTCGTCCGCTGGCCGGCATTTTCATGCATCCTGCACAATGGCTTCTTAGTCCAAAAGTACTTGGTGATTCAGCCGGAGGAATTGATTTAACACGGCTCGGCAATTTGCTGTATGCCATTGTAGATGTTGCAGGCATCAGCAGCGGCGATGTACAACTGATTGCCTACAGCCGCGATGGCAAGAACGATGGCGTAAAATTAACCGGCTTGCCCTGGGGAGTAACTTTTGTGCTGTATTCGAATTCCGAAGAAGGCGTCAATTTCAGCGGAACGTTTACTCCTGAATTTTCGGCACCAATGCCCGGCATCAATTTAAGCGCGGGGTTATCATTTGGCAATGGAAACGGACTGAACGTTTCAGGCCTTGCCGAGTTGAATTATTACTTAGGCACAAACAGTAGTAACGAAGAAGTACGACTTGGAATCAGTACGTCTTATGATCGCGGAAACTTTGCGCTTTCTGCTACGTCCATAACAGGAACAAAAACACTCGTACTGCCGCTGCTGCCGTTTACCGGACTCAATCAGTTTCTGGAAGGCGCAGCAGAATTTCTGCTACAAACCATTGGCGATATGCTGTTTGCCGCATACGATGTTTATGTGGCCGATAATCCGGGAACATCACTAGTTGGGTTTGTAGAAAACATTGAAGCACTTACAGGAATCACCGATGGTGAGTCGATGTATAATTTCTTCGATGCAATCTATGAAAATCCGTTAGGTGCATTTGATCCGGAAAATATTAACAGCACCGTTTCGGGAATGAATACATTCCTGAGTAATATTTTAATGCTTTCCGGTTTCTCTGTTTCTTCAGACGGGAAGTATCTGCAATACCTAATCAGTTTCAAATCAGTACCGGAGGCTAAAATTTTGCTGCAGGTGGGTGTACAAACCATCAACACCGGTAATGAATCACTGCAAGTATTTGGCATCTGGGTTGAACCTGTTGCTCAGTTTCAATGGGTAACACTTGGATTAAGCGGAACAGGTATCGGTGTTGAATCGCCGATTGATACCAGCAATCCGAATCTTGTTTACGCTGCCAATTTTGTAGTTACGCTCAATCCTGCGGCTTTAGGAATTGAGGGAATGCCAACGCCTGCATTACTGTTCGGAATCAACGGAACATTAAATGGTGTGAATGGTCCATTCCTCCAACTCTTCCCCGTTGCACAATCGACCGATGCCGGTACGCTGCGCATTGATCTTTTGCCCAATTGTAAGCTTGTTATTGTGGGGAATGAATCGGCCACGTCAACCGACTGGATGCTTGCATTCGGAACCGATTTCCTCGTGCCTTTTGTGGCAAACATGGCACTGGCAACCGATCCGGTAAAAAGTTGGCTCGACGATACCACAATAGGAACAGTAAAAGGCGCACCCGGAATTGTACTTGTAAATTGGGGATTGCTGATAAAAACCTCATCAGGTAATTATCTGCTTAACAATCTCAAAACAGCATTCAATGTAAACGACCCGACAAGCATTGTAACCACGCTTATATTCAGCGCGCTGGATTTGCTTAACGGACAATGTGTAGTGCCAATTAACGGCAAAGGCATTTATGTGCAAAGTGCTGTTATTGACGGACGCACCCGCTACGGTTTGCGTGTTGAAATTCCAGACATTGTAGTTATCGGCCCTTCGGCTGCAGGAAGTATGCAGCTTACCTTCCAGCTTGGAAAATATTTTGGCAAACAGGATAAATCAAACAACTGGACAGGTATTGATTCGGAGCCGGGTCTGGTAGCTTACTTCATTGTAAAAGACAGCGCAGGCAATCTGAGTTTCTGGCCTCGTTTTGAATTGCTGAGTATAGGTTTCGATTTCACCGGCCCGAACGATCAAAAGCCGCTGGTAAATCTGAACGGCGTAACGATACAAGGCGTAGAACCGCGGGTGCTGGTTGTTCTTGATTTTATTGACGAAGAATTCAGTTCGCAGTTCGGTGCTGCTACTATGATCGATTCGATCGGTATTCCGCTCGGACCGGGCTTCTCGGAAGGCGGAGGAAATACAAATCCTGTAGCACAAAACCTGCTTACATCGGGCGGTAATCCCGGAAAAACAGATGCTATAAATCCGGCCTTCTCGGTATCGGCAGCCTATGTGTATGAAGGTTCCGGTTTCACACTGCAACTCTACTCTGCCGACGGATCAACAACCAATAAAGTAATTATTCCGATCATGCGCGCCTTCGGGCCGTTGCAGTGCCGCAAGATTGGTATTGGTTGGGAAAATGCAGCGCAGTTGCTCAGCTTCCTGTTCGACGGAAGTGTATCACTTGCCGGACTCACCGCCGATGTTCAGGATCTCGAAATCGGCATACCGGTTACAGATCCTACCAATTTCGATGGTTATACGTTAGATCTGGCCGGGCTTGATGTAACATTCAAAGGCGGCTCTGTAGTCATCAGCGGAGGATTTCTGAAAGATAATTCGCAGGGATATATACAGTACATCGGTCAGGCGCAAATTCGTGCCGCACAATGGGGACTTGGAGCATTCGGCGCATACGCACTTGTTGATGATAATGTATCACTCTTCATCTTTGCTTATCTCAATGCACCCATTGGCGGCGTTCCCGAATTTTTCATTACCGGACTGAGTGGTGGTTTTGGTTACAACAGAGCCATCAATTTACCAAGAGCCGATCAGGTATATAATTTCCCGCTCGTTGCAGGCATTAGTGATTCGTCGAAACTGGGCGGTGTAAATGGCAATCCGCCAACCAACACGCAAGCGCTTCAGGCACTGGGCACAACCATTGCGCCGCCGCAACTGGGTTCCTACTGGCTGGCAGCGGGCATCAAATTTACAACCTATGAAATCCTGAAATCACAGGCTATGCTTGTGGTTCAATTTGGATCAGATTTCATGATCGGACTTCTCGGTGTAAGTGGTTTGCAGTTGCCCGATGAAAAGAATCCATACGTAGGCGCACAAATGGCGTTTACGGTAACTTATCGTGCATCAACCGGATTGCTT
>JBKDHA010000223.1:0-6416 GCA_046335555.1 Bacteroidota bacterium
ATACTAACCATAGTTCCGTCGATATTTACATTGATCCGGTTAGCAAGAATTCCCATAATCGTGAGCATACAACTTCCCAGCGAAGTAGCTAACAAATCAGTTGGCGAAAAAGCCTCGCCGCGACCATTGTTATCGGGCGGAGCATCAGTAATTATTGTATTACCTGAAAGTTCATGCACAGCACTTGTGCGAAGTTGGCCGTTGTAAGTGATTGATGATGTTGCCATAAGAGAAAAATCCTTGTTAAAACTGTTTGCCGCCGTTTATGAGTTCGGGATAACCGGTTGCATAAAGAACAGCCATTTGAAACAGTTTCTTTGTATTTTTGTTTAGTGATGTAAAAGTACACTGAAAACATGCGTAAGCTGCTGTCTGCTTTTTTTCTTTTTTCTGCCTGTTCGCTTACCGCACAGGAACCCGCACAGCAGCCTGTGGTAAACGCCAATGCCAATATTTATGATGAAGTGGGAGCGCTGTATCGCTACGAAGAATGCGGCGGTGTAATGATACACTCAAACGGTTTCGGAGCACAGTATCAGCGCGGGAAATTCCTCACCGGTTACTCAAAAGCATTCTGGGAAATACAATTTGCCAGCTACCGGCACTCAAAAGAAGTAAAAGCCGAAAACCCCGGCTTCGATAACAGCAAAAGCTATTTTTATGGTAAACTCAATAGCCTGTTCATTCTCAGACCGGGCGTAGGTTATCAGAAAGTAATTTATACAAAACCCCGGCAGCGCGGTGTCGAAATCCGTTACACAGCTTTTGGCGGTTTAAGCTTAGCTTTGCTCAAGCCTGTGTATCTCATTATTGCACGAGATGTGCCGAATCAAATACGTTACGAACCCGTTACCGAACGCTATGACCCTCAAGAGCATTTCGCCGATAATATTATTGGCCGTGCTCCGTTTGTACGCGGACTCACCGAAATCTCCGCCATTCCCGGTATCTATGGCCGTGCCGGATTAAATTTTGAATACGGAATGCTCGATAACAAAACCCGGTCGCTCGAAACAGGCATTTGTATTGATGCTTACCCCAAAAAAGTGCCCGTAATGGCCAACGAACGCAACAGCCGTGTGCTGGTGTCGGTGTACCTGAATTTTTCCTACGGCCGCAAGTGGTACTGAGGAAAGAAATGAGAAGAAAGCTATGACCACAATTACTGCAGAGTCCGCAACAGAATCACGTATCAAAAAGCCCGACTGGCTTCGCGTGAAGTTGCCCACCGGAGAAAATTATCTCAAGGTGCGCGGACTTGTTGACAAGCATAAACTGCATACCATCTGCGAAAGCGGAAACTGTCCGAACATGGGTGAGTGCTGGGGAGCCGGCACAGCCACATTTATGATTCTGGGCAATATCTGCACACGCTCGTGCGGATTTTGTGCAGTGGCAACAGGCAGGCCGCTGCCGGTTGATGAAGGTGAACCCGAACGCGTAGCTGAATCGGTGAAGCTGATGGGTGTGAAGCATTGCGTGATTACATCTGTTGACCGCGATGAACTTCGCGACGGCGGCTCAATTATCTGGGCAAGAACTATTGAAGCCATTCGCCGCGTAAGTCCGGGCACAACTATAGAAACGCTGATTCCTGATTTTAAAGGAGAACGCGAAAACGTTCAGCGGTTGATTGATGTAATGCCCGAAATTGTTTCGCACAATATGGAAACCGTGCGCCGCCTCACACGTCAGGTGCGCATTCAGGCCAAGTACGACCGGAGTCTGGAGGTACTAAAACAGCTTGCCGAAGGCGGTTGCCGCACCAAATCGGGTATTATGGTCGGATTAGGCGAAACACGCGAAGAAGTTCTTGAAACTATGGATGATTTGCGGAAGGCAGGAGTTGAAATTTTAACCATCGGTCAGTATCTTCAGCCTACAAAAAAACATCTCCCCGTTCTTGAATTTGTACATCCTGATACGTTTGCTTTTTACAAGCAGGCAGCATTAGAAAAAGGCTTCAGGTACGTCGAAAGCGGCCCCTTAGTTCGTTCTTCTTATCATGCTGAAAAGCATCTTTAATTTGTTTTTTAGCCCGTTCGTATGGCGCTGATTTGCAAATTTTTATAATTTTAAGCATCCCCAAAAACACATCCCCGTGTTTAAGTTTTGCGGCTTATTGGCTGTAAAATTCGGTACAGTTTGGTAAAGCAGGTGAAAAAACATACTTTTGAAAACTTGCTGAAATCTGATCTGACCAAAGTAAAAAAAGGGAACAATAAATAATCGAAAGTCAATGAAACGAAACCGACTCATGGTTGCCGGAACAGGCCTCGCTGCGGCGGGTCTGGCACTGTTTGCATCATTCACCGTTCTCGACGGAAATGGTTCTAAATACCGCCCGTCATCAATAGTACAACTGAACAGTGAGCATGATCTCGAATCGCAGGGAGCGGCTGGTGCTGCGCTCTGGCGCTTCAACCGCATGCAGGATGGCAACGGTAATCTCGATCTCGATGAAATGCTGCGCATTCAGCAACTTTCATCAGCATCTTATTCTGCGCAGCGCAACAACAATGCTTCTGTAACAGCCGTAGGCTGGAACGAACTCGGCCCTGATAACGTTGGTGGCCGTACACGCGCCCTGCTCATCGACCGCAACAACAGCCAGCACATGTTTGCCGGTGGTGTTAGCGGTGGCCTCTGGGAATCAACAGATGGTGCCAACAACTGGGCAAAATGCGCAGGTTTCTTTAATATTCCTGAAGTCAATATCAACGTAGCCAGTATCGCTCAAGGTTCAGACGGAGCAATCTATGTAGGAACCGGCGAAGGTCTTTACGGCCAGAACACCTTTAACGTTTCTGGTTCAGGAGCGGGTGGTTTCCTCGGCGGCGGTATGTACAAATCTACCGACGGCGGTGCAACGTTTGCATTGCTTACCGCTACAAAGCCTGTTACATCAAACTCATCTACATCAGTTTGGGCTGCAATCAATAAAATTGGTGTACATCCATCTAACCCGCAGATGGTTGTTGCTGCTACAAACAAAGGTATCCGCATTTCAAATGATGGCGGCCAGACCTGGACAGCACCGAGCGGATCGCTGGGCACTGCAGGTTCTACCGATGTTGATTTTGCTTCAGACGGATCTTTTGTTGTTTGTGTTGCCGGTCGTCCGCACCGCTCAACCGACAACGGAGCAACGTTCACCAACCTCGGCAACTCTCCCGGCTTCCTTACAGGTGCACTTGTACGTGTAGAAATCGGTATTTCAGCACAAGACCCGAACTGGATGTTTGCATTCTGCGCAGCTTCAAACGGTTCACTTGCAGGAGCACTCCTCTCTATTGATGGTGGTGCTTCATGGAATTCTATTGCCGGTGCAAGTTCTGCCGCTTTCGATCCGTTCGGAACAGGTCAGGGTGATTTTGACAACGTTTGTGAAGTTGATCCTACAAATAAAAATCGTTGCATTTTTGGTGGCGTTCAACTTTGGAAATGGGAAAACGTAGTACCGAATCCTTCAACACAAAATCCTCCTGCCGGTCAGTGGACACGTATTGCACTTGAGTTCCCGAACTCAATCTTCAATCCGTATTATGTACACTCTGATAAGCATGCAGTAGTGTTCCACCCCACACAACCCAATACATTCTTTATTGGAACTGATGGCGGTGTATCGCGCACAATTGATGGCGGAACGTATTATACCACAATGAACAGAGGGTATAACACCTCACAGTTCTATGCTATTGCACATGACCATGCTTCTGTAAACCGTAACATTGCGGCCGGCGGTCTTCAGGACAACGGAACACAATACATCAATGGTTTGGGCAACACACCGATGTCTGCCGAAGCAATTGGCGGCGGCGACGGCGCTCATACTGAAATGTCGTTCCTTAACCAGCAGGCTATTTTTGCAACGGTTTATTACGGAGCACTTTCACGTTCAAACAACAATGGCGGCGGTTTTGCCGATTTCTATTCAACGCGTGTAACCGATCAGCCGGGTTATGGTCAGCCTTTCTGGGCGGCCTTTATTACCCCGACCCGCCTCTGGGAATCTTTGAACAACCCGCAAAGTGTTGATTCTGTTGCTCTCACAAACAATATTTACACACAACTTGCTGATGTTGGCAATGGTGTTGAAGACAGTCTGATTTACACCATCAACCAATCTTCGGTGTTCCCCACATCTGTTCCCTCACCTTCACTCGAACTATCGTCTGTTATGGTAACAGCAGGTACAGATACTGCATTTTCAAATGGTTCTGGTGTTTTCAGTGGTGATGGTACAGGAACAGTGCTGCCGTCAGGAGCAATTCAATTACGCTTCAATACAGCTCCGGCAAACAATTCTGTAATCCGTGTAATTTTTGGAGTACGTTACAATTCCGGATCGCAAATTAGTGTACCAAGTTCACAGGTTCAAGGTCGTAGCTTTGCATACGTTACACCAACAGCAATTTTGCCTGGAGCTTCTGTAATGATTCAGGATCCGATCAACGCACGTTTTGTAATGGGTGCAAACATCGCTCCTCCGACATTCGACGGTGGTGTGTTTATGACCAAAGGTGCACTTGATTTCTCCGGCAATCCGGAATGGATTAAGATTGGCGGCCGCCGTTCGGTACCCACAGCAATGACTGGTGAAGTATCAACCATGACCTGGTCTAACGACGGAGATCATCTTTACGTAGGTACCTCAGGCGGTAACCTGTACCGTATTTCAAACATCAATGCTGTAATTGACTCGGCAAACGGTGATGTTGAATTTGGAACAGCGGTTAACCCGAACTGCGTAGTAACCTGCACACGCATTGCAGCTTTCTCTGGACGTAATATCTGTGCCATCGACGTACATCCCAACGATAACGGCCGTGTAGTTGTTGCATTGGGTAACTACTCACAAACACAGTATGTATTCTACAGCTCAACTGCAGATACCGATCCTGCTGTAACCAATAACGGTACATTCGTTAACAAAACCGGTAACATGATTACACCTACAACCGGACTTGGTGCTGCACCTGCGTATTCAGTTTCTTTCGATAAATACAACCCGAACCGTGTACTTGTTGGTACCGAGCGTGGTCTTATCGAAACACAGAATATTACAGCAGGCACAGTAAGCTGGGCTTGGGCACTTACCGGTCTCAATGATAACGTTGGTGTTGATATGATCCGCCAGCAGCGCTGGGATCCGTGGCATGTACCTAATGCTGGTTGTTTCTACATTGGAACACACGGCCGTGGTATCTGGCGCGACGATAGTTCATGGCAGCAGCCGGTTGTTGGTATCAACCAGCCCGGAGCAGGTGCAAGTGCAGGAGCTACAGTGAACAAAGATCTCCGCGTGTTCCCGAACCCGGTTATTGATGATGCCCGCGTTGCATTCCGCCTCACCAAATCTGGCGATGCAGTAGTTCAGATTTATGATCTTAACGGTCGCGTTGTTCTCAGCGAACAGCACAATAACCTTCCGACAGGTCAGCAGAACGTACAGTTTAATGCTGCTGAACTTGCAAAAGGCACTTACCTGATTGTTGTAACACAAGACAACGATCGTATCGGTACAGGCCGCTTCGTGAAAACGAACTAAGCGATACTAAATGTTCCCTCAAACGGCGTTGATTCTTTGGAATCAGCGCCGTTTGTATTTTATAACACATTATCCGAATCAATAAGTGTTGGTTCTCTGTACCTTTATCATTACAACATATAATATAAACAAGTTTATGAAACCAGTTCGTGTAGGCATCAATGGGTTTGGCCGTATCGGCCGGGTAACGCTTCGTATTTTACTGGAGCGGCCGGATATAGAAGTTGTCGCTATCAATGATCTTACCGATAGCCGAACACTTGCACATCTGTTCAAGTACGATTCTATACACCGGCGTTTTAAGGGCGAAGTTTCGGCTGAAGAAAATGCCATTGTTATCAATGGCCATCGCATTCCGGTTACGATGCATAAAGATCCGGCAGCCCTCAACTGGGGCGCTTATGATACAGACATTGTAGTAGAAAGCACCGGTAAGTTTTTAGATCAGAAAAGTGCACAGCTTCACATCAGTGCAGGCGCAAAAAAAGTATTGCTTTCGGCACCGCCCGATGGTGATATCAAGGCTGTTGTGCTTGGTGTAAACGATTCCATTATCACTCCCGATGATGTAATTATTTCCAATGCATCATGCACAACCAATTGTGCAGCCCCGATGATAAAAATATTGGACGATAACTGGGGAATTGATGATGGTTACATAACCACTGTGCATTCATACACCGGCGATCAGCGATTGCATGATGCGCCGCATAAAGATTTGCGTCGTGCACGTGCAGCTGCTGTTTCTATGGTGCCCACATCAACCGGAGCAGCCAAGGCAATCACAAAAATATTCCCGCATCTCGAAGGCCGCCTTGGCGGTTGCGGAATTCGTGTTCCGGTTCCCGATGGCTCACTTACCGAT
>JBKDHA010000224.1:0-8221 GCA_046335555.1 Bacteroidota bacterium
GCCACAGGATCTTTCACATCGGGTTCGGCATATACCTCAACACCAATTTGCTCGCCAAGTACTTTAAGCTGGTCAATAGCTGCCGGGCGGTAAACGTCGCCAGCAACAAGCAGCGGGTTCTTGCTGCGTTTTGTTTTGAGCCAGTTGGCTAATTTCCCGGAGAATGTGGTTTTTCCCGAGCCCTGAAGCCCCGACATCAGAATAACAGTTGGATTTCCGCCTAGTTTGATGTCGGTTTTCTCTCCGCCCATGAGGTTTTTAAGCTCATCGTGGGTAATTTTAACAAGCAATTGCCCCGGAGAAACCGATTGGAGCACGTTCTGCCCCATAGCTTTTAGCTTTACCTCGTCGGTAAATTTTTTGGCGACCGGATAGCTTACGTCGGCATCCAGCAGTGCTTTGCGCACTTCTTTGAGGGTTTCAGCAACGTTAATCTCGGTGATTTTGCCATCACCTTTGAGTACTTTAAACGCCCTTTCGAGCTTATCGGAGAGATTTTCGAACATGGTATTACCTTAATTTCAGACGGAGTGCAAAGGTAAGAAACCGCAGCGGTTTTGAAAACAGGTCTTATTTCTGCAAAAAAGCTGATGCCAGTTATAAAACTAAAGCAATTGTAAGAGGCGAAAAGAGTTATTTTTGTACAACTCATCATACACCCTAAAATCTGCCAACTACATTTTCAAAATCTATGTGCTTCAATTCTCTGAAAACACTTACATTTCATCTGCTCAGCGCAAGTCTTATTACCATTGCTGTTCAGCAAAACGGATTTGCTCAAAATAATCCTTTACCTACCCCAACCAATAAAGTAATTATTAAAAATGGGCCAGAGGTTGAGGTTAGAAAATCAAGCCTCGATGATATGGCCGGATACGACGAAACCGGATACTACATTGTTCGCCGGCAGAAAAAAGCACTGTTCCTTGAACGCCTTGGCACCAATATGAATATTGCCAAGTCGGTAAAAATTGAGCCAAAACTGAAATACAAAAATATGCGGGCAACGTTTAAACGCTGCCGTATGTTTAACGGAAACCTGTATATGTTTTGGCAGGCAGCCGATACCCGCAGCATGATACTTATCAACCTTGTTCAGCAGGTCAACAAACAAACCCTGTTGCCCGAAGGCGAAATTCGTGAGCTCAACAAAATTACATTCCCCGGCCGCCGTTCAATGAACAGAGCCATGGTTTACGGCAGTTTTTCGAGTGTCATTGTTTCGGAAAATGAAACTAAAGTAATGATGATTCGCCCCGAAGAACGTGAAGATGAAGCATCGCCAACGAGTTACGAAAAAATGACAATGGAGGTGTATGACGATCAGCTCAACAAACTCTGGGAAAAAGACATCACCATTCCACGCGCACGAAATACATTTTCAATTCAAAACATTAGAATTGAAGACGACGGAACAATTTATGTGCGTGGCGTGGAAACACAGGAGCGTTCAACAGCACGGCAGTCGCGCCGATCAGGAAAACCTGATTACAAATATTACATCTACCGCATTGCCGAAAACGGCGCAGCTATTACCGAAATTCCGATTACGCTCGAAGATAAATTTGTTACAGACGTAACAGCATCAACAACTACAAATGGCGATATTGTGCTAGCCGGTTTTTATTCCGAAAAAGGAACTTACAGCATCAAAGGTGTTTTTTATCAGCGTATCAGCGGAAAAACAGAAGAAGTGCTAGTGCGCAAAACAACAGAGTTCGACAAAGCTTTTATTACTCAATATGCCTCTGAACGTGAAGTAAAACGAATTGAAAAACGCGAACGCAGAGGCGAAGAGCCGGAGCTGTTTGAATTTGATATGGATAATTTTCTTCTGCGCGAAGATGGCGGCGGAACGCTTGTTGCCGAGCAATTTTACATCTATATAGAAACACAAACGTTTACTGGTGCCAACGGACAAACCACCACCCGAACCATTTATCATTATTACTACAATGATATTCTGGTGCTCAACTTCAATGCTTCGGGCGATTTAGTTTGGAAATGTAAAATTCCGAAAAGACAACATACAACCAACGATGGAGGCTATTATTCGTCTTATGCACTAATGATGCAAGGCGATAAACTGTTTTTCATTTACAACGATAACCCAAAAAACCTTACCTTAAACGAGAACGAAGCTCCAGCCGATGCTTATCGTAACCGTCGCGAAATGGCTGTTGTTATTGCAGAAGTAACTGCCGAAGGAACAATAACTCGCGAACTATTAGTTGCCACCGAACGTGGAGAAGTTATTGTTAGGCCGAAAGTATGCGAACAAACCGCAGCCAACGAAATGCTGATGTATAGCGAACGTCCCGGCGTTTTCCAATTTAGCAATGTAGTTTTTAAAACACCTCAATAATGAAAAGGCTGATTTGCTTTTTACTGCTCCTGCCCGGATATGTTTCGGCACAATTTATTACTGGAGGAATATCTCCCGGCCTTAGCATTGCACGTTACAAAAATCTTCCGGCAGCAGAACGGGCACGTTTTCCTTCGCCCTATTATCCCGGCATTTGCCTCGAAGGCAATTACATTTTGCAAGGCTTTCCGTTTCCGGTTTCGGGCTACAATAGCTTGGGAATTGGATTTTACACATCTAATTCAGATACAGTCGATCTTCAGGATGGAATAGGAACAAAAGTAGTTCGGCGGGTAAACACACGCGATATTCGGTTGAGATTCGGATATGAAATTCCGATGCGAAACGAATTTTTTACGACCTGGTTGGGCTGGTCTGTGGGCTGGCGCGGGGGAAATAGCAAAATTCTTTCTGCTTTTAACAACTTTGGAATCGCCAACCCAAATACATATACTTCATTGGCTGCACGCAATGGCGGTGTAACTATGGGAATTCTTGCTGGCGGAATGTATGAATTTGAACACTTTTTCGTTTTCGCACGTTATGAGTTTGTGCTATCGCCAGGCGATCGGCTTTTCGGCACCAATTCCTGGCATCAGTTAAATGCAGGCGTATTTATTCCGGTTTTTCGGTTTATTTAACTTACACGAATAAAGATGAAACGATGTATTGCAATTGTACTTCTGGTTTTCGGAACAGGCAGGCTGCTTGATGCTCAGGAGCTAACAGGACCGGTTGATTTTTCTGTATATCAGCCTTTAGAAAGTCATGGCGAAATTCCGCAAGATATTTTGCTGAGCACTCGCGAAAAAATTGATCGCGCAATGAAAACTTCAAAGCGCAGTGCAACTCCTACCGAAGGCTGGGAACGCGAACAATATCTTCTCAAAAGCAACTATCTGCTCGACCAACTTATGGTAAGCGGAAAAGTATTGTTCGGTGATACAGTAACCAATTATGTAAACAGCGTTGCCGACCGGCTACTGAGCGATGATGCCTCGCTACGCCAAAAGTTGCGGTTTTATTGTTTACGCACTTCTGCTCCAAACTCGTTTGCCACCGAACAGGGAATGATTTTCATAAGTATTGGCCTTATTGCCCTGCTCGAAAACGAAGCGCAATTGGCCTACATCATTTCACGCGAGATTGGTCATTACGAAAAAAAGCACAACTCAAATTTCAATCTCACTTACGATAAAGTGTTCTCGCGCAATGAACGAGATCGTTATGAAAACATCGAAGATCGCTTGCTTTCTTATGGTGCATATCGATATGAACAACATACCGAAGCTGATGAATACGGTCTCGAACTACTTTCCAAATCAGGCTATGATTGTGAGGCTGCACCTGCCGCGCTTTTCATGATGCAGTTCGGAAAACTACCGTTCGATGAATATCGTTTTAATCATACTATTCTCGAACGTCCCGGAATGAAATTCCCCGCACAGTTTATTCTCGATAGCGTTACGGCAGTAAATTACAATCTCAGCGACAACTCCAATATACATTCCGTACAACCGCGTATTTCTGAACGTCGCCTATCGATCGAGCGCAAAGTAAAACTCCGCAACAACTGCGGCAACAGGAAATTTGGTGATGATCCTGCACAGCATACCTACATGCGTAAAGTATGCCGGTTTGAAACAGTACATTATCAACTTACAGTGCGCGACTATGCCGGTGCTTTTGTAAATGCCTGTTATTTGATGCTGGCCGACAGCAACAATGCCTATCTAAAATTGTGTACAGGCAAAGCACTATACGGCATGGCCAAATACAAGAATGCAGGCTCATTTGCCGGAGTAGTTGCAGCAGCAACAAAGAAAGAAGGACAGCAGCAACGCGCATACTTTTTGTTCAACAAATTAAGTGCCCCTCAACTAAATATTATTGCACTGCGCTACATCTATGATCTTAACAAACAACAACCTTCCGAGTATCTTGCATCGCTAGTAAATGACCTTACCGATGACCTTATCGGAAAACATAAAATTACATTTGCCGAATTGTACGAAGCCAAACCGGTTAGTACTAAATCAGGTAGCGATACAGTTGGGGTAAAATCGCAGCAGCTAGTTGGTGATACAAGTGGCAACAAGAGTTTTGTTTCTAAATACGACAAACTGAAAACACAGAAATCAGCGGCAACAAAACCAACCGAAATTTCTGCCGATCAAAAGTTTCATATCCTTGCTTTTTACGATATCATCAAAGAAGCTGATGTACAGAAAATTTTTGACGACGCTGTTGCAAGAGTTGATTACAAAAAACAGCGCAGTGAAAAAGAAGCCGAACGTTTTGCAAGGATGAGTTCGTATGAACAGCGACGCGAAATTCAACGCCGCAGACAAGCAAAATCTACGAATGCAGCTTTGGGTGTAAACTCTGTTGTGGTGGTTGATCCATTTTACTTCTATGCCGATGACCGCAATGGTTTGAAATTAATGAAGTCAGAAGACCTCCGCCTTAAATTTTGTGAGTCTATTGAAGAAACAGCCAGCGAAGCAAACCTCAAAGCTGAACTGCTTAACCCAAAAACATTCACCGCCCGCGACGTTGACAAATACAACGACCTTTCGACCATTAACGATTGGCTTGGTGAGCGCATGTCTCACGACAATGCCATCAATTTTATTCCGATAGAAAGCGATGAAGCACTTGTAGCCGGGAAAAAATACAAAACCGAGCACATTTATGTTACCGGAGTTCTTACCTACAAGCAACCCCGCGAAAACAGAGGAACAGTACTCCTCTACTCGCTCATCTTCTATCCGCTGTTGCCTGTTGGTATTGTTTATGCGTTAACTCCCGAACATGATACATATTATTACTCAATGGTGTATAACATGAGTACCGGCGAAGAACGGATGAAACGTGTTGTGCATCTGCATTCAAACGCCAGAAACGGATTTATTGTTTCTCAGATGTACGATACGATGTTGCAGATTAAAATGAAACCAACAAGAAAAGGTCGCCAATGAAACGCATATTGATTTTATCTGCACTCTTTATTTCTGTTGCTGCTCTGGCACAAAAGCCTGTTGTTCCTGGTTTTCTGGGTAAACGTTTATACATTGGTGTAAACGGCAGCACATTTATGCACTTCGAACGTGATCTGATCGATCAGGTTAATCTGAATAATTTCCCAATGAATACCCGGTTTTCATACAAAACAGAAGTAACGGCGAGCTATGCCCTTAACCGCAATATTTCTGTTGGATTAACCGGAACTTATGCTCAGCAGAAAGCCTATTTCGGAATTCTCGGTGTAAAAGTACTGCGGCCTAATTTCACCGATACAATTGTAGATAATATTATGCCGGTATCGCAAGGCACAGACCTCGGACGTTACACTTACAATTTCTATTCGGTTCAAGCACATATTCAAATTTTCAGACGCAATTTTATTGCTCCGGCCGGCCGTTATCATTACTTCGGTATTGGTTATCTACGCTATGTGCCGGTAATGGAACAGGAAGGAGTAATTGTGGTTCAGCCGGTTGATGCAAATGGACAGGAATTTGGTGCTTCTTATACACAGAATGTTCCCAAACTCGGAAAGTACGGTACATTCCGCATTACCTATTTGATGGGGCGTATTACACCAATCAATAAATTTCTATTTATAAATACCTCATTCGGCATCAATTTATTCCCCGGCGGCGATCATACAGAAGCCTTTATCAATTCGGGTAACAACACAGTAGCTACCTTTCAAGATGCTTTTGTGGCTACACTGCACCGCAATCTGGTACGACACAATACGTTTGAGTTGAAAGTTGGGCTGGGTTGGTTTGCCTTTTAATATTCGTCAACAAATTAAAAAAACATCTTAATACACATTTGTTGTATTAGGTCTTTCTATTTTTATATTTTTGACACTGGAATGGATAATAACCCTATCAACCCAAAAAACATTTTTATTGAATTTTTATACAATTAAGATTGTATAAATAATAACACCCGATAATGATTAAACGTCTAAAATTAGTATTAGGCTTTTTGTTGTTGATATCTTCATTAGGTCTTTCACAGAATCAACAGAAAGAAGCATTTGAAATTGATTTTAATAACTATGAACCACTAAAATGTTACGGAAAAATTCCTGATGACATTTTAAAGAGTACTCGCGAAAAGTACAACAGCGATTTAAAGGCTGAAAACAAACGCAGCGGCAGTGCTTACCGTGATGTGCAAAAAGAGCAGTTTCTGCTGCAAAGCAATTATGTGCTCGATAACCTGCTCTCCAGTGGAAAAGTGCTATTTGGCGACAGTGTAACTACGTATATCAATCAACTGGCTGATGTATTGCTTGCAGATGATCAACAATTGCGCAGCAAACTCAGGTTTTACTGCCTGCGTATTTCAGATGCCAATGCTTTCTCTACCGATCAGGGAATGATTTTCGTGACTATCGGTTTGATTGCTCAACTTGAGAACGAGGCGCAGCTCGCTTTCATTTTGTCGCATGAAATTGCCCACTATGAAAAACGTCATACCCTTAACCAGTATCTCGAAAACAATAAAATTTTCTCAAGAACTGCGCGCGATTATTACAGAAATTACGACGAACGCATCAAATCAGCCAGCGAATACAGCAAAGATCAGGAAATTCAGGCCGACTCACTTGGTTTGCATCGTTTACGCAATGTGGGATACGATTGTGAACAAGCACTTACATCGCTTTTTGTGCTACAGTATTCATATCTGCCGTTTGAAGATGTTCAGTTTAACAAAACCTCATTAAACGCTCCTCTTGCCGCGCTGCCTCAGACCTTGTTTCTCGACAGCATAAAGCCAATAAATTTTGAGAGCGACAATGAGGACGATACCTATAACTCACACCCGAACATGTATAAACGCCGGCTCAAGCTGGAAGGTATTATTGATAACTCTTGCAATGCACAAGGTAAAATTTTTCTTATTTCGGAAAGTCGTTTCCTCTCCTGCCGCAAAGTATGCCGTTATGAAACGATTATGTATGATCTTACTTCGCGGAATTACATAGCCGTATTTTACAATGCGGCTGTACTGATGCAGGAAAACCCCGGCAGCACATTTTTAAAAGTAAGTCAGGCGAAGGCCTTGTATGGACTTGCCAAATATAAAAACCATGAAAAAAGCGACGAAGTAATTCCCTATTACAAGAAGATTGAAGGGGAACAGCAGCAGGCTTATCACATGTTTTATAAATTATCCGCATCGCAATTGAATATGATTGCCATGCGCTTCATCTTCAATTATCAGCAGCAAATTCCCGAATCAAACGTGCTGAAGGAAATGCTGAATGATCTGGCCGAAGAAGCGTTATATTATCACGACATCAATTATTCTACGCTTAAAGAAAACTACAGAGTTTATCAGGAAGCAAAACTGGATTCTGCTCGCCGCATTCAGGACAGTATCAATGCCCTGAATGCCCCCAAAACTGCTGACACGTTGGCAAAAGCGGCAGAACAGGAACAAAAGTATGTGTCAAAATATGATAAACTCCGCGCTGAAAAAAAGAAGGTAGAGGAAAAAGTAGTCGTATCCGAAAAGCAAACTATACGCAGTAAATTTCACCTGCTTGCTTTTGCCGATATTTTAGAGCAAAAAGAAGTGAAGGCTCTATTTGAAAATGCCGAAGCCAAAGCCAATGAACGCAGGGAGGCTGAAAAGAAAGAAGAACTTGCACTCAGTAAAATGTCGGCCTACGAAAAGCGGAAAGCGAAAGAAAAAGCTGAAAATTACACCCGGCAGTCTTTAGGCTTAAAAAAAGTCCTAGTAATTGATCCGTTTTATTTCGCGGCTGATGAACGTAAAGGACTTCACCTGCTTGAGTCGGACGATAAAAAACTCAAACTCACACAGCAG
>JBKDHA010000225.1:0-6222 GCA_046335555.1 Bacteroidota bacterium
TGTTTATACTCTTCGCGGCTCATGTTTAAATTTGGTTGAATGGCCGGATTGTAAAGCTCCCGATTTTTATGTCCGCCGTAAGTAAATGCACGCGCAATGCCAATTGCTCCAATAGCATCTAAACGGTCGGCATCCTGCACCACTTCCATCTCAGGCGAGCTGAATGTTTTTGCATCAAAACTGGCTTTGAACGACATGTGCCGCATAATTTGCTGCACGTGTACAATGCGTTCGGCATCCAAACCCTGAGCCGTTAAAAATTCGCCGGCCAGGCGCGGGCCAATTTCTTCATCACCATTGTTGAATTTGCTGTCGGCAATATCATGAAGCAATGCAGCAAGTTCTACAACAAGTGCATCTACACTTTCCGTTTTCGCAATTAGCCGCGCCGTATTACGCACACGTTCAATATGAAACCAGTCGTGTCCGGACTCAGCGTTCTTCAATGTTTCACGCACATAGTTTTCAGTGCGTTCAAGCAATTCTTTTTGATTCATAAAAAGCAGGAGCAAACATTTAACATTTTGCACTCAACATTCATCATTCCCGCGAAGCGGGCTACACACGTCGCAACTCGAAATTCATCCCCAAATAAACCCGCCGCACCTGTTCATCGGCAGCAAGTTCTTCGGCTGTGCCTGATTTGAGAATCTTACCTTCGAAAAGCAGATAAGCACGGTCAACAAGTGCAAGTGTTTCATGCACATTGTGGTCGGTAATCAGAATGCCGATATTTTTTTTCTTCAGGCTAAACACCACTTGCTGAATATCTTCAACAGCAATCGGGTCAACGCCGGCAAATGGCTCGTCGAGCAAAATGAAATTGGGCGATGTGGCTAATGCCCGTGCAATTTCTGTACGGCGGCGTTCTCCTCCGGAAAGGTTATCACCATTGTTTTTTCGGATGTGATGCAGCGCAAATTCATCGAGCAAACTCTCTAATTTTTTCTCCTGTTCGCCTTGCGTGAGTTTGGTCATCTGCAATACCGCTCGGATGTTATCCTCAACACTTAATTTGCGAAATACCGATTTTTCCTGCGCCAGATAACCAATGCCCAATTGTGCACGACGATACATCGGCTCGTTGGTAATTTCTTTATCGTCGAGATAAATGCGGCCTTCGTTGGGCTTTACCATGCCCACAATCATGTAAAATGATGTGGTTTTTCCGGCTCCGTTCGGGCCGAGCAGTCCAACAATTTCGCCCTGGCGTACCTGTATTGATACGTTGTTAACGACAGTGCGGCCTTTATAGCGTTTTACAATATTATCGGCTCCGAGAATCATGCGGTGCAAAGATGCGGAAAATCAGAAGAGGATTTGCAGAGAAAGACGAACACCCACTTTTTGAATATTGGGATGATCGAGGTAGCGAAGCCTCCAGAACACATCAACACGGAAAAACTTGAAGATGTTTTCGAGTCCTGCTCCGGCTTCAAGGTAAGGCCCGCGGTTGAGTGTATAAAGTTCGTTCGGGAATAACAGCTCGTTGCGGTTATCTGCACGGGTGCTGCCTACAATGCCACGGAACGAGGCTACTTCACGCCATTTAAGTTTGCGCATCAGCGGAATTTTGTTCAGGAAAAATCCGTCGAAGTGATGAATGATTGTTGCCTGTGCATACTGATCGCTTGCAAACTCAAAATAGTTCATGGTATTGAATGCTGCCCAGTCGTAAATAATTGTTTCGTTACCGGCATGCAGCACCATGAGCGGGAAAGGCACCGTGCCCCAAATCTTTCCGGCCTCCAACACATAGTTGGTGTAACCGATCGGGTTGATGCGGATGCGGTCGTCAACATTAATGCTTAATCGCTGATAGGCATAATCGCTGCCGAAAACACCTTTGAGCCCGGCATTGAACTGCACCTGCACAATTGGAAATGTTGTACCCAAACTCACCCGCGAAAAAACACTTTCGATATAGCGTTCCTGATACGCAAAACGTGTAGTGAGCTGAATTTCGGAAGTAGTTACACCGGGCTTGTACTCACTGCCGCCGTTTATCAGCGGATGCAGATAAACGGTGCTGCCAAGCGGATAAAGATTTTTGCTGACTAATGAAAGTTTGGTATTCAGACCCGGAAACCAATCGCGTTCATACCAAAGACTATATTGCTCAACGCGCAGCATATTGTCGAGCGGTGTGCGGCGGAACAATGCAGCCAAACCATTATCGGCAGTAAACGCATTATTGCTTTGCCCGAGAATTTCGTAATCGTTTTTGTAATTCACACCCGCCAATTGCCGGGGCTTTTTGGTAATAAATGTTTTGAAGGCTGCCGAGTACTTAAAATCCTGATCGCGGAAACCATAAGCAACATAACCACTCATTTCAACCCAGCGGCTGAAATTGTTGCTGGTTCGTCCGCCAACACGCAAACGCCAGCCTTCGATACGGTTGTTACTTACCGTATTGTACCAAGGGCCATATTCAATAGGGCCAACAACTTTATAGCCTGTGTATGCAGTTATGATTACATTTTCCCAAGTTTTGTAAACCGGCAAATGCTGTATGGAATCAACCATATCATAAATCTGCTTTTCGGTTGCATTTAGCGTATCGTGCCGGGCTGTTGCCCAGAAAGAACTATCACGCTTTTCGGCACCTTCCTGCACAACAAGATTATCGGTTCGGGTGTAAAACTCTTCGTCGTGCGGTTTGCCTACCGTTATGTTTTTGTATGATGTTGTTTTACGTCCGTAAACACCCATCTTTTTATCCTGCAGCGCAAAATCAGCAACCATCTTTTCCTTCACCATCATCCACCGTCCCGATGAATTGTCAAACTCCTGAATAATTGAGAATGCATTTACATAATTCAGATTCGCATCATCCGTAATTTTCATTTCAATCCGCTTCAATGCAAACGAAGTATCTGCAATCCACATATTACCTTCAAACAATAATTCCTGTTTACGCCGCGGTTTGAACTGAATATGATAACACCACTGATTGTCGATAAACAAACTATCGTTGAGATAATACTTGTAATAGAAAATACCATTATCGGAAATCGGACTTACAAACAGTTTACCAAAAAGCATGACATTATTATCATACAAATTGGCATTCTGATACATTTCGCCGGTAAGTTTAGAAATACTGGCATCCTGCAAACCCGAAACCTTGGAGCCTTTAATTACTTCTTTGCGGCAGCGCGGATCTTTCCGGTAATAAAACTCAGAAACCGATTCGCTAAAGAAGAGCGGGAGTTTAGGCTTTTCGGTAGGATTGGTGGAGTCGATATTATCGAAGATAAATTTTACTGGTTGCAATACTTTACGCTTCTGGAAGTCGTCGGTAATGTTGTTCAGATCGAACTCCATTTTATTATAGACTTCATATTCATAAGCATCGTACTTTTCTTCGTCGTTACTATCGCGGTTTGCCCAAACGCCACGTAAAATTCGATAAGCCGGATTTTCTCCGGCGCGGATTACTACTTCGCTGAGGTTGGCTGTGTTGGGCTCGAGGCCAATATTTACGGCCTGAACAGCCACAGCTTTTTTGAGCGGCAGTGTTGCCGGTTTATAGCCGATGTAATTAGCCCGGATGGAATCGGTAAGTTTTGAAGAAGTGATTTTGAAATTGCCTTCAACATCAGATACAGAACCGATATTGGTACCTACCAGATAAACACTCACAAAAGGCATGGGCTGGTTGGTTTGTTTATCGTAAACCTTGCCCGTAATGCGGTACTGCTGCTGTGCGTTAAGCACAAATGCACAAAAAAACAACAGCACAACGCTCAGTAGTCGTGGAAACATCTTAATGTAATGGCTTGGGAATTCTAAGGTACGGAATTTCCTGTGAACTGACCGTTCAACCAAATGGTAATTCTCGAACTGCACTTTCTATTTATTATTAATTCTACTCAAAAAATCATGCTTCAACCATTTTTATTAATTATATATTTAATTTCCGATTAATTAACCGCAATTAACTTTGATTGATCTTTGTCAAAAGCATAAACCCATGAAAAAAACAATTTTAACGTTCGGCCTGTTACTGTTCTTGGCCGTTTCCTGCCGAAAGGAAGAACAGATAGCTCCTTTTTCCGGGGAAACTACTACACAATTAAGAACCACCTGTTTCGACGGATTGCAGCGGGACTGCAACGGTGAAATTCTTGTGTTTGCTGACGAAGCGCAATTTCTGGAGGTATATGAATGCCTTGAGCAGCAGTACGAAGCTTGGAACGATGCCTTCGAGCAACAACATGCCTCATTGAATGATGATGATTTCAACGCGCTTGCCGATTCGCTCGGATTTGAAGAAGATTCTACGCTTATTGTTTTTGAGCAACAGTTTCCAGGGTTTGTTTCTCAAAGAAGCAAGCTTCGTGCGCTAGAAGCAATATGGTTAAACAATACTGTGCTTGACCCGGCCACAAATCCTTTTAACAACGATTACCTGAATGATGTGATTATGCAGACGATGTTTAATCAGCATCAGGAGGTACGCATCGGAAACAGAATTTTGCACATTTCGGAAATTGATGGTTCGGTTTATCTGCTTGAGGCTGGTTACTGCGATTTGCTGGCTACACTTCGCAACGATCCGACTAGTTTGATTCATAACTCTGCAGTTACAAGTTATCCTAACACAAGAGCATTCGGAAGTGAATGTGAATCTGGTGAGTCTGAGCAAGGGGAAGAACTTATGAATTCAAATGAAAAATTCTGGTGGAAACTTAGCTTTTACAATTATTATATGTTAGCAACTTCGGCAAAAGGTAACTTGAAATATTATAAGCAGAGAAACAACGGGACATGGAAAAAGCACAAAAAAAAGATTGCAGTTGATGTATATGGTACAATGTGGAATTGGGATTGTGAAGCCCCAGGGCCATACTCTAAATATCAACTCACTTTAAAGAGACGTTCACAGAGAGACGTAAGTTATATTCAGGGAGGCCCCCAACGCTACAAAACAAAAAACAAATTTGCCAAAGGTACTTTCTATCTTAATAATCGAAGTACATACTGGGATAAAGAAATAGACTGGGAAAACTAATGTTATAGCCGGAGTTAAAAATTAACTCCGGCTAATTTATTAATTTTAAGTAATACTAAAATCAGAAAGTATGAAATGGATATGTGTACTGTTCACATGCTTATGGTCTAATATGATAAATGCCAAAGTAAACACTGACTCTGTAGTAGTTGAAAAATTCAAAAATAGAATTACATTACAAATAAATCTTTATCCTTCCTTAGACATTACTCATCAAACAGGCTCATATATCTTAGAGTCATCAGCAATAGCTGGTTTTCAAATTGGATACTCAAAACTATTTCAATTCAATAAATGTTTCGGCATACTGCCCGAAGTTACAACAGGGATATCGCCATATTTAACTAAGTTTTCAATTCCGGAGAATCAATCAATAGCAATTGGATTTAGAGAATATACATATAGAGCCGGAATTCGTGATTTCTGGTATATGCAACTCTCAGTTTCGGGGACTTATCACATTAACTTAACCAATAATCAAGCTATTTTCTTTACTGCTGGAATTGGGGTAAGGCGAGACAGAGATCTTGTTTATACAAATAGTGCAGGTTACCGATATGATTTTACCTCACCACGCGTAACCGTTTTCTCACTCCGCTACGAAACATCTGATGAACACCGCAATATGCTTACAATTCCAATTGGAGTCTATTGGGAAAAACCATTTGCGAAACGATTATTCCTGAGTGCCGGTCTGAGATTTACCTGGCTCACCCGCGATTGGGCTACCGGAAATTATGTTTTCTTTCCCGGCTATGCAGAAGAAAGTCGGGGAACGGTGAATACAGGCAATCATTACATTGGACTTGATCTTGGCTTTAGCTGGAGCAAGAAAAACAAATTAAACCGTTGAGTGCATAATTAAATCCCTTTTTTAAAGACCCGTTCGGCAATAATCCTAAACCACGCTGTAAATTCCTCCGGATGCGCATTCAATCGCTCAGAGAGTTCATTTTGCCCTATCCATCTCCAGACAATCTCTTTAAAAGGGAATTATTCATGAATCCCGATATCGGTATCAGCATCAAATGCATTCGAATAATGGGAAACATCCCTTTCTGAGGCTTAATGGACATTTTGGAGGCTACAAACCCTTGTAACCCACAACTGACATAGCTTTGAGGCAAATCAAAAGCTATGAATAAAAAAAGTGCTTTTTTTGTGGTAGTCCAATTGTTAAGAAAAACGGGATCAGAAATGGC
>JBKDHA010000226.1:0-6221 GCA_046335555.1 Bacteroidota bacterium
TCAGGAAAATTATAATGGTGCATTGACCGCTATTCAGGCAGGAACATACAGCCATGCTACACACTATGCCTATGATGTGCATGGCAATGTAAAAGAACTGGTGCAGGATGATCCTACGCTTACTGCAGCATTTGCTGGCCAACGCTTTAAACGGGTATTATATTTCTACGATTTGATCAGCGGAAATGTAAAAGAGGTACACACCCAGCCGGGGCAGGTTGATCAGTTTATGCACCGCTATAGCTATGATGCCGACAACAGGGTAACTAACGTTTACACCAGTCGCGACGGCATACTGTGGGATCTCGATGCAGAATATTATTATTATCAGCACGGCCCACTTGCACGTACAGAACTTGGCGACAGAAAAATACAGGGACTTGATCATATTTACACTATAAACGGCTGGATGAAAGGCATCAACAGTAATACACTCGACAAAACCCGCGATCCGGGCAACGACAGCAAGTACGGTGAAGCCGCTAACCAGGGCAGCTACTGCCGCACAGCCCCTAACCTGCACCGTTATGTGGCCGCCGATGCTGCGGCCTACAGCCTGCATTTCTTTATCGGCGACTATCAGGCCATTGAAGCACAAACATCGGTTCAGCAGTTTACTGCCGGTCAGGGGCAAATCAGCAATGTTGCTCAGGCAGGGCCTGATTTGTATAACGGTAATATCTCACGCATGGTCACTACTATTACCGATATTGATCCTGGTAACAGCATAACCGACGGAACGGCACTGCCCTTGCTAATGGTGTATCAGTATGACCAGTTGAACCGTATCCGCGAGGCTCGTTCATACGGGTTGATGGATGCCGCTAATAACCAGTGGCAGACAGGTACAATAGCAGCTTCGGGAGATTACTACAACAAACTTACATATGATGCAAATGGTAATATTCTCACCCAACAGCGTAATGGTGTGGGCGCTGTAATTGATAATTTGACCTACAATTATACAACACGCGGCAATGGCTTCCCAAGCCACCGCACCAATCAGTTGCGTCAGGTTACTGAAGATGCTGCATTGGCGGATTGCAGTTTTGCAGACGACATTAACAAAAACCAGCAGACAAATAATTATATTTATGATGCCATTGGCAATTTGGTTGTGGATAAGCAAAACTACATATATGGTGCAAACGATGCGAGCGGTGCTATTCCCGGTATCGTATGGAACTCATACGGAAAAATTGCGTCGATAACAAAAGACAACACGGCTGGGAAATACATAGATTGCAATGGTAACGGTATTCAAGATGTCGGAGAAAATTCAATTGTGCTGCAGGATTTGGAGTTCCATTATGATGCAGATGGGCAACGGATATGCAAGATTGTGAAACCGCATGCTGCCACAGGTGGTGTTAAGCCGCAAGCCGATTGGATATATACGTATTATCTGCGCGATCCCCAAGGAACTGTATTGAATGTGTATGAGCGGCGTAATGTGAACAGCACCGCTGCCTTCACGCTTGAAGAGCAGTATGTGTATGGCGCTGCAAGAACTGGTATGGTGAACCGTTATGTAAACCTGCTTACGGCTGGAGCTCCGGGTAGTTTGGTGAAGCGGAAGGTGGGAGAAAAGGTGTATGAGATTGCGAATCACTTGGGGAATGTGATTACGACACTTAAAGACCTGCGCAATGCTGTTGATGCGAATACTGATGGTGCTGTTGATTGTTTTAAGGCGGTAGTGATGTCGGTGACGGATTACTCGGCGTTTGGAGTGCCGCTAGCAGAAAGGACGTATAATGCTGGTGCATATCGCTATAGTATGAATGGTCAAGAGAAGGAAGATGATCTTGGTAGTGGTGTTACTACTGCTGAGTACTGGATGTATGATGCGAAGTTGGGTAGAAGGTGGAATGTGGATCCCGTTATTAAACCTTTCAGAAGTGGATATGATGCTTTTAGCAATAATCCTGTAAATAGGGTTGATCCGAATGGTGATGATGATTTCTTTAATGCTCAAGGTCTTTATTTATTTTCAACACCTACTGGAAATAATATTAGAATAATAACTAGTGTCAATTGGCATTTATTTATTTCGATACCTAGGCCCCCCTATCTACCTACTATTACTAATGAGCGTCAGATTAAATATGCTGTAGAAAATTCAATGCTAATTCATGACTATACTTGGAAATGGATACCTGAAAAAATGCCAGATCACATCGACCCTAAAACGGGATTTTTAATTGAGGGTAAAGTAATTGGCATAGCACCACGTAGTGTTAATGATATGTTTATAAATATTATGTTTTACTATGCTAATCAACTTGGCATCCCTCGGGAAATATTGAAAGGAGTTGCTTATAATACTTCCTATTTTATGGGCACAGGTATAACAACTGGTGAAATAAGATTAGGAACATTTACAAATTATGGAGCCAAACCCGCAACTGGGAGATTGATTTCGGATCTTTTATCTGATAAGTATAATTTTAGAAGCTTTTTAGTTCACGAATATTACCATTCAGTGCATCAGAGAGGTATAGATTGTGAAGAAAATCCGAAAGCTCATCTTGATACTTATTTTGCTCAAGTTAGTCATTCAACTTGGAATCAAACAACTACTGATTTCAAAAACACTATGGTAAAAAATATTACAGAATATATTAATAGTCTTCCCGAGAAAGACAGAAAAAACCAAATGGATCGTTTTGCTAAAGTGTTGAAAATTAATGCTTATATTTCACCTAAAAATGAAGTGTCTTTTGAGAAATACAAGTAAAATACTGTTGCTATTTTGTGTCGTTGTTTTTTCCTGTAGCAGAAAACAACCTAATAATAATGCTGTAGTATCACATTGTATTATTAGTATCAGTCTTTCTTCTATTGATACCACTATACATGATGCAGGTATTCCCTTCCTATGTCTGAGTTTGTCTATTGACAAGGAAAAATCTAGCAATTATGAAAAAGGAAAGTATCAATTAATAGAACTAATAGGAGATAGTATTTTATCTTCAGAATTAAAGAAGATAGGAATTGATACTAGTTCTGACTCAACTAATAGAGGTTATATTTTGTTATTGCAAGAACATAAGCGTCCTTTCTCTCTTCTTAAACATAACTATTTTGTATTATTTACAGCAGACCATTATTATGAAATATTTGAAGTAAGTGGCGAAACTGTCATGCATCCTCCGCAAGACCTACGTTAAAAGATGGTAATGCTCAGAATGGGGTCATGTTCAATATGTCACCTGAGCTTAAATAAAAGCCATCCCCAATACTTAAATACTTGAAAATCAACACATAAAACGAATATAATATTCGCATGCAACGGGGCTATCCAGCCCCGTTTTTTTATTCAATCTTCGTTACAGGTCAATTCTGTTGGCTTGTACAATCCTTCGTATTCACAATGTCACCTGCACATTCAACAATGAAAAACTGTCGATATTGCATATCTGGAATCTGCATCCGAAAAGGGTGTCGCGGAGCTGTGCAAAAATTATTTTGCAAAACCTTTGGTAAGCATCAGCAAACCGCTTATGCCAACCGAAATTATACAGAGGACGACGAAAACAATGTGCGCACACATCACAACGAAGATCTAGGCATCCGTTCGATAAGTCACTTACTAAAAATCCCAGCAACCAGCGTACAAATGCTGATGGAGCGTAAAGCAGCGAAGCTGCAACATCCAGAACCTACACAAAAAAACAGAACCTACTTGCTTGATGAACTACAAACCTTTGTAGGTCGAAACAAAGAATCGCACCGCAGGTATGTTGTCAGCGCAATGGACAAGAGAACCGGTGAAGTAATTGCAGTAACTGTAGGCCGAAGAAATCAGAAAGTTATCGGTTATGTAACCGATAAGCTGAGTGCGTTTTTACCCAAACGAATTGTAATCGATGGCTGGAATGGTTATGCAGCATTGATTCCAATGGCGATTCACCGAATTACAGAGTTTGGAATTAATCGTTTGGAACGATTACATTTTACAATGCGTCAGCGGTTGAAACGGTTGAGCCGGAAAATCATGTCTTGGAGTAAATGCGAACGAATGCTCGCAGTGAGTATTCAATTATTTTTCGGCAGATAATTTTAGAATAATACATTACGTCAATTCATAAATAGGCACAATAGCCTATCCCGCCTTTCTCCTTCGCTTACCCGGCAAAGCAGCATCCATAAACAAATGGTTAGCCGCAACCGTATCTAATTCAGCATTGGTAAACACCTTAGACAGCCGCCACCGTTTCAGTTCGCTTTGAATAAAGATCAGCCGCCGTCCGCGTTTGTAGTGTGGGATTTGACGTTGCGAAGTCATTTGGTACAACGTATCAACCGTAGATTTCAGATACAACGCAGCTTCACGGATATTCATTTCCTCTGGAAACTCCGTTACAATAGCTGTTATTTTGCCCCCTTGTTCCGGTTCTGGTTCTGGAGCGGGTAAATCAGTTGTTTCGTTGATTGCCTTACGGATATGGATAGCTTCGGCAGATACCGGAAACCGTGTTAACAGTACATCTGCAAGTTCAATCAGCATATCCAGACAGCCAAAATAACGACGGATTAACTTGACTTTTGCCCGGTCAGTTTCGCCTGAAAGTTCATCGGGGGCAATCGCCCAATCATCAAACGAACCATTATCGCGCAATTGATTCATACAACGTTTGCGCCACCGTTCCATCTGCTCAAATACGTGTTGCGGCGATACATTCAGCCGTTGCCCTTCGCGGAAAATATCAAGGGCTGTACCGGTATAATTATTCGTTTCATAGTGTTGCAGCCGCTCACGAAACGAATAATAATGGTTGGTCAGTTCCTCCTGTTCATCAGGACACTGTGCAGCGCGGGTGATGCACCAATACACCACAAACCTGTGATACCGGGAGCGAAAATTTTCGGATGGGTTCGGGTTCTTCATGTCAGGGTACAAAAATGCCCGGCTGCATATTGCAGCCGGGCAATGAAACTTTATTTATCTGTTCAAAAAGTTGTGTGCAGAAATTTTATCGACTGCATTTGCTTTGTAGTTATCCAAAACGTGCGCGTATCGCTGTGTGGTAGCTATATCAGAATGTCCCAACAATTTTTGCACTACGCGAATATCTTGAACTAATGGCAGCATCATTGTTGCAAAACTATGCCGGGAAAGGTGATACTTTAACCGGCCTTTCATCCCCAAACGTTCAGCCCAAATAGTCAAATGATGCCGCATATAGACGTAACCGGATGCTTTACTGGTTTGCATCAGCCGGGGAAACACATAGGGCGTTTCTGCTGCTTTGATTCCTGAAAGCCGTTTGGTATTGATTTCCCTGCGTTCGTCTTTTCGCCGTTCTGCCAGATAATGTATTGCCTCTTTGGATAATGGCAGATAGGTTGCTTTATCTGATTTCTTTACGGTGATTGCAAGTACTTTGCGGCGTTTTCCTTCAATCAAAACAGTTTGTATTCTGCTTTTCTTCAATTCGGATGCGTCCGACCAACGTAAGCCGGTAAAGAGTGACACAAAAAAGCATTGGTATATTTGCGCCGGAATATCTTGTGTATTCTGCATCAGCAACCGGATTTCCTCGGTTGTGAGCGGGTCAATTGGTGGCTCTTTATATTTCACCCGCAAATGAGACGGTATATTATTAAACGGATTGAACGGTATTAATCCTTCCTCTTTGGCTTCCTCCAATTGGGTGCGAAATTTCTTTAGTTTGTCGGCTACTGTATTTGTGCTGTTTTTAACGGTTTTCAACAGATAATCCTGAAAGGACAGAATAAAATTGCGGTCAATTGTACCAATTGGTAAACTGTCTGATTTCGTAAATTCCTGTAACTGAATTTTCAGGGCTTTCAGGTGACTGTTAACCCGTCGCCGTTTGATACTGCGCTCCAATATTTCGTAAAAGCACACGGCAGATTTTTGTTTCTGTACAAGCGGGTTTTCTTCGCCGTTCAAATGCCGCAATTCAGTTGCTAACCGCATACGTTCGGCCTGTTCGCGTATTTCCTTATCCTGCGGGTTAGACCGTTTGCCGGACAGGTAGAGATACAGGGTTTCGTAGCTGCGTTTTCCGCTCTGATCGTATATATCCAGATAAAGGGATATACGCCCATCTTTCAGTTTCTTTTCTCTAATTTTTACACTCATTTGGCTTGTTGTTAAAGTTTCCCCCGATTAGGAGTAACAAGCCGGGTAACAAATTCTGCTAAATTCTATTCAGATCAGTTCAACCGTATTCTAACCGGGGTTTCTC
>JBKDHA010000227.1:0-5414 GCA_046335555.1 Bacteroidota bacterium
CCTTCCCGTTCGCCTTCCTGAACGATCTTCAGGCGTTCTTCGGGGGTAAATGTTCGTTTGCTTTTCATCGTAATACTGGTTAAAGATACTGACCTAATTTATTTTAGGCTTTTTCTCCAACTTATTACGGGGCTAAGACACTAGTATGCTTTTCACTCCTCGCCAATAATTATACCTGCACAGCAACTGAAATGAAAAAGAAACTCGAACGAATTTTAATTGCAGTTGCCGAGCTGTAATGTTTTTGAGTTTGATCTTTCAGGTTTCGCAAGGTGATTTCGACAAGGTGATTTCGACAAGCTGATTTCGACAAGCTCAATCACCTTGTCGAAATCGCCTTGGGGGACTATGTCTTTGAGACGTTTTACACTTTACACTTCTGAGCTCCCGCATTAATTGCGGGAGAAGAAACACTCTACACTTCCGAGCGAAGCGAGGAAAACATGCTACACAATACACGAAGAAGCACTTTACACTTTACACTCTACACTTCCGAGCGAAGCGAGGCCAAGCATTCATCACTTTACATTCAACATTCAACATTATATTTTATAGTATTCTTTCAAATCATTCAGCAAATACTTCGTGTTCTCTAAATTCGAAACCCCTTCGGTTCGTACAATAAGTGCCTCAAGTTTGTCTTTGTATTGTTTGCGGCCTGATTGTATCCACTGAGCAACGTAGTAGTAGGCTTTAATAGTAATATCGTTTTCCTGAAGCTTTGTGCTGTTGGCTGTCAGTTTTTCGTAACGCTTATAGCATTCCTGCACTTTGATGTAATCTTCGAGCATGAAATAAGCCATGATGAGTGCCGCAAAAATCTGATCATACATTCGGTGAAAAGCTACCTGCTGATAATTGAACAGCATGTTTTCGATAGTGTCAATTACTTTGCGAATATCTTCGCGAGTGCCCATCAGCAGGAAACAGCAGTAGATGATAACCGAGTTGATGTAGCGTACATGCAAACTTTCTTCATCCCAGTTTACATTATTTAAAATGTCTTCAGCTGTTTTTCGGTAAAAAAGAAGCTGGTCTTTTAATTCGTTTGGCAACGATTCATTCCAACCTTTGCGATAACCATAACCGTAGCGACTAACCAGCACACTGCCCTGAATACTGAGAAAAGCAATTTGCGCTGTATTCAGATAGTTGCGCCAGAATCTTGGTGTTTCGCGTTTTTTGAGCAACACTGCTGCTTCTTTTTGAAGCGTATCAGCATCAAAATTGCTCATCATTGATTTGAGTTTGAGATAATCAACGTTCATCTCAATATCATCTGAGAAAGAAAAAATCACATACGGCGATTTTTCAAGTTCATCAGAAATTATGTTTAACTCATTCAGTTGTTCTTTCTCGTAATACCGTTCATCGTTAAAATAATGCAGTGTGTAGCAAGCTGCATAACGGCTCATGATGCGCACCGCAAACGACCAGTGTTCGCGATATTGATTAAAGAAAGCACAATGCTTTTCAGATTCGGTTGTACCTAAACTGGATTTATCTTTAAAATGCAGATTTCGCCGCATGTAGAGGTAAATATCATTTAGTGCGCGTTCTGCATCAATAACTTCAGCATTGCGTTCGAGGTAGCGAATGGCTTCCGTTTTCTTTTCGCGGATATACACCTGTTGAGCAAAGAACTGCAGGACAGCCCTTGCGGTAGCAAAGTCTTCGATTTTCTCGGCTACATCGAGCAGAATTTCAGCAAGGTTGTTGGCATCTTTTAAATTTCCAACATTCACATACCGCTCAATCAGCGAAACGTTATGAGCAAGATAAGTAGGGTAGTTGCGGCTTAAATAACCGGTGAGTTTAAACGTATGATGTGCAAGCTGAAAAAACTTTTTCTTGGAGGGGACATCAGCTTTTTTATAAATAGCCTTGCAGAGCTCGTCGGAGTCTTTATCCTCCCAGCCAATGCGCACAGCAGCATCAACAAGCCGGAGCGGTAACTCGGCTTTGCTTTCCTCAAGATACTTGCGAAATTCCTGCAAATGGAACTCGTCAAGCAGTACAATGACTTTCTGTATGCTCAGCATACTTTTATCCTCCTGACCGAATTTAAGTGTTATTGTCTGATTTTTGCCGAATTGGAGATTTTTTTTGCGATAGCTTTGAAATCATTTTTGCACCAATCAATAATTTACTGAATGAAAAACATGTATTGTTTGTTGTTTTTGACTTTGCTTGTAGCCCGGATGAATGCCGCCACAGGTCATACTCAAATCACATTTACTGATCCGGCTCGTTCCAACCGGGCCATTCAGACCGAGATTTATTATCCGGCTGCAACTGCCGGCGATGATGTTCCCGTTTCAGCCGGAACGTATCCGGTTATCGTTTTTGGTCACGGATTTGTAATGGTGTGGAGCGCTTACCAGAATATCTGGGAGTCGTTTGTTCCTGCTGGCTACATTGTAGCTTTTCCACGTACCGAAGGCAGCATTAGCCCAAACCATGCCGAGTTCGGCGCTGATCTGGCATTTCTGGTTGGAAAACTGCAAAGCGAATCGGCCGCAAATACAGCTTCTCTGTTTTACGGACATATCAGCAACCGCTCTGCAATTATGGGGCATTCGATGGGCGGAGGAAGTTCGTTTCTCGCCACCGCCGGAAATACTTCAATAACAACTATGATTACGCTGGCTGCTGCAAATACAAATCCATCGTCAGTTTCAGCCGCGCAGCAGGTTAGTGTTCCGTCTTTAGTTATTGCCGGCGAATTCGATTGTGTTGCTCCGCCTGCGCAGCATCAGCAAATTATGTATGATTCGCTTAGTGCTGCCTGCAAAGCCTATGTGCAAATCAGCGGAGGCGGACATTGCTTCTTTGCTGAGAGTAATTTTAACTGCTCGTTTGGCGAAGGAACATGCACACCCAATCCAACCATAACACGATTGCAGCAGCAGGATGCAACGCAGGATATGGCCCTGCTCTGGCTCAATTATTACCTCAAAGATGTTTGCACCGACTGGACAAACTTCAACGATTCGCTGGCAAATTCTCAGCGCATTACAGGGCAAATAAGCTGTCCGATGTCTGCACCGGTAATTACGCAAAGCGGCAATTTACTTACATCAACAGCTGCCGTTACGTATCAGTGGTTGCTCAACGGACAACCTATTGCAGGAGCAGTTTCGCAAACCTACACGCCAACGCAAATCGGACAGTACAATGTGCAAGCTACCTACGGAAATAACTGTCCGGTACTATCAAATACAATTAATTGGCTGTCAACCGGACTTTCTGCAATTACAAATCCAATACAGTTCAGCCTATTTCCGAACCCGGCTGCCGACGAATGTGTTGTTGAATATACAGGCTTAAGTACCGGAACAATTACACTTGATTTGTACAGCCTGACCGGTCAGCAGGTATTCACCGTTCAAACTGTTTCATCAACACATCCGGGCCGAATAACGCTTGATTTGCAAACCTTGCCGGCAGGAGTTTATTGGCTTCGTCTTACCGGTCAAAATGGTTTAAGACAATTTGCAAAGCTGGTACACGAGTAATTCATTTCAACCCAACAAAAAAGGCTGTCCGAAAATATCGCGACAGCCTTTTTTATTGAATTTATAAAACTACAATGCCACCCAATTAATTGGCATGGTACCCTGATTGAGCAGGAGGTAGTTTGTTTTCGAGAAATGACGGCAGCCGAAGAACCCGTTGGCCGAGTAGGGCGAGGGGTGAGCAGCTTCAAGCACATGATGCTTAGTCATATCAATAAGCGGCTTTTTGTTTTGTGCATGGCGGCCCCAAAGGATAAACACAATGCCTTCGCGATGCTCTGAAAGCGAACGAATAACAGCATCTGTGAAAAATTCCCAGCCTTGACCCTGATGCGACGCAGGTGAATGTGCGCGAACGGTAAGTGTTGTGTTTAACAACAGCACACCCTGACGAGCCCAGCCCGAAAGGTCGCCCGTTTTCGGATAAGGAACATTCAGATCCTTCTGCATCTCTTTGAAAATGTTTACCAATGACGGCGGATGCTTGATGCCGTTGGAAACCGAAAAACAAAGACCATTGGCCTGCCCGGGACCGTGATAGGGATCTTGTCCGAGAATCACAACTTTAACCTCCTCAAACGGAGTTTGGTTAAAAGCATTGAAAATCAGCGGACCGGGAGGATAAACAATGTTTTGTTGTTTTTCATCGGTCAAAAACTGTTTCAAATCCTGAAAATACTGTTGGTTAAACTCCTCAAACAGTACTTCTTTCCAGCGCTCACCAATTTGTGGTGATGCAGGCTGCGCAGCAGTGTTGCTCATAATATGCAGCGTAAACTTAAATGGTTAATGAATGAGTATGATAAGATTAAAAATTCTAATTCCGGTACAATGAAGTTAGCAAATGTAACGTTTTCAATTTGTTAATAAAAAATCTTTTTAAAAGTGCCCTCAAAACCTAACTTAGCACAGTATTTGCCGTAGAAAGGCAAAAATAAACTGAGAACCTCTCATAAAACACATGAAAAAACTGACCTTCATCCTGTCTTTGGCGCTTATCGGTAGCGTATCAATGGTATCGTGCAAATCAAAAGAAAAGTGTGATGCTTATAAAAGCAGCACTGCTCCCGCCAAGAAACGCTCTTCGTATTAAAAAGTTTTCCTCAATTGCGGACTGCATGCCAAACATGCAGTCCGTTTTGTTTGTCATGAAGCTTATACCTCTTGAACAAGTCGCTCAGCTCTCGGTTTTAGCTGAATCAACCAATCCGGTGCTTATTTTTAAGCACAGTACACGGTGTTCCATCAGCTTAATGGCTTGGGATCGCTTAAAGCGGGGTTGGAATGCGAATGTGGAAGAACTTCCGGTGTATTACCTTGATTTACTGAACTACCGCAACATTTCGGCCGAGATTGCTGAACGGTTTAAGGTTCAGCACGAATCACCGCAGGCATTGCTCATCAGCAACGGGCGCTGCATCTGGGATGCTTCGCACAATGCAATTTCGGTGCAGGCTGTTGCCGAAGCACTTCAGCAGGCCTGACAGCCGATCAGTTCCAGTTAAACGTAATTACCTGTTTCAGATCAGGATGCAGGCTGAGTGCTACCGGACAGGTATGCGCCGCATTCATCAGCATCTGCTTTTCCTTATCGGTATAAGGCCGCGCCGGCATTCCGAAAGTAACATGCACTTCCGAAACCCGGCGGGGATCCGAAGCCATTACTTTCTGAATACTAACCGTAGTTCCGTCGATATTTACATTGATCCGGTTAGCCAGAATTCCCATAATCGTGAGCATACAACTACCCAGCGAAGTAGCTAACAAATCAGTAGGCGAAAATGCCTCACCGCGACCATTGTTATCGGGCGGAGCATCAGTAATTATTGTATTACCCGAAAGTTCATGCACAGCACTTGTGCGAAGTTGGCCGTTGTAAGTGATTGATGATGTTGC
>JBKDHA010000228.1:0-12345 GCA_046335555.1 Bacteroidota bacterium
CCACCAATCTTCAGGTGCAAATTGTATGATATTTTCTTTGCCTGATTTGTCAATTGTAAAACTTTTCAAACAACCTTTTAGCACTTTAAAGCAATATTTGGATACCTCTCCTGCTCGAAGGATTTCAGTCCCTTTTTTAAACTGTTTTATTTTTATTTCAGTTGTCATTTTTCTGTTTCTTGGATTTTAAAGTTCGGATAGTGTTTAGTCTTTTTGAGACTGCGTTACCATCACCGCTAACTCGTAAATATACGCAATTCAAAAACGGTTAACCTATGATATTTAGTTATTTACTCGTGAAATAAAATCCAATAGTATAATATTAAATATACAAAATACGCATATAAATAATTTGTCAAAACACCAACAAAATCACATCCAACTCAACCACTTCACACAATCAAACTCTCTCCCCAAACGTCAGCAAATTACTGTCAGGATCAAGACTAATTTTTATTATCAACTTTAGCATCTTGACTATCATTATTTATTAATATTATAAGTTATTATCTTAGATTAGATCACAACCAATTATTATCATTTGTCCAACATTTTCTGATTGCTAAGTCACATCTATAACTTACTGAATTAGTTCTTGTTTTATTGATTAATATAGATTTATAATTTGTGGAACAGCAAAACACATCTCAATTATTTTCTAATTAATCTCGTCACACCAATCAATTCTGCAATTTTAAGAATTAACCGCCGCACAAATTTGTGTAATACAAATCCTGCTGTAACCAACACAAATCCTATAATTACCGGCAAAACTCCGCCAAACGCAAACGATAAACCCAGTACAAATCCCAAATAATACTCAGCCCTGTAAATCGGCGCAAACAGTGCTATCAGAAAAATCAGTAAAAACAGCGAACGTGATAGTATTGAGATGCCTGCTGAATAAAACCCGACTATCAACAAAGCATATATAAGTGAAAAAATGAATGCGCGAAAAATCGGTTTCAGAACTTTGGTTTCAACAAAGTTGTTTCCAGCAGGAATTCTTTTATTTATCCGGTATAACATAAACAGGGCGAAAACAGGCAGTACAACTGCTCCCCACCAGTTGGAAATGAAAGGCAAATCTTTTCTTGCAAGAAGGTTATGACCGGGGACACCATCATGATAATGCTGCCAGATCAACAGTCCCCAAACCGAAAAACAAATTATAAGTAAAGTGAAAATGAATAATGTTTTCAGTTTTGGGCTTGACATATAGATTGAATGAAGTGAGAGTAGTTTCCATTCAAATTTATTCCAGTGCTCAAGTACTGTTGCTTATCAATTGGTAAGAAAAAGCATCTTTTTAATCGTTATTTCTGCTGCAAAATCTCGGTTCTGATTCTGCTCAGACTCTGAGGTGTTATACCCAAATACGACGCAATATGCTGAAGCGGAATATTCTTGATTAAATCGGGATGTTTTTTTTGAAATTTCAGGTATCGGTCTTTAGCCGATGAATTGGCAAAATCGTATATCTGTTGACTTCGTTCTGTAATTACTTTTTGAAACAGTAAAACAGTATAGGTGTGTATAGATTTACTGTTTTCAAGTAAAATGTCAATATCATTTCTTTTAATGCGAAGCAAAACTGAATCGGTAACAGCTTCTATGTTTTCATCCGAAATAGTTCGCTCCATCATAGCATTGTAGCTCGTAAAAAAACAGGGCTTGGTATTTATATCTATTGTAATGTCCTGTGCACGGTCATCGAGTTTGAACTTTCTCAAATAACCTTCAAGTACAAAATTCTGATATAGATGAATTGTGCCGGCCTTTTCAATTAATGTGTTTTTCGGAAATTCGGCCACTTCAAAATACGTGCGGCAGAGTTGTTTATCGCTTTCGGTAAGTGGTGTAATCTGCTCTATACAATTGAAAAAACGATTAAATAACCGATCTGTTTTCATGATGTGCCTGCGTATTTAATCGTTTTCAGATTTTAGAGACACAATGTATTCAATTTAGTCGAAAATTGAATACTGGTACACATACTGCAGGATATAAAATTTACTGCTTTTACATATCAAACACCCTCACCAAACGTCAGCAAATTACTGTCAGGATCAAGAAGAGAAAACTCTTTTTGTCCCCAAGGCTTTACCTGTAAACTGCCAGCAGGGTGAATACTTACATGATTCGCAACAAGATTCTTGTATAACTCATCAATCGCATTGGTTCTGATATACACCTGCCCATAGTTCTCAGCCGGGTTCAGTGCTTCGAATAAAAAGAAGTGCAGTTCAACCGCATCTTTCTGAACAATCAAGTATTCTGCATAGTCTGCCGCACCAATGTCGGTGAAGCCTAACTGATTGACATAGTAGCTCAGCGTAACGACTTTATTACGCATCGGAAGTTTTGGGTTTACGGCTGTGAGCATTGTAGTTAAAAATTGATTTCAATCAGTTATCGGAATACCTGCAATTGGTTTTACTTGCTGAGTTTACAGCCGTTTACTTACCGCCTATCGCTGCAAAAAATGCATCGCGGTAGGTGTCCGAAACCGGAACCAGTATCTCGCCAATGCGGATGCGGTCTCGCTCTACGGCATCTATTTTGTGCAGCGCAACCATGTACGATTTATGCACACGCATGGCAATATGCGTCGGAATTTCCTGCTCTAATTCGCCAAAGGTTTGCAGCGTCATGATGCGCGTTTTTGTAGTGTGGATGCGACGATAATCGCGCATGCCTTCTATATACAGCAAATCATCAAACATCACTTTCTCCAAACGGTATTCTGTTTTTACAAACAGGAATTGCTTTTCGGGTGCAGGATTGCGCTGTGTGTTAGCGCGTGCATGTTCAACCGCCTGCACAAACCGCGCGAAAGTAAACGGCTTAAGCAGGTAATCGGTTACGCGGAGCTCGTAGCCTTTGAGTGCGTACTCGCTGTAAGCAGTGGTAATAATCACCTGCGCATCAATCTTCGCGGCTTCGAGGAGCTGAATGCCGGTGAGTTCATCCATGCGGATATCAAGGAATATGAGATCAACAGTATTTTCTTTCAGAAAGCTGAGTGCCTCAATGCCGTTGTCGAATGCGCGGAGCAGTTGCAGATACTGAAGTTTCTGCACATAGCTTTGCGTGCGTTCGAGTGCAAGTGGTTCGTCTTCTATAATGATGCACTTCATGCGTTGCTGAGTTCGAGTGTGAGCTTTACTGTATAAAGATCGGCATCCTGCACAATTTCTAATTGATGCTTGCCGGGATAAACCAACTCTAACCGGCGTTTGATGAGCGCATTGCCCAAACCGCCCTGTGTATAGGCTTCCTGCTGCATTTCGTAATAATTGCTGCACTCAAAATGCAGTGTGCTGTCAATTATTGTTGCCGAAATTTTCACAGCTTCATCGCGCTTTTTGTTGGTCGAATACTTGAAGGCATTTTCAACAAACGGCAGCAGAATCATAGGCGCAATACGCAGCGCATGCACATTACCGTTTACAGTGTAGCTGATATAATTCTGGTTAGCCGAGCGGATGCGCTGCAGAGCAATGTAGTTTTCGAGGTGCTTCAGTTCGTTGCTCAGATCAGTATCGCCCTGCGGCGATTCGTAGAGCAGATAACGCAGAATGCCCGAAAGCTGATTCAGGTAATCGGATGCTGCCGCCGGATCTTTGGCAATGAGTACATCAATATTGTTGATGGTGTTGAACAGGAAATGCGGATTGAGTTGTGCGCGAATAAGTGCGAGTTCCATTTCCGTGGTTTTGCGCTGACGTTCTTCATTGATACGCAATTCCGAATACCAACTGATAAATCCTTTCATCACCAAACCCACAATACCATTCATTAACGCGCCAAAGCCCATCACACAACTGATCGCAACAAGCGCATCAAGCGGTTGGTAGATAAAAACATTGTGATGAACTAAAGCAAACACACAAAGTCCCGCAGCTACCGACAACACTACAGTTGCAATAACTGCCGCAAAGAACAGCAGCATGCGCCGCTGCTTCAGAAAACGGTTAAATACAAATGTGTAGTTGATATAAAACGACAATAATCCGGGCACAATAGCAAAGCCAAGCATAAGCCTGAACCATTGCCGGGCAAGTGAACTGAACTCATTATAGCCCGGTTCCCTGAGTTCTGTCATTACCGGCAGCAGCAAGCCCAGAAACAGCCAAAGCAGTACCAGAAACACCAACCAGTAACCGATATGCAGCAGAAGAATAACCGATTTTTTCATAACACGTATCGCGAAGCTAATCCTTTATTTTTCGGATTCGGTAAATGATAAAACCAATGAGCAGAAATGCAGCCGAATAGGTGTAAGGAATCCATCCCTGCGGATAAAGATAAGCTGATGCCACATTGGTTTGCATAAACTCCAGCGCAGGCCAGGTGTAGGGTAGTGCGCCGCCATATTTCCACGAAACCGAAATCAGCGAAGCCACAAACAGCGCAATGCCAATGCCCATCGGCAGCATGAAATTGCGGAACAGCATACACAGCATAAATTGCAGCGTTACAACGGGCAGACAGGCCGCAGTGAGCAGCAAACTTCGTTTGAGAATACGCAGAAACGGAAATTCGCCCGCCGGCAAATCAATACCGCTCATGAATGCAGCCGGGAGAACGCCGGAGATATAAATGCCGATGCTGAATAGTGTTACAAACAGCAAAGCAAGAATCAGAATCAGCACAAACTTGCTGACGAATGTTACAGCAGGTTTTACAGGAAGCAATTGTTGTTGTCGCCAGCCGTTGTTGCTGTGTTCAAGTTGCAGCAGTAAACTGATGATGAGAATAATGCCCAGCGGAAGCAGAAACATATTCATAAACTGCCACGAACCGTTGTAATGTTTGATCCAGAAGTTTTCGTTGCCAACACCTTCTGCATATATGTCGGGACTAGCAAAAGCAGCAATGATCATAATGACCGGAACCACAAAAGCCCCGGCAATGGTAAGCCGCAGTACTGCGCTGCGTTTTAGTTTCAGCCATTCGCTGCTGACTGCGTTGAGGAGAATAATATTCATGTTTACTGCCCGATAAGTTGTAGAAAAACTGATTCAAGATCTTGCTGCGCCGGTGCAATGCTATAAACTAAAATTCCGGCATTGTTGAGTTCGCGGTTCAGCTGCGCCAGTGTTTCGCGTTCGCAGCCGGCAATGAGCAGTTGATCTTTTTCGTGCCGCACGTTCAAGCCCATGCGCGAAGCAATTTCGGCACTCCGGACATTGTCGGATGTTTCGGCGGCGGCAGCGGTGTTTTTGCTGCGAAGTTGTTGCAACTGTTCCAGCTGACCTTCAAACAGGAGTTTTCCGCTGTTGAGCACACCTGCGTGCGTTACTAACTTTTCGATTTCAGCCAGCAGGTGACTTGAAATGACAATCGTAATGCCGCGCTCTCGGTTGAGGCGGATGAGCAGTTCGCGCATGGCGAGAATGCCGCCCGGGTCGAGCCCGTTGGTAGGTTCATCGAGAATCAGGAGTTCGGGCCGGTGCAGCAAAGCGGCCGCAATTCCGAGCCGCTGTTTCATGCCCAGCGAAAATTTTCCGGCTGTTTTGTTGCCCGTATCACTGAGCCCGGTGAGTTCCAAAGCTTCGGCAATGCGGCTCTCCGGCACACGCCTGAAGCGGCGGATGACTTCGAGGTTTTCTGTTGCTGTAAGCTTCCCGTAAAACGAAGGCGATTCGATAAGCGCGCCGGTTCGACCAAGCATAGCAGTTCGCCCCGCAGGAAGTTTTTCGCCCAGAATGCTGATGTTTCCTTCGCGGTGAGCAATAAGTCCCAGCAGCAGCCGCAGCACTGTAGTTTTCCCGGCTCCGTTAGGCCCGAGAAACCCGTAAATGCTTCCGGTTTGCACATTCATGTTTAGCCGGTCCGGAATGTTGATGCCGTTTCCGAAGCTATGCGAGAGGTTGCGTATTTCAATGGCGTTTGTCATGCAGCACGAAATACGTTTATTAAATGCACTGAAGCAAAACCGATATGCGAAACGGGCGAATTTGTCTGCAAAAAAGCCCTTGTCAGGTCGAGCGGAGTCGAGACCTGACAAGGGCATAGTGCATAGGTGCCTGAGCCTGTCGAAGGCACCTATGCAAAACTACTCAGCTTGCCAGTTTCGACAATTTCGTTTCCAACCAAAACTCGTGAGCTTCAACTTCCATGATCGTGATCATTTTATTGGTTTCGGTGTAATATTGCCGCGACACCAATTTTCCGCTGAATCCGGCGCGCTGTCCTTTGCGGAGGACTTCAAGGGCTTGTTCAGCGAGTTCATCGTGCAAGATGATGTGAAACCAGTACAGTAATTTTTCGCCGTTTCTGTATTCGTGCTGGGCAAGCAGAACACGGGCTATTGTGCTTCCGTCTTTGAGGTTTAACCGGAAAGGATCGTTGCCGAGATTGCCTGAAACTACAACGCTGTTGTGGATACGTGTCTTGAAATTTCGGAATGGATTATTTGTGCTCATAGATGTAAAAAGATAAAATGTGAAAAATGAATAACTGTTCGTAAAATGAAAAGAAGATGAAGGTTGAAAAGTAATCCCCGAATCAACTACGACCGGGGATTACAATTATTCGGTTAGCTCGCTTTGCGCTGCAAATTTGTATCGAGCGAAAATTCGTCGGCTACAATTTCATAAGTAACACGTTTCTGCCCGTCGTTATTTTTGTATTCGCGGGTCGATAAGCGACCACGGAAGGAGGCAAAATCGCCCTTGCTCAGTTTTTCGCAAGCAGTGCGGGCCTTCTCGTTCCAGATCACAATGTTGAACCAGTGTGTAAATTTTTCGCCATTTACAAAAGTATGCTGTGCGATAGAGAATTTAGTCACGCACTTGTCGTTATTAAGTTCGCGGAGTTCAGGTGTTTGTCCGAGGTGACCGTTGATTTCGATAGTGTTGATGCGAACAATTTTGGTTTCTTTGGTTTCCATTTTTTTGAAAGTGTAAAATGTAAGGTGTAAGGTGATGATTGATAAAAAAGTTAAAAAGAAAGGTTTCTTTTTGAGTCAGGATTCTTGTTGAATCTGCAGTCTTGTCGTGACACGATGCATCGTGTCCCCCCCTTTAGTATTTGAAATTTTTAGTAATTAAAATTTTTGAAACAAACAGTTGTATAAAACCGGGCAGGGTTGCGCCGGGCCGGGAAAATTCAGATTGGTGAATTGTACCTCAGCGCAACCCTCGGCCCGGAATTAACCTGCCAGCGGCAGTTGTTCAGATTCGAGCCAGAACTGATCGGCAAGAATTTCGGTGATGCGGTAGAGTGTTTTGTCTTTTCCTTCAAACTCACGGGTATTCAACTTTCCGCGGAATCCCACAAAATCGCCTTTCGCAATTTTCGTTGCGGCCACTGCTGCCAGTTCGTTCCAGAGTACAATGGTGTACCAGTGAGTACGGCGCACTCCGTTTACGTAGGAATTGTTTGCCAGAGAAATACGCAGCACTTGCTTTCCGCTGTCGAGTGATTTGAGTACAGGTGCGGCTCCAACGTGGCCGGTAATGATTACCTGATTTTCGCTTGTCATTTTGCTCATCGTAGCTTGATTTTAAAAATGTAACGTGTGATTAATTGTGTAACTGAAAAAAATGTACGTAGTGTGAAATTTGAAAAGAACGTGTGTTTTGAATCCGTGTCTTGCAATGTTACTACCTGTACTGTTCCGGAAAGCAGTTCGATTGTTTCGACGGTGCAAAGATGTGGTGGTGATTTAGCTGTTTGCAAGCATTTGTCGTTTGTATTCGATAGTAAATGTTTGTAAATGATTGTATGATATTTAGTGTGTTGGTTTTTAGTTGTTTAGTGTTTTTGTGTGGGAGGTGATTTTTTTGATGGTTAAGTGATGTTTATTAGAGCACATCCTCAGATTTGAGGGTTTTTTAATGGAATGTTGTAGGATGTTTGATTTTGATGTGGGATGTTTTATATATTGTGTGGGGTAACTAGTTGTATTTATTTTGAGAGTTTCCGGTCATGCTAAAAGACGACATTGCGACTACAAAACGACATAAATAAAATGAAAAAACACACCACACTCCAGTAAAATCAAAAGAACAGCAACCCTTGCCACATGCCTATATAAATGCAGCACATTTTCTTTTGCCCGAACGCACAATGACAGATTTAAAAACTATACTGAAATGGAAAAAATAAATGTAGCACGAGAAATAAAAGAGTTAAAAAACCACCTTGCATACTCCAAAAATGTTGGATTCTTTTTCGGTGCAGGAACTTCTTGTGCCTTAAATATCCCCAATGTCGAGCAACTAACTAATAGCATTGATGCAGAGTTGACAGGTGATTTCAAAACACACTTTGATTTAATTAAAAATGATGTGGTAACATCCGTTGCACCAAAAACAGCGAACATTGAAGACATTTTAAATCATATCAGACGAATACGGGAACTGACTGCGGAAGCAGCTGGTAAATCTTATGTTGGTGTAAGCGGTGAAGCGGCAAAAAATCTTGACAAAGAAATTTGCACAAAAATTTATGACCTCATAGTAGAGAAAGAGAAAATTGCTGACCTTGACACTACAAAGAAATTTTTTGCATGGTTGAGTATTCTTAATCGAGAGTTTTCAAAGGAAGTTTTCACGACAAACTACGACTTGATTATAGAGAAATCTTTGGAGTCAAGTCAAATACCATACTTTGACGGATTTGTTGGAGCATACGAACCATTCTTTTGGCAAGAGAGCATTGATAAAATTGTTGGCAAGGATGACATGACACAAAACTGGATTCGTCTATGGAAAATACACGGCTCATTAAGTTGGTTTTGGAAAGAAGATTTGAAAACTAAATCGTCTAAGATTGTTAGAATTGGAAAGGTTGAAAAGATTGAGGATGAGGAAGACGAGTTAGTAATTTATCCGTCAAAGGAAAAATATGATTCTTCAAAAAAGCAACCATTCGTTGCATACTTTGATAGATTAAAGAACTACTTACTAAACGGAGAACAGCTTTTCATTTTTACTGGCTACTCGTTTTCAGACCAACACATAAACGAAATAATTTTTAAATGCTTACGACAAAACAACCGTTTGTCTGCTTTGGTATTTTTCTTCAAAGACGAAGAAGTTGAGAGTCTACACAAACTGACTTCTTCCTACATGAATCTAAATGTGTTTGGTCCGAAGAAAGCAATCATCAACGGAAACTTAGGCGAATGGGAGTTTTCAGAATTAGCAGAGTTTGAAAAGGACAAAAAACCATTTGACCATTTTTGGAGCAAGGCAGATTCAAAACTAACTTTAGGAGATTTCAAAGCACTTGTAAATTTTCTCATTACCAACTCTGGTAAAAAAGAGGCAATTGAATCAATCGTAAAATGACAACAGACATTACATATTTAGGTAAAATAATTCGTGTTGATTCAGGCACAGTTGAGGTGGAAGTTTCAAACGACATTCCTTCTGCTGCCCCAATCATAAACGGAAGACTATACAAGATTGGACAGATAGGAACTTTCATAAAAATTCCTGTTGGCAACATCACAATTTACGGCATCGTTTCTTCGGTGAGTAATACTCCAAGTAAAGCAGACGAAACATTGATTAAGTATCATTTCGGTTCAAGGTTTTTATCAGTTCAACTTGTCGGAGAAAAAATTGGCGATGATGATTTTGAAAAAGGAATTGGAACTTACCCAACCATTAACGATGAAGTTCATTTAGTAATTGAGAAAGACCTGTTTGATATTTACGGAAAGCGTGATGAAGGTTCAATTGAAATCGGCAAGCATTCTTCTTCAGAGAATCTTTCAGTTTATGCAAACCTTCACAAGTTGGTTTTGAGGCATTGTGCCATTCTTGGTTCAACAGGTAGCGGTAAATCAAACACGACTGTAAGTATTCTTAAAGCAATTCTTGACGACTATATGGGTTCACGAGTAATTTTAGTTGACCCACATGGAGAATATGCATCGGCTTTTCCTGATGCGAAAGTTTTCAAAATAAATGATGCAGCCAATCCATTGTTCATTCCCTTTTGGCTAATGAATTTTGACGAGTTGGCTTATTTCCTTGTTGGTGCAAGCCCGAAGGATGACCAAAAGCCAGAATACAGAAGGTTTAGAGAATTTATTACCGATTTCAAAAGGAAGAATAATATCCTGATTTCAGGAACAGTAAATAAAGATTTTATTACAGCAGATTCTCCAATTCCATTTAACATCAAAGAACTTTGGTGGGAAATGAATTGGTGGCTTAACGCAAGTTATAGCACAGCAGTTAAAGACGACCAAACAAAAGGAACAGCACAACAAACAAATGTTGGCGACTTTGAAAATTTAGTTGGAGCATCTTTTACCCCATACGCAATGGGGAATGTCGCACCATACAAATCAAAACATGTAGAGTTCTTTCCCTACGAGAAAAAAATACTTTCAAGAATAAAAGACAGCCGTTTTGATTTCCTTTTTAATCCAGGGAATTTCAAAGGTATAGCAGGAACAAAGGATTTAAACAATCTCCTCAATGAATGGATTGGTAGTACGAGTAAACTTGCAATTTTAGATTTAAGCGGAGTTCCTTTTGAAGTACTTGACATTACTGTTGGTTTGATAACACGGTTTGTCTATGATAGTATGTTTTGGGGAAGAAATGAAACATACACAGGAAAACAAAGACCACTTTTGCTTGCGTATGAGGAAGCACACACTTACCTTAATAAAAATGACAGCAGCAATTACTCAAAGCAAGCGGTTGAACAAGTTTTTAAAGAAGGGAGAAAGTTTGGTTTAGGTGCGTTGGTAATTTCACAACGACCCTCTGAAATTTCCGAAACTGTTTTAGCACAAGTCGGAACTTATATTGCTTTGCGACTTACAAACTCTGGCGACCAATCTATTGTGAAATCTTCGGCACCTGACAATCTGAACAGTTTAATTGACTTACTTCCAGCTTTGCGAACAGGCGAAGCAATAGTTGTTGGTGAGGCTATCAAAATTCCATCAAGAGTGAGAATCAAACTCAATAATCCAAGACCAACAAGTGACGACCCTAAATTGGTTGAAGCATGGAAGCAAGCCCATCCTGAAGATGTGGAAAATTATAAAACAATAGTAACAAGAATACGACAACAAAAATTTTAAACAATGAATAGAGAAAGCGTCCAGTCAAGCATGATAGCCAGTTTAGGTTATGAAGCAGACACATCAACTTTAGAAGTTGAATTTAATAGCGGAGCAGTTTGGCAATACTATGAGGTGCCTGAGAGTATTTACCACGACATGATGAATTCAGGTTCATTAGGAAAATTCTTTCATTCAAACATTAAAGGACAATATCGAGAGTCACAAGTCGGATAAATAAGTATTTAATATGAACGAAATTATTTGCCCCAACTGTAAAAAAGCATTTAAAGTTGATGAAGCAGGATTTGCTGACATTGTCAAACAAGTTCGTGACCACCAATTTGAAGAAGAATTGCAAAACCGATTGAATCTTGCCGAAAAGGAGAAAGAAAGTGCGGTAAAATTAGCTGAAGCAAATATTAGAAATTCTTTGCAAGATCAACTGGCTAAAAAAGATAGAGAACTGACAGAACTCAAAGCTAAAAGCAATTTAGAATTATCGGAGAAATTAAATAAAAAAGAGGTTGAAATTAATCAACTAAAAGCAAAGATTGACAATGTTGAAGTTGAGAGAAAACTAGCAATTAACGAGGCCGTTCAGAAAGTTGCGAAAGAGCGAGACGATTTAGAAAATGATTTAAAGACCAAAGAACTAGAAAAACAGAATATTGAAAATTCTCTAAAGCAGCAATTTTCTACAGAACTGCAAAACAAAGATGCAATTATCAAATATAAAGATGAAGAGATTGCCCGTGTTAAGGACATGAAGCTCAAACTTTCGACTAAAATGCTAGGCGAAACTCTTGAACAACATTGTGAAACTGAGTTTAACAAACTTCGAGCAACAGCTTTTCAGAAAGCATATTTTGAAAAAGACAATGATTCAAAATCTGGTAGTAAGGGAGACTTTATCTATCGGGAGAATGACGAATCAGGAAATGAAATCATTTCAATAATGTTTGAAATGAAAAATGAGGGAGACGAAACAGCTACCAAAAAAAAGAATGAAGATTTCTTGAAAGAGTTAGACAAAGACCGCACAGAGAAAAAATGTGAATACGCCGTTCTTGTTTCTCTTTTAGAAGCAGAAAGTGAATTTTACAATTCAGGGATTGTTGATGTATCACACAAATACAGTAAAATGTATGTAGTCCGACCTCAGTTTTTTATCCCTATTATCACACTTCTTCGCAATGCCGCGATGAATTCAATGCAATACAAAGCTGAACTAGCCTTAGTAAGAAATCAAAACATAGATATTACCAACTTTGAAGATAAAATAAACAAATTCAAAG
>JBKDHA010000229.1:0-7675 GCA_046335555.1 Bacteroidota bacterium
GAGCTGAAGAAAAACTTCATGCGTAAGCTGACGTGGGCACCGCGCACTGTTGCGGCCATGTTTAAGAAAGATACATGGAAGAATTTGTATGCAAGTTTGTGGAAGTATCTCTCACGCAATACCGATGAGTTTACAAAGGAAAAACCGAACCGTGATTTGAAGAATGATGCGGTTAAGGAGAATGTGAATGATAAAAAGACGGGAACTAATGAGAAACGTGAGAAGCCGGATAAACTAAAAACGGAGCCGAGTGCTGATGAGAAGAAAGCATCGGAGAATTATAAAAAGCATGAGAATGATATTGATGATGCGGAGAAGAAGAAGCTGAAGAAGGATGCTGATGAGGATGTTCCTGATGGGCCGGATAGTGATAGTAAGCGTAGGGCGTTGTTTATGGCGAAGGTGATTACGGAGGCGAATGATGAAATTGATACGCCTGTTGAAGCGTTAATGGCAGAATTATCACCCCTTGTTTTGATGAAGGGTGTAAAAAGGTTTGAGTATGAAAAAATTGGAGATGGTGATTACGAAATCTATTTGATAGGTAGTAAGCATAAAGTCAGTAATCATTACACTGCAAAAAAATCAAAATGGGTGACTCCTAAACAAGATAATGAAGGTCCAGGACTTAGAGATCATTATGATAAACATGGTGAAGAAATGGGATTTACTTCTAGAAAAGAATATGATGAAAGTGCAAGACGAACAATTGAAAACGGGCGTAAATTTTCTTACAAAGACAGAAAATCTGGTCAAAAAAGAGTTGGATATTGGGATCCTGAAACAGGTCTTTTTACTGCTACAAGTCAAACTCGAAAAATTCCTGTAATTTTATCCCACTTTAGAGAAGACTGGACAGAATTAAAAAAAATACCAGGCTTTTCATTCATTAATTAATATGAACTATTATGGACTTTCAAAAGCAAATAGATACCATAAGTGAAAAAGACTTATTGCCAGACCAATTTTCAAGTATCATTTTAAGCCTATATCTATTTCAACTTAGAACTCCTTCTATAGAGGAGAATGAGAAAGTACAACAAATTATTTCTTTAATCCAGAACAAGATTGATAATAAAAACATTCATCTTGCCAATAGTCAAATGAATTATGCAATAAGATTATCTGATAGTAGGTTTGATTTAGAATATGAGGAAATGCATAAATTATTTTCTTTATTAAATCAGATTTATGCAATTGAAAAAATGGGTTTTAATATTGACGTAAATAAGAAAAATGAGTTTGAGAAATCTGTTCGCGCAAGATTTGAAAAGGAACACAAAAAAGCTAGGTTAGTTGCTGAGGATAAATTTGATGATTGGAATCAACATTTGTGGTGGTTTGCTGAGAACTTAAGTAAGAAATGATTTGAATGAATGAGTCAAATTGGAGTAGAAATAATGATCTTTAGTTTAGCAATTAAAATTAGTTATGACAGTTTCTTTGAAACACCAACCGGTCTGAATCACCAGCCCCGATTGCAGCGGAAACCCCGCAGGTTTTAAATTGTTTTATTTATACAAAATCTTCCGAGGAGTTGCAGCGAAAAGCGGGAGCCAAGCGGTAATTTATTGTACATTACTTTCGCTCCAACGTATTTTAATTTTATAAATCACCGCCCTCAAGAAACCTCTGCAACGCGTAACCAACAACCTTAGCAAAGTAGATAAAATCGGTTTGTTCTGGAGTTCACTAACGCAGGGCTTAGATGCGATCTGGAAATCGATCACCAACATCACCTGGGCTGACGTAGGCAATTTCGCATTGGCCATGGTGAACCCGATAGAGTTTTACAACACAATTTCGGGCGCAGTAAAAGGCATCTGGACTGAGCTGAGCGACTGGGGCGGATTTGAGAAAGATCCGGTAGGCATGATCTTGAAGAAAGGTTCGAATGTGGGTGTGCATTTGCTTACAATTTGCGGTGTGATTACGGGTCTGCTTTTTGTGCTGAGTGTAGCGGCATCGATAGGTTCGTTCTTTACGGCAGGTGCAATGATACCGCTTGCTGCATGGCTGTGGAGTGCCACTGCTACAATGGGTACAGTCACCTTTTGGGTAGGTGTTGTAACGGCAGCATTGAGTGTACTCTCAGGCATAAAGAATGCGTATGAAATGCACACAGCAAAAACCGCAGAAGTGCTGTTCCATAACAATGCCGAACTAAAGAAAGATGCCGGCAACACTGCTATATCTATCCTGGCGATAGTTGGTGGCAAAGGTCAGGTAACGGGAGCAAAGAAAATGCTAGATCTGCTTCAGCAATATCCTAAGACCTTTGCGAAGCGTATGTTTATCGAGCTGAAGAAAAACTTCATGCGCAAACTGACGTGGGCACCGCGCACTCTTGCGGCCATGTTTAAGTAGGATACGTGGAAGAACTTATATGCGAGTTTGCGGAAGTATTTCTTGCATGATAAGGATGAATTTTCTGAACACAAATCGATTTTAACTCCAAAAAATAATCGTGCAGCATACAATAAACCTTCTGCCTGTTCCGACTGTCACTTAAAACAGTTATACCACGGTAGTTTCTTATTCTTTAGATGTCGTCGTCTTTACACTCTTTTTTTCAGGAAAAATGTCCGGCTAATTTGCTTGTCCGCAACCTGCATACGCTTGCTGTTCGTACATTAGGGGCTGCCGTTATGAAACGTACTGACGTAAAAGCATCTGATACAACCGAATCTGTTGAACTGCCCTCGGGGCTGCGAGCGAGATTTTACTTATCGGCTGCTGCTGTGCCTGAGGATGTTTGGAATGGCTTGGTGCGAAACGAACAACTTTTTTTGAGGCACGATTATCTGAGAATTACCGAAGAAACTGCCTCTGCCGATCTTTCTTTTATTTACGTTTTGCTTTACGACGGAAAAAAAGCTGCTGCTGCTCTTTACTTTCAGGTGGTACATTTAAGTGCAGAACTTCTGGCAGAGATTCTGGCTCCGCTGGCGGCTGCTAAACCAATTCCCGGAATTGGAGGCAACTGGAGCGATTGGCTGATTCGCTGCCGCGAGGAATGTGGTATGCGGCTTCTGATTTCGGGAAACAACTTTGTGAGCGGCGAATACGGCATTGCTATCCGATCTGATATTGACCGCGAACAGGCTTTTTCGGCAATGGCTGAAGTGGTAAAGCACATTACCAAAACATCGGTTGAGCCGATAAAAATTTCGGCAGTGTTGGTGAAAGATTACTATCAGGCTGCCGCTAAAGATGGATTTTTCAGGCTCAAAAAACACCGATACCATTCGTTTCAGGTTGAGCCGGAAATGATTGTGCCGCTTCGCGATGAGTGGAAAACGTTCGACGATTATATTGCGGCAATGGCAAAAAAATACCGCACCCGCACCCGAAGCGTAATGAACAAAACGGCAATGCTTGAAACGCAGGAACTTGATGCCGCTGAAACAGAACAACTCCTGCCTGAGCTTTATTCGCTTTATCTCCAAGTTTACAACAAGGCACGTTTCAAACTTACCCGTCTCGAAGCAAGTTATTTTTTGGAAATGAAACGCGCATTTCCGGATTCGTTTCGGATTACGGTTTACAGGTTAAACGGGCGCATTGTAGCTTTTCGCTCCCTGTTTCACTTACCGGCTTCGGCAAACAAAAAAGCTGCGCTTGAAGCTCATTTCATTGGTCTCGATTATTCGGTTAGTTCAGAGCTTCATCTCTACCAGCGCCTGCTCTACGATTTTGTGGCCGACGGAATTGCGGCCAATGCCGAGAAAATTTTCTTAGGCCGCACAGCCCCCGAAATCAAATCGACAGTTGGTGCCGTTGCTCACGAACTTGTTTGCTGCATCCGCCATCGCAACGGACTTTCCAACCAAATTATTCGCCCGTTTATCGATTACCTGAAACCATCGCCGTGGGTTCAGCGAAATCCGTTTCAAAAGTAGGATTAGCAGAATTGGCGCAGTTTTATTACTTGTTAATTGTTTGAAAACGAATTAATACGGTCGGCTTACCTGATTTTTCACAAACCATCATCCATAGCCCGATGCCCTGAAATCAAGGATTTTGCGTTATCTTGTGTGCATTCTCACCAAACTGCGTAATTTCCTGATGAAGACCTTTTGCCGGATTTCTGCAATTGCTTTTTCGATATTTCTTTTTGCAATCAGCCTTAATGCCCAGCAGGGCATTCACGGCGCACGCACTGTTACTGCTGCAAATACTGTTGTTAATGAATATACTCCGTTAACAGCTAATGCCGCTGCAAACAGCACAATTATTTCTGTAACAAACAGCACGCTCAACGGTAATGGTCGTTTTACGGCCAACCTTGCCCCCGGTGATCTGATAATGATTATCCAGATTCAGGGTGTTTCAATTATCGGAACACTCAACGGTACTGTGGCAAGTCCGATTGATACTTCCTGGGGACAAATAACTTCTTACAACAGTTGCGGTTTATTTGAATATGCGCAGGTGAAATCTGTGCCCAATGCAACATCAATAGAACTCGATTGCGGCCTGCGAAACGCTTATCTCTCGGGCGGAACAAACCGGGCACAGGTAGTGCGTGTACCGCGCTGGACAACATTAACAGTAAACGCAGGTGCCGGAATTTCAGCCGACGACTGGAACGGCACTGTTGGCGGCATTGCAGCTGTTGAGGTGCAGGGAAATGCCGTTATCAACGGAACAATTGATGTGAGCGGCAGAGGATTTCGCGGCGGTGCACTGCTCGAAAACGTTACCACTTTTGGAGTAAACAATGTAGGTTCAACTGATCCCACTTTCGGAGCAGAAAAAGGCGAAGGCATTGTAGGTTATCAGGCCGATTATGATCCGCTGGGCGGTCGCTATGGCCGCGGTGCTGCTGCAAACGGCGGCGGCGGCGGATGCGCTCACAACAGCGGCGGCGGCGGCGGTGCAAACGGTGGTAATACCGGAAACTGGCGCGGCATGGGTGTGCCTGATCCCAATGCAGCCTACACTTCAGCCTGGAACGTAGATCCGCAGTATGGTATAAATTACATCACCACACTTACTACCGCCAACTCTTCAGGAGGCGGGCGAGGCGGCTACAGCTTTTCAGACCAAAATGCAAATGCCGGAACACTCGGACCGGGTGTTGGCGGCTGGGGTGGCGACAGCCGCAACTGGGGCTCCTGCGGGCTTGGCGGTCGACCGCTCAATTACAGCACCGGACGATTATTTCTGGGCGGCGGCGGCGGTGCCGGTGATATGAACCAGAATCAAGGCGGTGTTGGCGGCGACGGTGGCGGACTGATTTACATTATGTGCTACGGCAATGTGAGCGGCGCAGGTACTGTTGTATCAAACGGAAATAACGGCGCCAACTCATTCGGAACTGCTGCCGCTACATCTTATGCCGGACGCGATGGCTCAGGCGGCGGCGGGGCTGGCGGGACTATCGTAATTAATTCGGTTGGAACACTTACCGGAATTTCGGCAACTGCCAACGGCGGAAACGGCGGAAATCAGGTAATGACCCGCGGCGCATTTTATTTCGGAGCAATTAACGAAGCCGAAGGCCCCGGCGGTGGCGGCGGTGGCGGACATATTGCCATTTCAACCGGTGCAATCACGCGAACAGCAAACGGCGGCTTAAACGGAACTACAAATTCAGATGCTTTAACTGAGTTTTTGCCCAACGGTGCCATGCGCGGTGGTTCAGGAAATACAACTGCAACGGTTACCAACTTTACCATTACAGCAACCGGAGCAACCATTTGTGCCGGACAAACAGCTACGCTTACTGCTACAGTAAACGGTACGCCCCCAAGTCCACAATCGGTACTTTGGTACACTGCTGCAGCCGGCGGAAATCCCATTTTTACAGGTACATCTTTCACAACGCCGGTTCTGGGTACAACAACAACGTATTACGTAGGAACTTGTCCGGGAACGTACCGCATTCCGGTTACCGTAACCGTAAATCCGCTGCCTGTAGCCGATGCCGGTGCCAATACCGCAATTTGTACAGGGAACAGCACCACCATTACCGCAACCGGCGGAGGTACATACAGTTGGAACGGCGGCGCACTGAGCAATACCCCCGGAGCTTCGCAAACTGTTTCACCGGTTGGAACAACAACCTATACAGTAACGGTTACGCTTAACGGATGCACAGCAACAGATCAGGTTACGGTTACCGTAAATCCTGCACCTGTAGCAGATGCCGGTCTCAATACGGCAATTTGTTCGGGAAACAGTGCTACAATTACCGCCACCGGCGGCGGAACGTATAGCTGGAACGGCGGTGCGCTGAGCAATACGCCCGGAGCATCCCAAACCGTTTCTCCGGCCGCAACAACAACTTATACAGTTACAGTTACGGCTGCCAATGGTTGTACTGCAACCGATCAGGTTACCATTACAGTGAATACATCGCCGGTTGCCCTTGCCGGAAACGATATTGCACTTTGCACCGGCAACGATACCGTTTTAACCGCCACCGGCGGCGGAACATACAGCTGGAACGGCGGCACATTGATTAATGCTCCGGGTGCTTCGCAAACTATTACACCCGCAGCAACAACAACCTATACCGTTACAGTAACAGCAGCTAACGGATGTACCGATACCGATGAAATAACGGTAAGTGTAAATTCGGCTCCGATTGCTACGGCCGGCACCGATCAATCTGTTTGCAACGGTGCAACTGCAACTCTTACAGCCGGAGGCGGCGGAACATATTCATGGAACGGAGGCACATTGGTAAACGCTGCCGGTGCATCTCAGTCTGTTTCGCCATCAACCACTACCGATTATATTGTTACTGTATCACTGGGTAATGGCTGCGAAGCAAATGATACCGTTCGCATTACTGTAAATCCAAATCCGGTTGCTGCTGCAGGAGCTGATATATCTGTTTGTTCGGGTGATACAGCCAACCTTACTGCCACCGGCGGAGGTACTTATATCTGGAACGGCGGTGTACTGGTGAATGCTGCGGGTGCTTCTCAAAATGTTAATCCGTCAACAGCCACAACTTACGTAGTATTGGTTACAGATGCCAACAACTGCACAGATACCGATACAGTTCAGGTAATTGTTAATGCACTGCCTGTAGTTTCTGCGGGTAATGATGTGAGCATTTGTGCAAGCAGTTCAACACAGCTTGGCGCTTCAGGTGCACAATCGTATGTTTGGTCGCCCGCTGCCGGTTTGTCAAGCACCACATCTGCAACACCAACAGCTACACCTGCTGTAACAACAACCTATATTGTAACCGGTACCGATGTAAACGGCTGTTCTGCTGTTGACTCAGTAACAGTTACAGTAACCACAGTGCTTACGATTTCGGCTGGTTCTGATGTTACCATTTGTAATGGTGCAAATACAGTACTTTCTACCGCTGGCGGTATTACTTATTTATGGTCGCCAGCAGCCAGTTTAAATAATCCGAATATTGCCAATCCGGTTGCAACGCCAACGGTTACTACAACCTATGCTGTACTTGTTACCGATGTAAACGGCTGTCAGGGCACCGATTCTGTTACCGTTTTTGTGAATGCTGCACTTACACTTTCAGTATCCGGCGCGCAAACAATTTGCATCGGACAAACGGCAATTATTTCAGCTACTCCCTCGGGAGGAACATCACCTTACACTTATACCTGGAGCAATAGTTTACCCGGCAATTCTTCAAACTCAGTTTCTCCCGGAACAACAACAACCTACAGCGTAAGCGTAACCG
>JBKDHA010000230.1:0-21904 GCA_046335555.1 Bacteroidota bacterium
AGTATGCACCATATTAAATACTCATGATCTTTGATACTTTGTTCTGTACGTTGTCTATTTTTTCGAAAAAGGGTATTAAACCGGGGTCAATCCATTCAATCAAACTATAAATTATTGTTCTGATTTCTAATGTATCTGAGCAGTCAATAATATGTCCAGAGAAACAAATTGGTTCACAATGATTGACCCTGTTTCTAAAATCTTTTATCTTATTGAGTTTATCGTAAATATTTGCCCTGTTAACGGTAGCCGGTTTATGCGGGAAAATGTGAATTGGCTGACCGCCAACTAATGAATAATGATGCGGGAGAAAGAACGCCACCCAAAAACCCAATGTTTGGTCTGCAATAATTTTGCCGCTTGTTATAGGTATTGAGCGTCTTGATAATTTACTTTCCGTCTTTTGAATGCATGTTCTCAAAAAGTAGTGCGAATTCCTCAGGGAAGAATCTCTCATGAAACCTGATTTCTGATTAATGATCCAATCTGCGTCAGTAAAATGAGCTGAAAGTACTGTATTAAGCGAATTTCTCAGTACAACTTCAACCTGACTTAAAATAGGGTGAAATGCCTGAGCCAAACGAATATTTGCTGTATAAAGTCTTTTTGCTCTATTACTGCTGTTGCCGGTTGCAGTAAGGTATCTGTTATACCTCGGGCGAGACAAGTATTTACTGCGCAATTCTATTTTCATAGTATTTGGTAATATTATTATTTCTCTTTACATTTGTAGATATAGACTTGGTCAAGCCTCTTTCTTTCGCAGAAATGTAATCAAGTAAAAGAGTTAGGGAATCTGTAACAGGATTCCCTTTTTTTGTATTTGTTTTTTGATTCATAGGGATTGTAAAAAGAATCTATCAAGATTCAGAATATTATACTCATTCATCTGAGTTTTAATATATAAATTATACACTTTCATATATTTATGTTTATATGCAAGTATAATTATATTTCATTTATTCCCGATATAACCTGCAAGTTTTCAACTAATTAACAAGAAGTTTTTGCAACAAACTTTGTAGGGCATCTCTAAAAACTCAAAATCTCTTCGTTGGACTCGTCCGCCTCAATCTTTCGAGTTTTTAGAAATGCCCTGTATTTAATCTTTTACAAACGACTATATCACGATACGTGGCAAAATCAGACATCAACAGCTATAGAACATCTTTTCAAAAACGATTAGCTACGAAAAAACCTCACCCCCGCTTCCCCTGAAAAAACTTCTTCAGCAAAGCAGAACATTCTGCCTCCAGAAGCCCTCCTTCTACCTGCGTTTTCGGATGCAAGACAGCGCCCTGCAAACGCTGGTAGCCCCGTTTGGCATCATGCGCGCCAAATACGATGCGTTTTATTTGCGCCCAGTGCAGCGCTCCGGCACACATGAGGCAAGGCTCAAGAGTTACGTAAAGTGTGCATTCATTCAAATACTTCCCGCCAAGGAAATTGGCCGCTGCGGTAATGGCCTGCATTTCGGCATGCGCGGTTACATCAGTCAGCCGCTCGGTAAGGTTGTGCCCGCGACCTATAATGCGATTGTCGCTCACAATTACTGCACCTACGGGCACTTCATCGGCATCAAAAGCGTTGCGGGCTTCTTTCAGGGCTTCCTGCATGAAGCGCTCGTCGGAGTATAAATCTATTTCCACAGCACGAAGGTAGCGCAAATGATTTTTACTTAATACTACTGCCGGAAGCATTCGTTATCTGAAAAACAGTTAAAGACTGCTAATGATTTATGCCCATAAAACGCATATTCTGCCCATCACTGAGTAAAGCAAGCTGATCGCAGTTGCTGCAACTGCCACAATAGGACAAACGGTAATATTTGCTTTTCCGGAGGTGATGTAAGTCTTTTAATTGGTAATTATTTTAACGTGTTTACCCAAAATATTTTAAAAACAGCAATCCGTTTTCCATTCGGATGAGCGGTAATAAAGACACGTCAGCGGTTAATTATTTTAAATAATATTCCGCTGCTAATAAGCTCATCACAAAACAATCGCCATCAACTATAAATCATAAAATGTTAATTATAAGCTATTTAAACTTTAAACAACAAGCATCTTCAAAACTAAAACACAATAATATTCGCCTTTGAAATTTTCTTAAAAGAATACATGAAAACCCAAACTATGAATTTTTACGAATAACTGTTTTATGTTACTAAGGAAATTGATAGAGGTTACTTACAGAGATATGTTTGCATATAAACTAAAACTAATTACTATGAAAACAACACGTTTTTCTTCGAAAGGCCTGATCAAAGCATCGGCAATCATGACCTTGTTTTTTACTTTTTTCATGCATGCACCGGCTTTAGCATCGGACAATACATCCGACGCAGTCAAAACCGGTAATGCTTCACAAACGGTATCTCCGTCACTGCCTGCAGTAGCTACTCTGTCAGCCGAATTGCGCGGATGCGCCGGAACTGCGAATCTTGCTGCATATCCGTTGGGATGTTACGTGTACTTCAGCGACATTTCCTCCATTACAAGCGGCACACCCTGTCTCTACTCTATCGATTTTGGCGATGGCACAAGTGCTTCAGGAACTAATCCGTGGTTTACGCACGACTATTCACAAAGCGGAACTTACACCATTACGTATGTCGTTCAAATCTGTGCAGACAACGGAAGTACCTGCTCGGATGATGTTACGATTACGGTGTACGTGCCTTGCTATGAGTAAGAGGTAATGTATTCGCATTGGGAAAGGAGATTCCCGTCCTGACGAATCATGTCCGGGCGGGAATCACTGCCCCTGTGCCAGTGAAAATGCTTTTTTACCATCGTAAGTCATGAGCATTTCTACAGAGCAGATTTTCAGATGCTCTGCTACACGCAGCACTTCAGCAAAAATGGCTTGTTGCGTAACAGGTTGTTCGTTTTTGCTTTGCACACGCACGCGATACTGGTTCATACATTCAGTAAACAGCGAGCCTGTGGGCCAAACCTGTGTGCCGCGGTTGCTGATGAGTTGCAACTCGAACGCTTCTGAAAGTGCCTGCTTAAAAACATCGGCAACTGCGCCGGGTTGTGCATTGCTTTCGATAAAGAAATCGGCACCGATGATTTCGCCTTTCTGCACCGGCGATTCTTTAATCGGATTTTCGCTGAGTGGCTGAGGAGCGGTGAACGTAATTTTATCTTCGCCGCCTTTTACGGGTGCTGTGTGTTCGGGCTGCTTGCCAAGGTTGGCAATTATTGCATCGGCATACTGCTGCGTGTTGAGTGCTGGTGTGCCGGGCTTCCCGAAATCGGCTGTGTGCGCGCCCTGCTCTAAAGTGTAAAGCATGGCGTTTTCGATACGTGCAGCGTGGCCGGCCAAACCAATGTGCCGCAGCATCATAATACCGCTCATGAGCAGCGCTGTGGGATTGGCTTTCTGCTGCCCGGCAATATCGGGCGCAGTACCGTGTACGGCTTCGAAAATGGAGATATTATCGCCAATGTTGGCCGAAGGAGCAAAGCCCAAACCGCCTACAAGTCCGGCGCAGAGATCGGAAATAATATCGCCCTGCAAATTGGGCAGCACCACCACATCAAATTCGCCGGGTTTAGCCACCAATTTCATGGCAAGGTCATCAACAATAACATCGTTGGCCAGCATATCGGGATACTCTTTTGCTACTTCGTAAAACGTTTCGAGAAAGAGACCGTCGGTAATTTTCATAATGTTGGCCTTGTGACCGCAAGTTATTTTTCGGGCACCTTTTTTGCGGGCCATATCAAATGCGTAGCGGTGCACCTGCAACGAGCCGGGACGTGTAATAAAGCGGCGGCAAAGTGCTACATCGTGCGTAAGCATGTGTTCGATTCCGCCATACGTATCTTCAATATTTTCGCGAACAATGGTAATATCAATCGGAATACCGGCTTTGCTGAAAACGGTTTCAACACCGTTGAGTGATTTAAACACCCGCTTGTTGGCGTAGGAATTCCACACTTTACGTGCAGTTACATTAATACTTTTTACGCCTTTGCCTTTAGGCGTTTCCATAGGACCTTTGAACAGGATGCCGAGGCTTTCGATAGTGGCTTTGGCCTCGGGTGTCATGCCGGTGCTGAAGCCCTGATCGTACATGTATTTACCCATGTCAACGGGCACAAATTCGAGAGGTACATTTGCTGCGCTGAAGATGCTGAGCACAGCTTCCATAATTTCAGGGCCAATTCCGTCGCCTTTTGCAACTGCTATTTTCATACTATCGGTTTTAATTCGGGATGCAAAATTACGCAGCCTAAATGCTTATCCGATCTGAAAAAAGTGAGCAGAAGGTCTATTTAATGAAGATTTAAATGTGCGGCATTCTTACCAAACCTTCATCAGGGGTATATTTAATGCCTTTTCTCCGGTATAAAGTGTAAGCAGATAACCTCCGGAAGTTAATGATGCGGGCAGATGAATATGACCTGTATCCGGCAAACGCCCTTCGTGCAAAATTCTTCCGGCTGCATCAGTAATTGTGTAACGGGTATCCGGCAATGCTCCCAAAACAAAAATTTGATCGGTAAACGGATTAGGGAAAACGGCAATGCCCGTCTGCAGTGTGCCGGTATTAACTCCTGAAATAATATTGCCAAGCGTTACACAAACCGAATCAGTACAACCGGCTGAATCAGTTACAAGTACGCAATAAAATCCCTGCGATAATCCGCCGGCCGAAGATGATGAAGATACTGCCGGACTCCACACAAATGAAATTGGAGTGCTGCCCGAAGTAAATACATTCACCGAACCGATTCCTGTGCTGTCAACATCGCTTGTAACAATTGCCGAATCAATGCTGATGACTGGAATTGCTGTAACTATCACCGTATCTGTTTCAACGCAATTATTGCTGTCGCTTAACAGAACGGTGTAGATTCCTGCACAAAGGTTAGTTCCCGAAACCGGGCCATTGTTGCCTGAAATAGTAAATGTATAAGCCGGAGTTCCGCCTGTTGCTGCAGAAGTAATAACACCATTACAATTGTTACATACTGCTGCCTGCGTTGTAGTTTGTAATTGAAGCGGAGGCGGGTCTGTTAGTGTTACACTGTCAGTAACAAAACAACCTGCACTGTCGCTAATGCTAACCAAATAATTCCCGGCACATAAATTAATAAACGTGCTTTGCATTTGCACTGCGGTATCCAGCACATACTGCACTGCACCTACCGATACAAGATCAACGGAGCCATTGCAACTGTTTGCACATAACGGATTAACCGAAACCACACTAAGCTGCGGCAGCGGTGTATTGGGAATAATTTGTTGCAAATAAAAAATACACCCGTTCTCATTTTTTACCTGAACCGGATAAACACCGCTGCAAAGTGCTGTAAACTGATTGAACGGCTGATAAGTTAATCCGCTGTCGATACTGTACTCATAATTTCCGGGCAGCGAGGTAAGAACCGTTAACTCTGCATCGCAATCGTTATGGCAAGTTGGTGGAAATGTGGTAGCCGTTAGTGTAACAAAAGGCGGTGCTGCAACAATTACAGAAGCACTGTCAACACAACCCGGCTGACCAGTCACTGTTAACTGATAAGTGCCTGCACAAAGATTTGCAAAAACCGGAACCGATTGCGGTGCTGCACTGTTAAGCTGATACTGATAAGTGCCGGGCAGCGAAGGCTGCACCTGAATGCTGCCGTCGCAACGTTCCGGACAAGTAGTGCTGTCTGTGACGATCTGAAATGTAAACACAGGGGGCGGATCTATAAATACCGAATCGGTAAATGTGCATCCGGGTACACGCTGCAAAGTAACTCCATACATTCCCGAACATAATCCAGCAAAAATACTATCGGTTTGATAAGGCCCGCTGTTGATGCTGTACTGGTATGTTCCGGGGGGTGTTATCTGCGAAACTTCCAGCACACCGCCGCAAAGCGAAGTGCAGGTTGGAGCCTGTGTGGTGTATTGTGAAACCGGCGGAGGCATAACACCAACTGTGATCATCGCCGTATCATTATCCCCAGAAGAATTACGCACAGAAATACGGTAAGTTCCTGCACATAAATTGCTGAATACATTTGATGCCTGAAACGGAAAATTATCTATAGCATACTGATAAATACCGGCCGGATTGACAGTAGCCGTAATCACACCATCACACACACTGCTGCATGATATATCGTCAACAGCGGCACTTACAACAACCGCCTGCGGCGACAGAATTTCGCGTTGTACTGTTATGTTCTGAGCACAAAGCGCACTCACTGCATTCAGAAGAAACAGGGTAAAGGCTAAACGGATGGGGAACATCAGCAATGAATTTAAGGTCGGGTGCTGTTGTACGAATTTAATCTATTCCCAGTTACGGTCATTAACTATCAGCAAATTAACCAGTACGACACGAATAATAAAGTATGTTTATTGGTGTTGATGTATATCCCCAAAACCATCATCTTTCGTACCTTCGCAGTCCTTCAATACTTTATCTTTCAGTATATGCTTCGCACACACAATTGCGGTGAACTTCGCATCGCCGATGCCGGAAAATCAGTAAGCCTTTGCGGCTGGGTTCAATATACACGTATGGCCGGAGGCGTTGCCTTTGTGGTTTTGCGTGATCGTTACGGACTTACGCAGCTTACGTTTAATATGGCGGTAAACGAAGCGTTATTTAAGCAAGCCGCCGAACTGGGTCGTGAGTTTGTAGTGCGCGCCACCGGAACCGTGCGCGAACGCGAAGCCAAAAACCCCAACATGCCCACGGGCGATATTGAACTTATTGTTACAGAACTTACCGTGCTCAACGGCGCAAAAACACCGCCGTTTACCATAGAAGATGAAACCGACGGCGGCGATGAACTCCGCATGAAATACCGCTACCTCGATTTGCGCCGCAACCCGGTGCGCGAAAGCCTTCTGCTCCGCCACCGCGTGGCACAAGCCACACGCGCCTACCTCAACAACGAACAGTTTATTGAAGTAGAAACCCCGGTGCTCATTAAATCAACACCCGAAGGCGCGCGCGATTTTGTAGTGCCTTCGCGCATGAATCCCGGTCAGTTTTACGCCCTTCCGCAAAGTCCGCAAACCTTTAAACAACTGCTCATGGTGGCCGGTTTTGACCGCTACTACCAGATTGTAAAATGTTTCCGCGATGAAGACCTGCGCGCCGACCGCCAGCCCGAGTTTACACAGATCGACTGTGAAATGAGCTTTGTAGAACGCGCCGATATTCTCAGCATGTTTGAAGGTTTGGTGCGACACCTCTTCCGCGAAGTAAAAGGCATTGAACTGGGCGAACTGCCGCACATGAGCTATGCCGATGCTATGAAATACTACGGCAGCGACAAACCTGATACCCGTTTTGGAATGCGGTTTGTGGAGCTGAACGACATTGTAAAAGGCAAAGGTTTCCCGGTGTTCGACAATGCCGAACTTGTAGTGGGCATTTGTGCAACAGGCGCTGCTGCATTTACACGCAAACAACTCGACGAGCTTACTGAGTTTGTGAAACGTCCGCAAGTAGGCGCAAGCGGACTTGTGTATGCGCGTGTGAACGACGACGGCACGATAAAATCATCGGTCGATAAATTTTACAGCGAAGAAGAGTTGAAAAACTGGGCTGCAGCATTTGATGCAAAGCCCGGCGATTTGTTGCTGTTGCTGGCCGGCAATGCCGACAAAACCCGCAAAGCACTGAACGAACTCCGCCTCGAAATGGGCACGCGCCTGAACCTGCGCGATAAAAATACCTTCTCGTGCCTTTGGGTGATTGACTTCCCGCTGCTTGAGCACAACGAAGAAGAAGGCCGCTGGTTTGCGATGCACCATCCATTTACTGCGCCCTGGCCCGAAGACATTGCCAAGCTCGACACAGATCCCGGCGCAGTGCGTGCCAATGCTTACGATATGGTGATTAACGGCGTTGAAGTAGGCGGCGGCTCGATCCGCATTTTCGACCGCGATTTGCAGGCAAAAATGTTTGGCGTACTCGGCTTTTCGCCCGAAGAAGCACAGGCACAGTTTGGATTTTTGATGAATGCGTTTGAGTTTGGCGCACCACCGCACGGCGGCATTGCCTTTGGTTTCGACCGTCTCTGCTCCCTCTTCGGTGGTGCCGATTCGATCCGCGATTTCATTGCTTTCCCCAAAAACAATTCGGGACGCGATGTGATGATTGATTCGCCTTCGGTGATTGATGCGAAACAGTTGAAGGAGTTGAATATTAATACAACTGTTTGAGATGCGTAAACGTCTGCTCACCGCTTTGTTGTTGTGTCTTACGCTGCTGCTCGGTGCGCAGGAGTTTACACGGCATCCCGGCGAAAACAGCCTCGCCCTTATCAAACGGCTTTCGCCCGGCGACTCGCTGCTCCAAAATATGCACACATTCAAATTCCGCAGCGGCGACACCAGCGTAGTATTTTTCTTCAAACAATCGCCTGCCGAAAACGGCGCTGTGGCAACTGTACTTCATACATTTATTCTTATACAAAGTACCCACGCATTTTACTGCAAACCCGATACGCTGGCGGCGATGACCAATTGTTTTGCCCCGGCATCAATTGATTCTGTTTTTACTTACCAAACCGATAAAGACACATTTCCGGAAGTTTGCTTTTTGCTTGGCATCAATCCGTATTGCGATGCCTATATTTCTACATACAGTCTGGCGGTTTATGAAGACGTAAAAACAATTGCGCGAACGAAGCAGGTGGTAAGACAAACCCGCTTCAATCAATCGTTTTTCAAATTGCCGCTTCCCCGCCCCGGCGAACTGAAGGCTGATATTGAAAAGCATTTTGACCAACGGCATCCGCTGCTGCCTCCGGTAATGCGCGATGATCTGAAATATCTTTATGATTCAATTGGTGTTGACGGATGCTTTGTGCTGTATGATCCACAGATGCAGCAATACACCTATGTAAATAAAAATATGGCAACGTGGCAGCTCACACCGGCTTCTACATTTAAAATCTGCAACACACTTATTGGTCTCGAAACCGGTGTACTGAAAGATGAACAACAGGTGTTTGAATGGGACGGCAAAAAGCACCAGAATCCCAACTGGAATAAAACACAAAATCTACAGGAAGCTTATAAAAATTCAACTGTCTGGTATTATCAGGAACTGGCGCGGCGTGTTGGCTCTGCACGTATGAAGATGTGGTTAGACTCATGCGGCTACGGCAATGCCGATACCACAGGCGGACTAACACAATTCTGGCTCACCGGAAAACTCCGCATCACGGCCGAGCAGCAAACCGAATTTCTGCAACTCCTGCACGAAGACAAACTCCCGTTTTCGCGCGATGTAATGGGGCTGACCAAAGAAATAATGATTGATGAAATGAATGCCAACTATACCTCGTATGGCAAAACCGGCTGGGGCTATACCGATTCGCTGCTGATGACAGGTTGGTTTGTTGGCTATGTTGAAGTGGGCAATAAAGTATATTACTTCGCTAATTTGCTCACTACCTCTACCGATTACAACAATCCGCATTTCAAAACTGCACGAAAAGCTTTGGCTTATCGGATGTTGCGCGAAATGAATGTGATTCCGCGCGCAACAAATTAATTGCTTTTCCTTTTCACCGTTCAGCCATTTGCTGACAATAATCAACTTTCGATATTTAGACATTTATCTAAATATCGAATTTATTTTTACATTTGTACTGTGAATACATTATTTAAAGCCTTAGGCGATGAAACACGACGTGAAATTCTGGCGATGTTGCGCGAGCGCGACATGAATGCGGGTGAAATTGCGGATGCGTTTAACATCAGCAAACCCAGCATTTCGCATCACCTTGATTTGCTGAAACAAGCAGGTTTAGTGACTTCCGAGCGCGACGGGCAGTTTATCCGTTACTCGCTGAATACGACTGTGCTTGATGAAGCCCTGAGCTGGGTGATGCAACTGAAAACGAAAAGTACAACCCCTAAAAATAAAAAACGATGAAAAAATTACTTACAAAACCCATAGAGCTTTTGCTGATTGGGCTGGCACTTGTTCCGCTCATTTTTATGGCAATTACATGGGGCAGCTATCCCGAAAAAGTTCCGCTACATTGGGGACCCGACGGGAAAGTGGATAACATGGGAAGTCCGGCGGCACTGTGGATTTTTGCGTGTATCGGGCTTGCATTTTATCCGCTGCTTCTGCTGATTCCTAAAATAGATCCGAAGCAAAAAAACATGGCAGCAGACAGCAAAGGATTTGGCTCACTGCGCTTCATCCTGCATTTGTTTTTCGCAGCATTGCCCATTGTAGCCGGACTTGCGGCATTAAACATCCTTACTGATATTCCGAAAGTAATGATGATAATGGTATTGCTCCTTTTTATGGGATTGGGCAATTACTTCACGGTAATAAAGCCCAACTATTTTGCCGGCATTCGCACTCCGTGGACACTGAGCAACGATGAAGTTTGGCGCAGAACACACCGGCTGGGCGGTTGGATGTGGGTGATTATGTCAGTGATACAACTGCCGCTGGTTTTTGTGCTGCAACCCGAACCGCTTTTTATCATCTTCTTTTCGGCGCTGATCGCGAGTAGTGCCGTGGTCATTTTCTACTCTTACTGGCTATGGAAAAAACTGAAACACAACGAAAGTAAAGTGTAACGAAATGTAAAAAGCATACCAAACACAAATGCTTATGACACCTTGAGCATATATTGATGGCATCATAAACAAAAATGCTCTTCTCACCTCGAAAACAAAATTCTCTTGTCACCTCGAAAACAAAATGCTCTTCTCACCTCGAAAACAAAATGCTCTTCTCACCTCGAAAACAAAAATGCTCTTCTCACCTCGAAAACAAAATGCTCTTGTCACCTCGAGCACCCACAGTAAATGTGGGTGAGGGGAGACAAGAACGACAAAGCGCATCACGGGTCAGTGATGCGCTTTGTGCATTTATTGTGGTGGTTCAGCTTACAAAATCAACATGGCATCGCCGTAGCTCAGAAAGCGGTATTTTTCTTTTACAGCTTCTTTATATGCCTTCATAATAAGATCATAACCTCCGAAAGCGGTAATCATCATCAACAATGTTGATTCTGGTGCGTGGAAGTTGGTGATCATGCAATTGGGAATCTGGAAATCGTATGGCGGGAATATGAAACGGTTGGTCCAGCCGTTGTAGGGCTTTAGCAAACCTTCGGTTGATACCGATGTTTCAACGGCGCGCATACAGGTTGTGCCAACTGCGCAAACACGTTTTTTGCGAAGTTTGGCAGCATTCACCACATCGGCGCACGACTGGGGAATTTCTACCTGCTCAGATTCCATTTTATGTTTGGTAAGGTCTTCAACCTCTACCGGGCGGAAACTGCCCAGACCAACATGCAGGGTAAGCATGCCGAATCCGATGCCTTTGAGTTCGAGACGTTTGAGCAGTTCGCGGCTGAAGTGCAAACCGGCTGTGGGCGCTGCAACAGCACCTTCAACGCGGGCATAAACAGTTTGGTAGCGTTCGGCATCATCAGCCTGCAGCGGGCGACGGATGTACTTCGGAATCGGAGTGTTGCCGAGTTCCTCGATGGTTTTCTTGAACTCCTCGTAAGGTCCGTCGAACAGGAAACGAAGTGTGCGGCCGCGTGAAGTGGTATTGTCAATTACCTCGGCCACCAGCGAATCGTTTTCGCCGAAATAGAGTTTGTTGCCGATACGGATTTTGCGCGCCGGATCAACCAGCACATCCCAGAGGCGGCTTTCGCGGTTGAGCTCACGGAGCAGAAATACTTCGATTTTGGCACCCGTTTTTTCCTTGTTGCCATACAAACGGGCAGGAAAAACCTTGGTATCGTTCAAAATCATCGCATCCCCGTCTTCAAAATAATCGAGAATGTCTTTGAACATTTTGTGTTCAATTGTGCCTGTTTTCCGGTCGATAACCATTAAACGCGACTCATCGCGGTTTTTGGCGGGATAATCGGCTACGAGTTCGCGGGGCAGCGTGAATTTGAACTGTGAAAGCTTCATAATGCGTGAATCGAACAGCACACCGGAACTCCGGCAGCCTTACGACTTTCTGTTGTTTAGTGAAACATACGGCTCAGCACACTACAAGGATTTTTTGCCATCACCCGGTTAATGCCTGAAAACGGGCGCAAATATATCCCTGTACGTACCCCGTTGTCAAGAGATTACGCATTTTTTTTCAAAATGTGAAGAAATTAATGCTAACCGGTTAACTGACAAGCCACCCAAAACAGCCCCCGAATGCCCGAAAACCACCCACCAAAGGCCATTCAGCTTAGACGAACACGCCAGACAAAAAACACACAGTAAACTCATTGTTAAGCAATTAAACAGAGCAAAACACCCCTTTTCAGATCCTGAAGCCCCAAAACACCTCCTGATTAGTAAATGGATTTCCTGATTTACCTCAAAAAACAACTCTCATTTCTGTATCGTATCTGAATTAATCGGTTATTTGTCTATCTCCCCCTATTAAATCATGCTTTAGTATGTTTTTTCGCGAAACATGGAAACTTGCCGTTCCTGTACTCATTTCATTTTTTCTGTTCCTTTCCTCAACATCGCTTCTTGCACAGCCAACTGATTATTTGTGTATAACAGCACATTTTACTACTGAAAAATGGTTGCAGCAGTATAAAAGAGAAATTGACAGTACAGGGGTTTTAATTCAGGATAAGCAGTACCATGCACTCTCCATCGGCTTTTGGGGCATCATGAATTACCATGACTTCAAGCGAAGCGGCAACAAAAATGCGCGGGAACAGGTCATCAACCAGTACCGCTATTTCTGCGATACGTCTAAAGTTGAAATCAGTGCCGATCAAAAATATATGGGCTTGACCTATAAGTTTAAATTCAGCGACCTTGTCGCGCCCTGGTATTCGGGTATGACGCAGGGGGTTGCTTTGTCGTACCTCTACAGGTATTATGATCTGACGAAAGACAAAACGGCACTTGTGAAAATGAAGCAGATAGCTGCTTTTATGCTCCGCATGAAAGAAAATGGCGGAACATTGGGCAGAACACCCGAAGGTTATTTGTGGATTGAAGAATATCCGAATTCCAGAAATGCCCCGCAAGTGCTCAACGGATTCATTAACGGGTTAATTGGACTTGCCGAATATCTGGAAGTATTCCCGGGCGATACCGCTGCAAAACGTGTTCATACCGAAAGCTACAATGCACTGGTAAAAACATTACACAAATACGATACACCCGACTGGACGCATTACAGCAGAACAAATAAGCGCGTAACCAATCAATATATGCGGTATGAGATTGCGCAGATGCAGCATTTGTTTGTCTATTACCGCGACTCAACTTTTTACCGGCAAATGATGATTTGGAGTCCGATGGCCTGGGGGAAAATCGACAGCGGTATTAAATTTTATACAGCCCCTTTATTTCAATTTGCAGCGCCGTTAGACACATCCCGACAAGCCCGAAGAATTGAGAAACCAAAACTGTTTGAAGACCGCATTGCACGGCTCGAAAAAGGCTGTCGGATTGGCAAGAAGTTTTACCCAAAATCCGATTCATTAGCCATAAAAATAACCGGTAAAAAGCACCCTGTTTTTGACCTGCAAACTGATGTGCGCGTTGTGTGTATCGGGTTCGATACGCTTGCCGGCGATTTGCTGCCCCAAGTATTGGTGTACAATAAAAACGGAATTTGGATAGCGGCACAGGTGTTCCTTCGCAATAAAAAATTATATGCCGAATCTGTTGATTTATTTACACGATTTAAAATTATCACATCACTCAAAAATGGCTCGCCGAAAGTTGTAAATTATATCGGTGTGATAAACGGAGAATTTGTTTTGCCACATTTTCTCTACTACAAATTCAAAGCTCAGCATTATTTGCTCACCAGTAAAACCTACGGCTTCAGTTGTCAAACAGAACACATTGCCGAAGCAAAAGTATTTTACCGATATGCAGTAAACAAAGAGGATATGAAAACAGCAATCTGGAAACAGGATCAATGTTTTGATCTGAACGGCAGCTTTAGCCCGACAACCGAGGGGTACTATGAATTTTATGTATGCTTTCCGTTTTACTTTCCTTCGCCCACCATTTCAGAAATAAAACTTGTAGCCCTGTAGGCTACGGCAGTTCAGTTGCTGCGGGCTTTGCAGCTTCAAGTTCGGCAATGATTTCAGCAAAGGTTTTTGGGGTAATGGCATCATTCACCCAAAACTCACCGATGCGTGTACGGCGCAAGGCGCGGAGATGCGCTCCCGAACCCATTGCCAAACCAAAATCGCGGGCTAAGGAACGGATGTAGGTGCCTTTGCTGCACACAATGCGAAAATCGGCTTCGATAATCGGATGCCCGGCTTCGCCTGTTTTGCGCTCGATGCGCGTAATTTCAAACTCAGGCACTTCTACTTCGCGCGGCGGCATTGTAGTTTCGCGCCCGCTGCGGGCATGTTCGTAGGCGCGCTTACCATTTATGCGCACTGCCGAAAACACCGGCGGAGTTTGCAATTGCTTTCCGGTAAATGTTTTTGCTGTCGAATGCAATTGCTCATCAGTAATGTGCGCTGTTTCAAACCATGCATCAATCGGCAGTTCCAGATCGCAGCACGGTGTGGTGGCACCAACTACAATGGTTCCGGTGTACTCTTTTTCCTGCGCCTGAAAACTGTCGAGCCGCTTGGTGAATTTTCCGGTGCAGATAATCAGCAAGCCGGTAGCCAGCGGATCTAGTGTGCCGGCGTGACCTACTTTCACTTTCTGATTGAGAAAGCGTTTTACCTGATGCTTAATGCGATTCACGGCATCAAACGATGTCCAGCCGTGCGGCTTATCGATCAGCAGAACTTCGCCGGTAGCAAAATCGTAATTGCGCATCATGGTTCAGGAAACGGTGAGCTTGAAAACAAAAAAGTGAATCACCAGCAAGGCAACACCGAGCACAATGCGGTACCAGCCAAAAATGGCGAAGCCGCGGCGGGTCAGAAAACCAATGAAACCGCGGATAGCAAAAATGGCAACCACAAACGCAACCACATTGCCAATGAGTAAAAGCTTGGTTTCATCGGCCGTAAATCCTCCGCCCGATTTCCAGAGCTTCAGCAGCTTGTAGCCGGTGGCCGCAAACATAGTTGGCACCGCCAGAAAAAACGAAAACTCGGCCGCAGCTTTGCGGGTTAAGCCTTGTGAAAGTCCGCCGATAATAGTTGCCGCCGAACGCGATACACCCGGAATCATGGCAATGACCTGAAACAACCCAATCATAAAAGCCGATTTGGGCGTAACATCTTCAGTGCCGTTTGTCTCATTTCGGGCAAACCATTTATCAATAAACAAAAACACCACGCCGCCCAGCACCAGCGTTATGGCAACCACCACAACGTTTTCGAGCAGAGTGTCGATAAAATCGTTGAGCAGAAAACCGAATATGGCCGCCGGAATAAAGGCAATAGCAAGTTTTACGTAGAAATTTACATTTTGCAGAAACCGTTTCCAGTAAAGCACCAGCACCGAAAGAATAGCACCAAGCTGAATGGCTACGGTAAACGTTTTCACAAACGGATCGGCAGCAATGCCCATAAACGAAGAGGCAATAATCATGTGTCCGGTTGAAGAAACCGGAAGGAACTCAGTAAGTCCTTCGATGACAGCCAGAATAAGCGTTTCGGCGATACCCATGTGTTAAAATAAAAGCGTTTCCCAGTTAAGTGACCGGAAAACGCAGTTCAGATTTTGGAGAAACGAGTTAGGATTTCTGCGGAGCTTTGTACATAATGCCCGCAAGCACAACCAGAAAGCCCAGAATAAGTACAATGGGCGAAACTGTAATGCGGCGCGCACTGAAAATCTCTTCGCTGAATTTGTTCGGATCTTCGGAGCCTCCGCCAATCATAAGCAGGTAGCCGATGATGAGCATAACCACTCCGCCGAGAATGATCAGGTAGTTGATACGGCTGAACGCCATTGCCGAAGATGCGGGTTTCGGTTTTTCAGAAGCCTGTGCTTCTTTGGTGATATTAATCTTGGCCATGAGACAAAGGTAATAAAATGATTAGTTGCGGTAAAGGGCATCAGCACTTTGCCGGAGATACTTGCGAACTGCCATAACTGTGCTGAACCACGTGATGCCGATACCGAGCAGCAGCTGAAGCAGCGCCAGCAGGGCAAGCGTTTGCACATCGCCCAACTGTACCAACTGCAGATCACGGAAATTACGGTCGAGCGCGAGAATTACGCCTGTTGTAGCTGCAATAGCCAGCAATGCCCCGGCAACTCCGTTTACCAACCCGCGCCAAACAAACGGACGGCGGATAAACCGCTGCGTAGCTCCCACCAGATCCATCGTGCGGATCAGGAAGCGCTGCGAATAAATGGCGAGGCGGATGGTGATGAAAATAATGACAATGGCGATAAACAGCAGCGCGGCACTTACAATACTGGCTACAACGCCCAGCGAACCCATACGGTTGTTAAGTTCGCCCACGAGATCTTTCTGATAAATAACATCTTTAATGCGTGAGTCGGCACGAAGCTCCTGTTCTATGAATTTCAGACTATCAGCATTGGCCCAGGCGGCGCGGAGGTTGATTTCAATTGTAGGCTGCAGCGGGTTTTCGCCCAGTGTGGCGATAAAGTCTTCGCCTAATTCCTTCTTCATAATCTCGGCCGCTTCATCGCGCGAGATATAAAGTGTGTTTTTGCGCCAGGGAGCTCGGTCAATGGTTTTCTGGAGTTCTATAATATCTGCCTCACGCGCATCGCGGTCGAGCAGCACCATAACCGATACATTTTCGCGCACATAGTCGGAAACGGAACGTGCTTTGAGCATCATGGCACCCAGCAAGCCCAGCATAATCAGCGCAAGCGAAATGCTGATTACAATGGTTGCCGAAGCAGTACGGAAGCGGTTGCGGAACGGATGAAAAGCCACAGGCACAAAAGGTTTGCGGCGAAAGTACAAAACACACCCGCCACAAGGCTGTTAATTTGTCTGAAAGTTTTACAAGAATTGTAGTGCAAAACCGGTTTCCACCTCCTTTTTGCAAATTTTGCATACCAAAGCTGCCTAAAACGAGTCAGGGTTATGAACGCAGTTTGCACAACTTATTAACATCTTGCCCCAGATATTCACAGCCTCTTGCTTTGGGCGTTGGTTTGGCTTTTCTTTGAATAAATGCAAAAACAGTTGCATTCCGATTCAATGAAAAAGCTTTTTACTCTTCTTTTACTGCTCTCCTCCGGCCTGTTCATCAGCGCCCGTGCCGAGTATGTCTGGAAATCCGGCTACGTAGTGCTTGTCAGCGGCGACACCGTTAAAGGTGAAGTACGTTACAACACCAAAAAAGAAATTGATCTCTACTCAAAAGTTCAGATCAAACTCTCTGAAACCGAAAAGAAATCATACAACCCGGCCAAAGTAAAAAGCTACAGCTACGAAGATGTAACTTTTGTAACCCGCAAAATTGGCGGCGAACTGGCTTTTGTTAAAGTACTCACCTCCGGCCGCATCAATGTTTTTGAATTTCAGTACGAAATTCAGCGCGGAAGTGAAATCAATGTCGAGAAGGAATACTTCATCGAAAACACCACCAAAGCAGCCGACGAGCCGCAAAAACTGAAATTCGCTAAGTTCAAAAAAACAGCCATCGAACTCATGGCCGATCACACAGAACTTATTGAACGCATACAAGAAGAAGACAAAAAATACGAACTCAGCGATTGCATCGCTTTGGTTGAAGAATATAACGAGTGGGCCAGCACAAACTAAACTACCCGCTTTAAGATTTCCCTTAGTAGTAGTTTCCGCCGATGACCCGGGTGTTTTTTCCGAACACTTCGGGTCATCTGGTTTTTAAGCGCCTCAGGCGCTGCGCGATGTTTCAGACAGTCTCGTCAAAATGACGAGACTGTCAAACATCGCGCAACCCCTGAAAAAGGAAAGATGAAAAGGCAACACAAGAAATACAACCTCATCAGTATCACAACACAGAGAATCGCACAACAATCACCACAAAAAAATAGTACACAACCCGCTCTTTCTTCTGGTATTCTCCTGCACTCTGCCTTACCTTCGCTTTCCAGATTTTATCTCCGATGAAAAAACTTTTTCTCTTAGACGCATACGCCCTTATTTACCGTGCCTACTTTGCATTCAGCAACAGTCCGCGCATCAACTCCAAAGGGCTTAACACTTCGGCCGTGTTTGGTTTTACAAACACTCTGCTCGATTTACTGAAAAAAGAGCAACCCACGCACATTGCCGTTGTGTTTGATACAGCAGCACCAACTCAGCGCCACATTGATTACGAAGCCTACAAAGCTAACCGCGAAGAAATGCCCGAAGATCTCCGCATAGCTGTTCCGTATATCTATCAATTGCTCGACGCTTTCAACATTGCTACGCTTGAGTCTGACGGATTTGAAGCCGATGATATTATAGGCACACTCGCCAAAAAAGCAGAAGCCGCCGGGTTCATTACGTTTATGATGACACCCGACAAAGACTACGGGCAAGTCGTTAGCGAAAACATATTTATTTATAAGCCCGGTTACAAAGGCGGACCGCCCGAAAAATTAGGTGTCAAAGAAATTTGCGCCCGCTACGGAATTGAACGCACCGAGCAGGTGATTGACATTCTCGGACTCATGGGCGATAGTGTCGATAACATTCCCGGCATTCCCGGTGTTGGCGAAAAAACGGCTATCTCACTCATTCAGCAATTCGGCAGTGTTGAGAACCTTCTGGCAAATACCGACAAACTAAAAGGCAAACAAAAAGAAAAAGTAGAACAGCACGGTGAACAAGCTTTATTCTCGAAAAAACTCGCAACCATTATTCTCGATGCGCCGGTTGAATTGAACGAAGAACAACTCCAATACCGCGAGCCGGATAAAGAAAAGATCCGCGCCATTTTTGGCGAGCTGGAATTTCGCCGTATGCTGCAAATTGTTTTGGGTGAAGATGCGCCAATTGAAGAAGTAAATACCTCAGCAGCATCACGCAAAACAAAACCCGGACAGTTTGATATTTTCGGCAACACCGGAGACGATGATGAAGCCGGAGAAACCGAAGCCAGTGCAGAACCTGTTGTTCACAAAACAATTGCCGATGTTCCGCACAGCTACAAATGTGCAGAGACAAAAGAGCAGCGCACCGAACTTATTGCTGAACTAAGCAAACTCAGCAGCTGTAGTTTCGATACCGAAACTACAGGGCTTGATGCACACAATGTAGAAATCGTGGGTCTATCGTTCAGCCATCAATCGGGCACCGGCTGGTATGTTCCCGTGCCGGCCGATCAGACCGAAGCAAAGGCATTGCTCGAAGAGTTTCGTCCGATTTTTGAAAACGAAAACATCGGAAAGACAGGCCAAAACATTAAATATGATTTAAGTGTTTTGCAGCGCTACGGAATTACACTTCGCGGCAAGTTGTTTGATACCATGATTGCGCATTACCTGCTGCAGCCCGATATGCGCCACAATATGGATGTGCTTGCTGAAACGTATCTCAACTATTCGCCTGTGAGTATCGAAACACTCATCGGCAAAAAGGGGAAAGATCAAAAAAGCATGCGCGATGTGCAGCTCGAACAGATCAAAGAATATGCAGCCGAAGATGCCGACATTACCTGGCAACTACAGACAGTTTTCGAGCCCGAACTCGAATCATCGAACGTGCGCAAACTTTTCGACACCGTTGAAATGCCGTTGGTTCCTGTGCTTTCAGCTATGGAAGCCGAAGGTATTACGCTTGATACAGCAACGCTCGCCAAGCAATCGGCCGAACTTGCAGTTGAAATTGCAGCACTCGATAAAACCATTCAGGAACTGGCCGGAACACCGTTCAACATTTCATCGCCAAAACAAGTGGGCGATATACTTTTTGAAGTACTCGCCATTGGCGACAAGCCCAAGAAAACCCGCACCGGCCAGTATGCCACCGGCGAAGACATTTTGCAAAAACTAGTAGGCAAGCACCCCATTGTAGATCAGATTCTCAACTACCGCGAGTTGGTGAAATTGAAAAACACCTACATCGACTCGCTGCCGCTGATGGTGAATCCGCGCACAGGTCGCGTGCATACTAGCTACAACCAGGTTGTGGCCGCAACCGGGCGTTTAAGTTCCGACAATCCCAACCTACAAAACATCCCAATTCGCACCGCCCGCGGCCGCGAAATCCGCAAAGCCTTTGTACCCCGCGGCGAAGGCTGGATCCTGCTCTCGGCCGACTATTCGCAAATTGAACTCCGCATTATAGCCGCGCTTAGCAATGATCCCGGCATGATCGAAGCCTTCAACAACGGCCACGACATCCACACCGCCACCGCCGCACGCGTGTTTGGCGTAACGCAAGACGAAGTAACCCGCGAAATGCGTAGCAAAGCTAAAGCTGTAAACTTTGGTATTATTTACGGACAATCGGCTTTCGGACTTTCGCAGAGCTTGAACATTCCGCGCAAAGAAGCGCAGGAAATTATTACGCAGTATTTCATCCAGTACAGTTCCATCAAAGACTATATGGATGACCAAATGGCCTTTGCCCGCGAGCACGGCTATGTAGAAACCATTCTAGGTCGCCGCCGCTACCTGCGCGACATCAATTCATCAAACGCCGTAGTGCGTGGCTTTGCCGAACGCAACGCCATTAACGCACCCATACAAGGCTCTGCAGCCGATATGATTAAGGTAGCGATGATTAATGTTCACCGCGAACTCAAAGCCATGAACGTGCGCGCACGCTTGCTGCTGCAGGTGCATGACGAATTGGTGTTTGATGTTCCGCTGGATGAAGTGGAGTTGGTGAAACCGGTGATTGAAAATGCGATGAAAAATGCGGTTCAGTTGAAAGTGCCGGTGGAGGTGGGAATTGGGACGGGGAGTAATTGGTTGGATGCGCATTGAGAATTCTTCACTAATAAGATAGACACTTGTTTACTATAACTGTGATAACCTGTGTGTGGTCACTTAAAGCGGCTATTTCATAATAATAACTATCAGGCTATATTCCAAACTTATGACATTTTCATTTTAATAAAAAAGAACAGAAAATGCACCTGTTACAATAGTATATTATTGCTTTTTTAAATTTATTACACTAATTTTCGACATTCATTAGATGTAATAAATTAATGATTAGCATATATGGATCCTACACCCATTAATAATCTTGATCCACTGGACAAAGAGTGTTATACAACATTGAAAAATGAGTTTATTCAGATATTTAATAGTTTCAGATTACTTTTTCTCTATCAGATCGCAGGTTTTTGTGTGTTAGTATACAATAGCACGAATGCAGATAATTCTGCTAAGACATTCCTAATTTGCATTTTCATGATTGTAATTTGTTGGATCTGTCACAAAATTGGGAAAACATGGCTTTCTCAAGCGGTAAGACAGGTATCATATACATTTGTAGCCTTTGAACTTCCAAGACTTTTATCGGTAGACGATCTTAACAATGATGATAAATATGTTTCAGCAACAAGAGGGCTTTGGGTATTAGCAAATAGAGCAGAAAAAGTGGCAGATAATAACAATCAAGAATATAAGCCTGCTTCAGAAATTAAACTGTTTTACGAAATACAGTTAATCTATTTATTCGTAACACTAATTATCTGCGCCTATAAAGTCTTCACGGATTATAATACGTTGATGAAAATCAGTGTCTCAACAATTATTTCAGGAATTGTATATATCATTCTATTGATTTTAGTTGCAGTTATCTTTTATAGACATTACAAATTCAGCTCAAGTATTATTGATGACGCAACAGTAAATTGGATTCAATATTTTAATAATAAAAAAGAAAAAGACGATGCCTATATAAAGCAATATCACATCTGTCCAAAATAAATCTTTTTGGACAGCACGATTGAGTTCTGTTTCATTGAGAGACATATAATCTTCATTCAAAACCCTCATTTTTAGGCATTCTTACTTCTGTAGAACAATAAAAATGACCGTACACACCTTT
>JBKDHA010000231.1:0-12120 GCA_046335555.1 Bacteroidota bacterium
GAGCAATCAGGTTCGCATTTCAAGACATAAATGCACTTCTCACGTCGAGCAATCAGGTTCGCTTTTCAAGACATGAATGCTCTTGTCATGTCGAGCAATCAGGTTCGCATTTCAAGACATAAATGCACTTCTCACGTCGAGCAATCAGGTTCGCTTTTCAAGACATGAATGCTCTTGTCATGTCGATCAATCAGACTTGCATTTCAAGACTAGAATGCTCTTGTCATGTCGAGCGGAGTCGAGACAAGACAAGCAGTCATATTTTCTGCCTTTTCATTAAGTTTATTAAAGAAATGTTTTTAAGCATGTGACTTTTTCGCCTGTCTGGTAATATGACAGGTAAAATGGGTCACATGGAAGCGGTTATTCAAATGAGTGAAGCCAGTACATCTCATCAGACAAAAGCGCAGATTGATGCTGAAATGGATCTGGTGCGGGCTGCGCAGCAGGATCCAAGGCATTTTGAACCGTTATATCGGACGTATTACAAACGGATTGTTACCTATGTACATCACCGGGTTGACGATCAGGAAACAGCATTTGATATTACGGCGCAGGTGTTTTATGTAGCACTTGACCGGCTTCCGAAATTTAGGGCACAGGGTGTGCCGTTTGGCGCGTGGCTATTTAGCATTGCATACACTGAACTGCAGCAGTGGTATCGCAAAAAGAATCGTGCAAACTTTGTTCGCATTGATGCCGAAGGATTTAATGAATTGATGGAAGATATCGACGATCAGTATTCTTCTGTGCATGATGAACGGCTTTATCAAGCACTTCAGCAATTGGAAGAAGAAGAGATGGAGATCATTAACCTTCGGTATTTCGAAAAGCGATCATTTGCCGAAATCTCTGAAATAACCGGACAAGGTGAAAGTGCCTGTAAAATGCGTGTGTACAGGGCAACCGACAAAATGAAAAAACATTTCAAAAAGAACTAATTCTCATGGCAAAGTTCCAATTCAGCGATAAAAAAGACAAGTTGTCTGACGAGCAAATCAGCTCCAGAATGGATTTCAATCAATTTCTGGCCAACCGTCCGCAACCGGTAAAATTCTGGACCAAAGCTATGAAAACGGTTACAGTTACTGCAGCAGCGGCAAGTGTTTTAACTGCATCTTATTTTCTGCTTCCGTCGGATCAATCTCTCGATACGAATTCAGAGTATGTGCCTTTTGTGCAACCACTGATCAAAAATCTGAACACAGAAAATACATCCTACATCGTTAATACATTTTCGGATACGATGGTGCTGTCTTCTAAAGGCTCAGAGTTAATAATTCCGAAAGCCACATTTGTTCATGCAAATGGACAACTGGTTACCGGAAAAGTAGAACTGCGTTACCGCGAATTTCATAAGCCATTAGAAATTATGCTGAGCGGTATTCCGATGCATTACGATTCGGCAGGATACAGATGGACATTCGAATCGGCCGGAATGTTTGAGATTACTGCATTTCAAGACGGAAAACCAGTTCAAATTGCTCCCGGTAAAGAAATAACGGTGAACATGATTTCTGCGAATTCGGAAAATGACTTCAACATTTATTTCTTAGATACTGTAAAACGTCGTTGGGAATACATTGCAGAAAATACCCGCGAAAGCAATACCTGTTCTGAACCACTGTTTATCGTCAACAAAGAACAGGAAGTAAAATACAAAGCGTTGGTTGATGATCCTGCTTTTGCAGCTCCTGTAAAACCAGACGTTGCTGATCCTGACGCAATATCTTTCAGCATTGATTATGTCAGCAGTGAATTCCCGGAACTCAAGGCTTTTGATAATATTAAATTTGAACCCTTGCCAAATGAAAAAGAATTTTCTGAAAAAATGGCGGCACAAATTTGGGAAAATGTACAAATTGAACGAAGCGAAACCGTTGGCATCTACAAAATCAGTCTCAGCAGCAATAACGTGACTCATAATTTTAAAGCAAAGGCTGTTGCTGATGCAAAAAACTATGATGAAGCAGTAAGGGAATTTGAACGACGTGATCTAATATATCAGGCTGGCTTACTAGACCGGCAACAAAAAATAAAAGCTGCTCGAGATTCGATGTATGTACTTAATAATCAATTAACGGGTAATGCAGAACGTATCAGTTATAATGATAAGTTCAATGCTTTTATGAGCGGTGATTATTCTAATTATCCCAAAACGAATTTGGTGTACCGCACATTGGCTGTAGCCCGGCTTGGTATCTGGAATAGCGACAGGCCGCGGACTTTTTTCGATGGTTTTGGTGATAAAATAAAAGCAGGAGCAGCCAATTTCCTTTTTTCAGCTGTATTTATTGATGTAATAAAAAAGAAAATCAAACTCAAAGCAGCTTATCTGGTTAAAAGAGATGTCAATAGTGCTTTTTTGGTAAGTGCTGATAAATTTGAAAGCCAATTCCCGTATATCGCCGGAGATGTTGATAAGGTTATTGGTGTGACAGAAGACGACAAAATATGCTATTGCAGTTTTGCCGATTTAAACAAAGTGAAAATTACCGGTAAGACTCTTGAGTTTATCATGACTATTCCGAAGGAAGAAATAAATACAGTAATGCAACTCGATTCACTAATCAATAAATGAACCTATGCGCGGCATATTCATTATTCTTTTGCTAATAATCACAGTTGTTTGCCGGTCTCAAACAGGAGCCGTCAAAACGCTGGTTATTAAAGTTCGTGCACCAAAAGCATCTTGCTCTATTATCACTGAATCAGATTTCTTCTGGCTTGAAAAAAATAATACAATTCAGGTGAGAACAAAAGGCGTTCAGGATGATATTCAAGTTGTATTGGCAGGAGGTAGAATAACAGCTCAGGATGGTGAGCGTTATACTCTTTTCTTTACAAAAAAAACGGATGCAGTAATTACAGTATATAAGCCCGGGAAATACGGCCGGGAAATCCTTTGTGTTAAAAAATATGAAGTACGCGGCCCCACACTTTGGTTCTGCGGAATTAAAACAGATTCAACTTCGCGCTACTTAAGACTTCGGGGTTCCAACCTGTATGCCTGGTCAGACTACTTCAAAAAAGAAATGCCTGTTCGTTCGTTTGATATGATTTTTATTGATGATACATCACGATTTGTAAGAATACAAAAGCAGGAAAAATTTCATTCAGACACGTGCATGCTTTCGGGAGATATGAAAAACAAAGTGCTGAACTATCAACCTAAGTATAATTATATCTATTTCCACAATATCGTATGCGAAGTACCAGACGGAACAAAACGAATTCTTGATCCGATACGCCTCCATGCTATTGTTGACAGCACAAGAGAAGATAATCTGAGTATGTCTTATTCTGTTTACAGGAAGACCGATTAGCCCCTTCGGGAGTGAAAAATGATGAGTGTTGAGTGTAAAGTGATGAGTGTAAAGTGGCTCAAAGACATTTTCTCTTGTCGGAGTCTAAATAATCTGCAGAAAGCATAACATCTTGTCACGTCGAGCAATCAGGTTCGCTTTTCAAGACATGAATGCTCTTGTCACGTCAAGCAATCAGACTTGCATTTCAAGAAATAAATGCACTTGTCCTGTCGATCAATCAGACTTGAATTTCAAGATTAGAATGCTCTTGTCACGTCAAGCAGATTCGCTTTTCAAGAAATAAATGCACTTCTCATGTCGAGCAATCAGATTCGCATTTCAAAACTTAAATGCTCTTGTCACGTCGAGCAATCAGGTTAGCATTTCAAGAAATAAATGCTCTTGTCATGTCGAGCACCCACAGTAAATGTGGGTGAGACAAGACAAGCCCTAAGAAGCATACTCCCCCTGAAACTGCATCTTACTCAAGTGCTTATAGATACCGTTTTCAATAGCCATCAGTTCATCGTGTGTGCCTGATTCGGCTACAATACCTTTATCAATCACCACAATTTTATGCGCATTGCGGATCGTGCTCAGGCGGTGGGCAATAACAAACGATGTGCGGCCAACCATAAGCAAGTCGATAGCTTCCTGCACCACGCGCTCGCTTTCCGAATCAAGCGAACTGGTAGCTTCGTCGAGAATTAGAATGCGCGGATTTTTAAGCACAGCGCGCGCAATGGCTATGCGCTGACGTTGTCCGCCGGAAAGCTGTATGCCGCGGTCGCCAACTTTGGTGTTGAAACCATCGGGGAAGCTTTCGATGAAAGTGAGTGCGTTGGCTTTGCGGGCGGCTTCGGTAATTTCTTCTTCTGTGGCATCCGGACGGCCGTAAGCAATGTTTTCGCGGATGCTGCCGGCAAACAGCAGCACATCTTGCGGAACAATAGCCATGTTTTCGCGGAGTGCTGTTAAATCGTACTCCTGCGAGGGTTTTCCATCAATCAGCAGCTCTCCGGTATCGGGCTTGTAGAACCGCAGCAGCAATTGTGCAATGGTTGATTTACCGGAACCGCTGCTGCCCACAATGGCTATAGTTTGTCCGGGTTCGGCCGTAAATGTTACGCCTTTTAGCACCGGAAAATCCGGACGGGTAGGGTAGGCGAAGTGAATATCGCTGAGCTGTACTTTGCCGTTCAGTCTCAGGCTTCCGCGCTGGCGGTCGGGCGAATCATTCACGGGTTCGTTCTCATCATCAATAATCTCGAAAATACGTTCCGATGCGCCAACTGCACGCTGTATTTGTGCAAACTGCTCGGGCAAACCGCTGATGCTGGCCGCCACAAAAAGCGTGTACATCATAAACGCCAGCAAATCGCCAGCCGAAATTTCTTGCTGCACAGCTAAACGCACACCATACCAAACCAACAGCATAATAGCGCCAAACAATACGAAGATGATGAACGAGAAAAATAGTCCGCGAAAACGTGCGTAGCTGATGGCCTGAACAATAATAGACTGTGTGCTGCGGTGATAGCGGCCGGCTTCGTAGGCTTCGTTGGTAAACGATTTTACGTTGGCAATGCCCGATAAACTTTCGCCCACAATCACATTCGATTCGGCAATCCGGTCTTGCAGGTTGCGTGAATACGTGCGGATACGTTTTGCAAACACTACTGCAATAATGGCTACCGGCGGAATAATGGCCAGCATCACCAGCGACATCTTCCACGAGTAAAGGCAGATCATTATAATGCCGCCGGTAACTACAATGGTTTGGCGGAGCAGTTCGGCCAGGCCTGTTGACAGTGTATCGCCTATTTGGGTAATATCAGCACTGATGCGGCTGTTGAGTTCTGCAGCTTGTTTGGCTGAGAAATAAGACATCGGCATTTTTAGTAGTTTGCCAAATGTGCTGCGGCGCAAACTGGCCAGCAAATGCTCGGTAGCCTGTGCAAAAAGAACAACGCGGAAATACGAAGCAATGGCCTGAAATGCAAAAAGAATAAGCAGCTGAAGACCTACGGTATTTGCCGCATCCAGCAGTTTATTGGCTTGATCCTGCGTCAGAAATACGTCTTTTAGTTTCTCTGCGGCATCCATAGATGCTGTTGAGGTCTCAGAGCCGCTGATCAGACCCATGAGCTTGCCCAGCATGCCGGGAAAAATAATGGCTGTGGCTCCTGTTATAGCCAGAAAGAAAAGGCCAATGTAAAAATTGATCTTTTTTTCACCGAAATAGCTGAACAGCCGCCGGGCTTTGCGCACCGCATCTCGGTTGAGCTTGGCTTTTGGCAATTCTTCTTCTTCTTTTGATGCTAATCGTCCGCGTCGTGAGGCCATAAATTCTTATTTCGGATGCAAAGTTAGCTGCCCGGCCGGTTGTCCCGACAGTCTTTTCATGTTTTTGAGTCGGCCGGAGCCTCCGAATTATTGTATTTTTGCCCCGCAAGACAGTTTTTTCGGCCTAAAAAGAAAAAAATGCAATTGGATTTGGTTGAAAGCCAAAAACAATTACCTTTGCAATCCGATTTAAAGAGAATTCGATCATGAAACGCACGTTCCAACCTTCTAACCGCAAGCGTCGAAACAAACACGGTTTTCGCGAGCGCATGTCAACCGCAAACGGCCGCCGCGTAATTGCAGCACGCCGCTCACGCGGACGCAAGAAACTCACAGTTTCTTCCGAAAAACGCCACAAAGGCTAAGTCGTTTCTGACTACGATTATACAAGGCTATTCCTTTTAGGAATGGCCTTTTTCGTTTTCAGCTTTTCTTAAAAAGCCTCTTACTTGTCTTGGAGATTATTTACGATTTCCTCAAACTCATTTTCTATAAAATGCCTGTGCGGGTAATCATCTCTGTAGATAAATCCCACATAACAGTTTTCATCCTCTAAATCCAGTTGTTTAATTAAGTGGTTATAACAAAATTGCTCCGAAGCCTCTCTTTCGCAAGATGAAAACCAACGGCAAAATAGCCGGAATCGCTGTTCTGATCGTCCGTCAGCATTGCTGCAGATGTAGTACAAGAGTTTGTTATTTGTTGCAAACCAAGTGTTTGCAATTTCAGAAATAGTAGCTAACACTTGCGCATCGTGACCGGGAAGTGCTGTGTTGGAAATCTCGTTAAATGAGATACTGTATAAATCAGAACTATTCGGAATTTCATGTATCAGGTAGTCTGATGTATGAATCACAGACACTTTATAATACAATGATTTATATGTGGAAAAATAATACGAATCCCCGTCGCGGATGTAACTGTAGTGCATAAACGGGGGAAATTAAGCTTTAGAGGAGAGGGCTTTTTTGATTCTTTCCAGAGAATCTTTATCGTATGCAAACAGGCGCTCCTTATCCTCAATTGCTTTACGAATTTTGTGCTGCAATTCAGGATTGGTAATTTTAACGCGCTGTACGATGCCGCTTTTCATTTGGCTAATCTTTACTTTCTACAACAAATTTACGTAAAAAAATACATTTTATTACACTATTCTATTAGCTTAACCTATTTATTTGATTTTCAATAATTTGCAAGTCAGTGTATGTCGAGGAAATTACCGGGGCAGATCGACAGGGGGCTCATAGCTTGTTGGCTGTCTGCTAAATGCAATAAATAATCGCTCACGCAGTTCTGCCTCAAATTTCGATAAGCGATTGAGTAACTGATTGAGCATGTAGAGCGAAATCAATTGCAGAATGCTGGAAACAAGCAGAATAAACTGAACTTTTTTAAAGGCTTGTATCGAATTTTGCCGCCATTCTTCATAGTCTGGAAACTCTTCAAAATTAAACGAACTTATTCCTCTGATTTGAAGGTAGGTTCCAAGAAGCCCTATTGCAAGCCCAAATGTCCAGCAGTACCACCAGGCATTTACTTGTATAGAGCGTTCGGCAGTTAAAGGCCTATCCGGTTCTTCTCCTGCAGTTTGAGTACCGTGCCAAATTTCAAGCATAATCCGAAGTGGTCTGAACAGATTCATAATCGGTACAAACCAACAGCCAATAGCCCAACCTGTTGCAATAGTAGCTTTTGCGGGATCTGCTTTGCTTACGTTTTCGTAGGCGCGATAAAACCAAACAATAAAAAGTATGCAAAATGCAAGACTCACAAAGGCATTGACTAACGTAATGAGCAGTTGGATATAATATTGGCTGTTTTCACCCAATAGGCCAATAGCATCAGGATGAAACTTTATCGGATCTCCCTGACGCATAAAAATCTGTACCGCCGAGCAGATGTAAATAATAATATACAGCCACACTGTAACCTGCAGTACGCGGATCAGTGATTTGTTGTTGTACAAAAAGTTCATGAGGAACTACTGAAAATTGTTCTGATCGGGCTGCTGCATGCGCTGCAAACGTTCGTATTCTTCGCGCTGCTGGGCAACTGCCACATTATATTGCTGCGCACGGCGTTCGAGTTCTGCTTCCATCGGAATCATTTGCCGGATAATCTGGATCAGTACAACAGACGCGGCCAGACTGCTGATGTTGGCCAGCAATGAAAGAAATGTGCTGACCTCATCGGGAGAACCTGCACCGGCGAAAGCTGATATGAATCCCAAAACCACACCGCCAATGGTGAGCGTCCACCAAATGCCGGGAAGTTTGGCCGGTTTGTGTTCGTAGTTGTTAGGATCGGGCTGATACCATGATTGTGTGTAATTCCAGATTTCAACCATAATCTGGTAGGGCCATACCCAACTTAAAATCGGAACAAACCAGGCACCTGCCGCCCAGCCTTCGCTGTGTCTGAGATTGGGAATGCCGCAACTGTGCAGGTTGAAATAAGCTCTGCGAAACCAGCGGATCAGTAAAATTGTGCCGGTTAACCCGATTGCAGCAATAATTAATGCCAATCCAACTACTCCCGGTAAGAAGTCCTGATACTTATACAAAAGCTCACTCATCTCGCCCGTCTGCATTTGAAATTGAATATAGGCAGGCACAACAGCCAGTGCAAGCGAAGCGATAAGCTGTACAACTAAAAACACGATGGCGATATTGGCGCGCTCGGCATTCGGACGGAGAATTGTAGTTTCCATTCGGGGGTAGAGGTTTGTGAGTTATTTAGTGTAGGCTAATTTTTCAAAACGAAGTAATTGTAAAATACTGATTATTCCGCAAATGCTGCTGAGTAAAATTGAAAGGAATAAAACCAACGAGGTGATATTGTAAACCAAAATATTCTGCTTTGTTACAAATTTTAGCAGCAGCACCGATAATGGCATTGTAATGGCCAAGCCGCAAAAACCGATTTGCCAGAGCTGAATAGGAATTGATTTTTTTTCTGGAAGTCCAACAACCGGGAAATTTGCCTGCAAAATACTCCAGCACCTGCGTAGAGAAGTGAACGGGATGAAAAAATTAGCAATCGGAATAAACCATCCCCAAGCTGCAAGATGCTGAAACGGCAGCTTCTCACCGTTTAGGCCTGTTCGTACATTTCTGCAAATTTGATAAGTCCAAACCGGAATAAAAATAATTGTACAAACAAACACTAGTATGCAAAACCATGAACTTATGAGCACATATTTGCGCATGGTGAAAACAGCATTGCTGTTGTTTTCAAAACTTAACTTGCCCATTACATAACTTAAAACAAGAACCCCGACTATCCCGATAATGATGAGCAGAAGCGATACAACAGCCAGATATGCTGTTATACGAGCCGGTTTTACAGATGCCGGAATTTGCATTTGAACAGTGAGGGAAGGGTTAGAAACAAAGCACAAAAATACACAAATCGGCTTACGTGGCGAAGCAATTCCGGGATTAATTTACGATGTTAAAAAAATGTGTGAATCCCGCGTCAAATAAGGGCGGCGGGGCAAGCAGTTTCGTCTATCTTCGCGTGATTTTTATACGGCTCAACGACCATGCCCAAAGACAACAGCATCAAATCCGTCCTCATCATCGGCAGCGGCCCGATCGTTATCGGCCAGGCTTGTGAATTCGATTATTCAGGTTCACAGGCTGCCCGATCGCTCAAGCAGGAAGGTATTGAGGTAACACTCATCAACAGCAATCCGGCTACCATCATGACCGACAAGGTGACGGCAGATAATATTTATCTGCTCCCGCTCACTTCACAGTCGATTGTGAAAATTCTGGAAGAGCGGAAAATTGATGCTGTGCTGCCTACCATGGGCGGACAAACCGCGCTCAATCTTGCAATGAAGTGCGATGAGATGGGCATCTGGAAGAAATATAACGTCCGCATGATTGGCGTTGATATTGAAGCCATCAATGTAACCGAAGACCGCGATCTTTTCCGTCAGCGGATGGAAAGCATTGGTATTGGAATGGCTCCTTCACGTATTGCAAAATCGTTTCTCGACGGAAAAGCCATTGCGCAGGACTTTGGCTTTCCGCTGGTGATTCGTCCTTCATTTACACTCGGCGGCAGCGGCGGTGCGGTTGTATATCACAAAGAAGATTTCGACAAAGCGCTGAACCGCGGTTTACAAACATCACCCATTCACGAAGTACTGATTGATAAAGCTGTTCTGGGCTGGAAAGAGTTTGAGCTTGAACTGCTGCGCGATGCAAACGACAACGTCTGCATCATCTGCTCCATCGAAAACTTTGACCCGATGGGCGTGCATACCGGCGATTCAATTACGGTAGCGCCCGCCATGACGCTTTCTGATGTTACTTTCCAGAAGATGCGTACCATGGCTATAAAAATGATGCGCGCCATCGGAAACTTTGCCGGAGGCTGCAACGTGCAGTTTGCGGTCAGCCCCGACAATGCCGAAGACATCATTGCCATTGAAATTAATCCGCGCGTTTCGCGTTCGTCGGCACTCGCTTCTAAAGCTACAGGATACCCGTTTGCTAAACTTGCTTCAAAGCTCGCTATCGGTTATCATCTTGATGAATTGGTAAATCAGATTACCATGAGTTCATCGGCTTATTTTGAGCCAACACTCGATTATGTAATCGTAAAAATTCCGCGCTGGAACTTCGATAAATTTAAAGGCGCCAACCGCGAACTGGGTTTCCAGATGAAATCAGTTGGTGAAGTAATGGGCATTGGCCGCAGCTTTCAGGAAGCCCTGCAAAAAGCTGCACAGAGCCTCGAAATCAAGCGCAACGGTCTCGGTGCCGACGGAAAAGAAATCACCAATCAGCAAGAACTTCTCAACGCGCTTGAACGCCCGTCGTGGAACCGTCTGTTTATGATCTACGATGCCATAAAGCTCGGCATCTCGGTGAAAACAATTCAGAAACTTACCCGCATCGACAGTTGGTTCCTCAACCAGATTGAAGAACTGATTGCACTCGAACGCGAAATCGAAAAACACTCGCTCGGAAGCATCTCGCGAGAACTCATGTGGGAAGCAAAGCAAAAAGGATATGCAGATCGTCAGATTGCACACCTGCTGCGTTGCCTCGAAAGCGATGTGTTCAAAAAGCGTTACGAGGAAATGGGCATTCGCCGCGTTTACAAATTGGTTGACACCTGCGCGGCCGAATTTGAAGCTCAAACGCCTTACTACTACTCAACATTTGAAACTGAAAACGAATCGGTTCGCTCTGAGAAGAAAAAGATTGTAGTGCTTGGTTCAGGCCCCAACCGCATCGGACAAGGCATTGAGTTCGATTATTCCTGCGTACACGGCGTACTGGCCGCCAAAGAATGCGGTTATGAAACGATCATGATTAACTGCAATCCTGAAACAGTTTCTACCGATTTCAACGTATCGGATAAGCTTTATTTTGAACCGGTTTTCTGGGAGCATATCTACGAAATCATCCTGCACGAAAATCCGGTAGGTGTTATCGTTCAGCTTGGCGGACAAACAGCGCTGAAGCTGGCCGAGAAACTTGAACGTTACGGCATCAAAATCATCGGCACCGATTACAAATCGCTTGATCTGGCCGAAGACCGCGGCAGCTTCTCATCACTGCTTCGCGACAACAATATACCTTATCCGAAATTTGGTGTAATTGAAGATGCCGATCAGGCTATAGAACTCAGCCGCGAGCTTGGTTATCCGCTGCTGGTGCGGCCTTCGTATGTGCTGGGCGGACAAAGCATGAAGATTGTAATTAACGAGCAGGAACTCGAACAGCACGTTGTAAAACTTCTGAACGATATTCCCGGCAACAAAGTACTGCTCGATCACTTTCTCGAAAATGCAATTGAGGCAGAAGCCGATGCAATTTGCGATGGAGAAGATGTTTACATCATCGGCATCATGGAGCATATCGAACCGGCCGGCATTCACTCCGGCGATTCTTACGCAGTGCTGCCGCCGTTCGATCTCTCTGAAAATGTGATGAAGCAGATTGAAGAGCACACACGCAAAATTGCACTCGCACTCAACACAGTTGGCTTACTCAATATTCAGTTTGCTGTGAAAAACGAAGTGGTGTATATTATTGAAGCAAACCCGCGGGCATCACGCACAGTGCCTTTCATTGCAAAAGCGTATGATGAACCGTATGTGAATTATGCGACTAAGGTGATGCTGGGCGAGAAGAAGATTAAGGACTTTAACTTCAACCCGCGCAAAAAAGGATATGCAATAAAAGTTCCGGTATTCTCTTACGAGAAATTCCCCGAAGTACAGAAAGAACTCGGACCTGAAATGAAATCAACCGGCGAAGCCATCTATTTTATTGATGATTTGCACGATGAGTTCTTTCACCAGATTTACTCTGAACGGAATTTATACCTCAGTAAATAATTGATTCAACTGTTCAAAAATGCCCTGATTGTTTCTTCAATCAGGGCATTTTTATTTTTTCAATTTCAGAAATACATCCCAATACATTTCTTTATTCATCTC
>JBKDHA010000232.1:0-2786 GCA_046335555.1 Bacteroidota bacterium
GTTAACGCCTTATCGTCTGGTTGAGCAGCCATATCAGCCGTTTTTCGGTTATGGCAGAGGTACATATACTCAGCCTCTTTTTGCAACGCCAAACGGAAAATTTCCATCGGTTTAACCTTGCCTTTGCCGGGTATGCCAAACGCAATTAACTCTACATACAAAATACTGAAATCGGCATTGAGGCCAACAGCCCAGAGGTGTTCTTTTTGGCGGCTTATGCGGTTTTCACGGAGCAATATTTGCCGCATTATCCGGGCAATATCGCCGGAGCTTTCAATTAATATTTTCTGCGTTTTGGTTAATGTCACGTTCATACGCTCAAAGATAGAGAAACCTCAACGCGAAATTTAAGCATTTAGCCGGGAGTTGAAAGACCGGGGCAACCTCTGCCAAAGCAGCAACAAAGGGCAGAGCGTTTTCTGTACCACTGTAACCGGTTGTTAGTGTGCTGTATAGGTGTTTTTGAGTGTCCACTATTTGCAGCATAGCCCAAAGCTGAGGCATATTTGAAATGAGGGCTTTACGGTTCACTTAAACCTGTAAAACCAATGAGCGGAATAAAAACACTCACAGCCCTTGTAAAAGCCCTGAAACCAAACGAAGTTACACTCTGCCATAACTACCTTGCAGCGTTTGACGAACGCGGGGAAAACTACGAAAGCAAAAGCCGAAAACTGTTAATCCTGCTTTGCAGCGAAGAACAGCACACAGAAAGAGAATTACAGTTTTTGCTCTACGGTAAAATGAATGTACCGGCTTTCAGTCGTTTGGTATTGCGGCTCAAAGAAAAGCTGCTGGAGGCTGTTACACTTCACATCAATACAAAGCGGCACATTTCACAAACGGCATACACAAAAGCGTTTTCGGCTTGCCGTGTTCGCTTGCATCATGCAGAGTTTCTTTTAGAACGCGGTTTAACTGTGTTTGCAGGGTTTTACCTCAGCACAGTTTACGATACGGCTTTGCAGTTTGAGTTTTACCCCGAACTGCTGCAAATACTTGCCTATCTGCAACAAATAAACCCGGCACAGGGGGCAAAGTATGAAAAGCTGGAGGGTAAATACCTGCAAAGTATGCAACTGCTGCACACCTGCCGGGAGCTTTACCGGTTTGCTGAGGCTGCACCCGCCGGAGCAACCGAAATACAATTAAACGAACTCCGCGAACTTGAAAAGCAGTTTCATTCGGTGCGTGTTTCATTCTGTTTGTTTGAAACCGAAGCACTCAGCGCGGAGAAAAACAATCAGTTTGCAAAGGTTGTACGCTGCCGTAAAAATCAACTTCGGTTAATAAAACAGTCCCCGGCTTTGCAAAGCGGTACTCCAGAGCGTGAAACCCTGCTGAAACTTGCGCTGCTTTACTTGCATTGTAATAAACCGGAAAAGGCTTTGATAACAGCACAGCAAGCCAAAGCCGTTGAAACCGGGCAAGATTTCGACCTCAGCGAATTACTGCAAATAGAAGCAGCGGCATACATACAGCTTAAACGCTTTACGCTTGCGGCTAAACTGCTCAAAGAAACAAAACCACTTTCAGAAAAAACGGTTTATCTGAAAGCTCTGCTGCTGCTTTGCAAAAACGAATTTGCAGAGGCGGCTGAGGTACTTGAATTGCTGAATATGAAAATAGCAGACGCGGAGGGTTTCGGGGTGTCTGCAAGGCTGCTTTTGCTTATTGCATACACAGAGCAAGGGCAAACAAAAACACAAAGCAAAACTGCCGGTATGTTTCGCCGTGTACTGGCAACACTGCCCAAATACGGACAACTCACAGCGCGGGAACATTGCTGTATAGAATTAGTTGAAGCACTGGCAGAAACGGAGTTGAATTTCAAAAAGGTATTTCAGCACAAATCCGAAGTAATTAACCAACTCCGCGAATATCAACCGGGTTTAGTACCGGCTCTGCACGGCGCAAACACCCGGCATTTGTTCAGGTGGGAAATACTGCCGTTTCAGGAATGGTTTATATCAAAGGCTTTGGGCGTTGCTTTTGAAATGAAAGAAAGCCGCCACAAACCGGGTTAAATGTAAATTAGTTCAAATGGAATAGTTCAACACAAATCAGTTCCACTTTGGGGGGCTACAAATGAAAAGCGTTTCCAACACACCCGGAAAATGAAAATATCCCCAAATCTGCTGATACATAATCTGCACCGTAATGCAGAACTTTCTTTGCGTAAATGTGCAGAGGTAAATCATAACCCGTTAGGATCAACTGTGTGCAACTTCCGTAAAAGGGTTTAGTGAAGGTATGCGGTGCTAAAAAAAATTATCACATTCACAGCACACAGTTATACTTAGTTTGCGTCTGAAGTAACTACTAATTATACCTGTTTGAAATGCAGTTTTAAAGTTGCTTACTCAGCATCCTTTCAACACGTTAGCCCATTGAATAGGCCGAAAGACGAGTATAAATTCACAAAAAAATAAATTGACATCGCCTTGATAGTAACCTATATTTGCCCACCCTATACAAAACTGCCGATGCTATAAATCCGCCCCGCTTACTTCAAAAAATTAGCTGAACCATTGCATTTTAGAAACGGTATCCCTTCCCGCATTTGCTGCGGGAACCCGTTTGACGTAAACCATTGCCCGGCGCACATCTTGACCTCCCCGCTCCGGCATCCCTGAACTGTTTGCGCTCACTTGAATTTGATAACCAAACCGGAATAAAAATTCCGGTGCTACACACGTATTCAACTCTTATGATGAAAAAAACAAACCAACCTGCTGCTGGTGTAATCCGCAGCCTGTTTGTACTGTTGTGCGCGTTAGTGTGCA
>JBKDHA010000233.1:0-10750 GCA_046335555.1 Bacteroidota bacterium
CCCGCACACGAAGGACAAAGCAAAAGTCACGGCGATCAGGTACAAGACCTCGGCGCAAAGCCCGAACCCAAACCCGATCCGGGCGCAGCCAAACAAAGCCTGCAAAAAAGCCTCGACGAAAACATCCCGCAAAGCATTGAGGATGTCGATAACTTCAAGAAAAACAAAAAAGCCAGCCACATCTCCCGCAATGTGATGAACGTGGTGCAGGGCGATACGAACGACGTTACCGACACCTTCGGTGAGATGGAAAAGCCCCGCCCAGCCGCACCTCCAACGCATACACCCGAAACACTTCCGCCCGAAGAAATTGCTCCCGCAACTCCCAATATGCAGCTCGGAACGGGCGCAGTTGCGCCGCTCAAAGCCGAGCATACCGACATGAGCAAGTTCAGCAAAGATTCGGATGATCTGCTCAAGAAGGAGGAAATCTCGCAGGAGCAGCTTGACATGGTTGACAGCGGCGATCTGGCCGAAGCCAACAAAGACAAAAAGAAACTTAAAAAAGACGTACAGGAACAACCCGCTCAAGTGCGCGCAGCAGCCGAGGGCGAACGCAAACAAGTGGATCAAAGCCTGCAGCAGGAAGAACAAAAAGGCAAAGCCGATTTAAAAAACAAACGCAAAGAAAAACTGGCGGCCACGCGCGGCAAGCAAACAGGCACCAAGAGCCTGATGGAGCAGAAACGCGAGAAAGTAGCCACGGATATCAAAAACATCTACGAAAAGGCAAAGAACAAAGTCAACACCCGTCTTGCCGAGCTTGAAACGCAAAGCATGAAACGCTTCGACGATGGCAATGCTGCCGCTTCGAAGAAGTTTGAAGACGATGTAAACAAAGACCTTGCAGCGTTTAAATCAAAACGCTACAGCGGTTTCTGGGGTTGGGCCAAAAAAGCCAAAGACTGGCTGCTGGGCATGGATGAACTTCCCGAAGTCAATGAAATCTTCCAGCGCAACAAAGGCATTTTTGTGGACACGGTGAACCAGCTTGTGGCCGACATCGGTGCCGATAACCAGAAGGTAATTAAAGAGTGTAAAGCTGAAATCGACGGGGCAAAAACAGAGATTGCCAAGTATGTGAAAAACCTCGATCCCGAGCTCAAATCCGAAGGCGACAAAGCCATGAAGGAAATGACCGAGAAGCTGAACATGCTCGACAACGAAGTAGCCGAAAAAGAAAAAGAGCTGGCCAACAAACTCAAAGACAAGCAAGCCAACGCCATCAAAGCCATCGATCAGAAGATCGAGAAGATGAAAGAGTCGATGTCGGGCGCATTGTCGAAACTTGGTAAGTTGCTGCTCGAAGCCGCGAAGAAGTTTTTTACCTGGGCGCTGCAAAAGTTCGGCTACTCGCTCGGCGAAATCGAAGGCATCATCAACAAAGGCGCGGCTGTGTTGAAAGCCATCTTCACCAAGCCGCTCAAGTTTGTGAAGAACCTGTTCAACGCCGCCGATCAGGGTTTCAGCAACTTCGGCAAAAACTTCCTGAATCATCTGAAGAATGCCGTGTTCAGTTGGCTCACCGGCTCGCTCACCGAAGTAAAACTGCCCGACACCTGGGATTTAAAAGGCATTGCCAGTGTGGCGTTGCAAATGGTGGGCATCAGTTACCAGAACATCCGTAAACATCTGGTGAAGATCATTCCTGAGCCGGTAGTAGAAGGCATGGAAAAAGGCTTTGAAATTGTAAAAGCCTTAATTACCGAAGGCCCCATGGCCGCATGGGAACAGCTGCAGGAAATGGCCGGTGAAATGAAGGAAGCCTTTGTTGATGCAGTGAAAAACTGGATCAAAGAGACCATCATTGTCAAAGCCATTGAGTTTGTAGCCTCGCTTATTATTCCCGGTGCGGGTATCATCAAGGCGATTATTGGTATTTATGATACTGTGGTGTTTTTCATCCAGAAAGCGAAAGACATTGCGCAAATGGTGGGCAACTTCCTCGGCTCTATTGGTGAAATTGCGATGGGTAATATTGGTGCGGCTGCCAATGCACTGGAAAATGGCTTGGCTACTGCACTTACGCTGGTGATCTCGTTCCTTGCCAAGCTGATTCATCTTGACGGCGTTACTGCGAAGATTAGGGCGGCGTTGAATAAGATCAGGGGCAAGGTGGAGAATATGATGGCGAAGGTGGCTAAGTGGATTGCGGAGAAGGCGAAGAAGTTGTGGGGGGGGGTGACCGGAAAGAAAGATGGTGATAATCGTCAGACATCAGATAATCGTGATGTGAATAAGAGGGTTGAGGATGCAGAAAAAGATGCAGAAAAAATTCTCGGAGCAACTGATAATAATGAACAAAAAATTCGACAGAAATTACCAGATTTAATTTCAAAACATGGCTTAAAGAATGCAGAACTAATTTCGCTTGGACAAGATAAATATCAGATAGAAGTTGAAATTAACCCTAAAAAGAAAACGCCACCAGTGAGCATTGTTGTTGGAATGTATCCCGGAACAAGCATACATCCAAAAGGAAGAAAAACAGATCAACTATGGTTAGATATCGTAATTAAAAATACCGTTCCAAATGAAACAGACCCGAAACAGAGATCTCAATTAGCATTATTTGTATTAATGGAAAGGTATCGTAAACAAGGAGCAGATGAAGAGGCAAAAGCCCTTAAAATACTTGCCTACCATGATGGACAAAAGATAAAATCTCTTGGAAACATATCTGTTCATGACAGTATGGGGACTGGCCATATCGTAAAGCGACATGTACTAAATGGACAGGGAGAAATTAAAAATGAAAAAGGCCTGGCTTTACGATCCGCACTGCATGGGTATGGTGCAAGTGATGGACTTGCATCAGCATTCAAAACATCAAAAAATGCAGAAACAAATATCGAAGGAACAATTAACGCTGAAGTCTCTTCAATAGGTTGGCCTGAGTATAGGAGAAGGATTATTGAAAATCAAGAAATGGCTATTCCTAAAGGAGCAATTGCAACACCTGTAGTATCATTTGAAAATAACCATGGTCTATATAATTATTCAGACTTACCAACATACCTTAATAAATACAGATTCGCAGGCAATGTAATATCAGGGGCAACAGGCACACGACCATTATTCCCGGGCGATCCGAATACCGGATTATCCGGTACCCCTCTCGTACAAAACTCAATTCCCAACTTTATTCATGTACATATAAAACATACTGCCGCCGCCGAGAATGGGTGGTATGTAAATACAGCGTATCCCAAAAAATAAAGTTTATGTCAGATATATTAGAGCCAACGAATTTAGAACTGATACTACAAATTAAACATCGTGTGGATAAAAATGGATATGATATATTAACACGTCCTGTTGATTTTTCGCCTGCTGATTGCTATTTATATTTAAAAAAAAACAAATGGCCGTGGCTTTATGCAGGATTATTACTTAAGTACAATAATATTTATTGGAACGCAGAATATAAGGATAATAGTGCGGTAAGATTTTATATTGATTATCCTAAAATGTCCTTAGAATGGATTAATTCATACCTAAAAGCGATTAATTCACCCGGTCAATGGATTAAATTTGAATATTCAGAACGTTGTATTGCAAAAATGAGTTTTACAGAATCAAATAACATAATATTAATTAGTGATAATTCAGAACATGTAAATAATCGTCCCCCCCTTAAGATTGACAGCAAACTTTTCGGAAATAAGCTCTTGATATTTACAACAGAAATGATAGAATACACATCTGCAATTTTGTCAAGCCTAAATCGAGATGAAGCAAAAATATCTTCCCGCTTCAAAAAAGAATTAGAGGGGTCAATTAAATTTCATTCATGGCAAGAATTACATGAAAAGCTGAAGATTATTTAGAGATCGTGTATAATCTATTGGCCGTTTAAAGCCGCCAAGAAATTCTTCACGTGAGCCTTGCTGAAGTTCGGCTACTCGCTCAGCGAAATCAAAGCCATCATCGGTATTTACGGCACCATTGTGTTCTTCATCCAGAAGGCAAAACATTGCACAGATGGTTTGCAACTTCCCCGGTTCAATTGGTGAGATTGTGATGGGCAACATCGGTGCGGCTGACAATGCGTTTCGAATGGTCTAACGACAGCGCTTACACGGGTAATCTCATTTCTTGCAAAACTCATTCGCCCCGATAGCGTAACAGCAAAACTCAGAGCTGCGCGGAACAAGATAATGGGGAATCCAAACCCGTAAAGCTGATAAAACACAGTAAAAAGATTTTGGCGATACATTTATCATTAACACTTCTTAACCCAAAACATTCGACGAACACCCCTTGCACATCTCCCGCCAAATGCGATATTTGTAAAAAAGCATACCACACAGGTATGCTTTTTCGTTACTTCTCCGGAATCTGAACCCGAAGTCTGACCGATGATCATACGCAAACTTATCCTGCTTGCAGCGCTGCTTCCCGCTTTTTTGTGGGCACAGCAGCCTGATCCGCCACGGTTTCCCGATGATAAGGTGGCGGCTATGCTCGACAGTTTGGCCAGAAACGCTTACCTGAGCCGGTTGCCCCGTCAGCCGCAGCGGCAAAACAATAAATTCCACTATGCCCCCGATTCTGTTCCCCGCCCCGATGCTGTGGTGATGGAAGCACGTCTCGGAAAACTCAACAGTCAGTCGCCGTTTGATTTGGTGTACAACAACGATGTGCAGGCCTACATCAACCTGTATGCGTTGCGCAAGCGAGGCTCTGTAGAAAAAATGCTTGCCCTGTCGCAGTTGTATTACCCGATGTTTGAGCAGCAGCTTGATAAATACAACCTTCCGCTAGAACTCAAACACCTTGCAGTAATAGAATCGGCACTGAACCCGGCGGCCACATCAAAAGCAGGAGCACGAGGGCTCTGGCAGTTTATGTACACCACCGGAAAAATGTACGGGCTCGAAGTAACATCGTATGTTGATGAACGCTGCGATCCCTACAAATCAACCGTTGCCGCTTGCGAATACCTGAAAGCACTTTACGGCATGTTTGGCGATTGGCAGATGGTGCTTGCAGCCTACAACAGCGGACCGGGAACAGTTAACCGCGCTATTCGCCGGGCCGGCGGAGGAAAAAGAACATACTGGGAAATTCGCCCGTTTTTGCCCGTCGAAACACAGGGCTACGTGCCGGCATTTATTGCTGCTAACTACATCATGAATTATCATGCGGAACATAATTTGTTCCCGACGCTTGCACGCAAAACATTTATTGAAGTTGATACTGTTGCCATAAAACAGCAGCTTAATTTCAGGCAAATTGAAGCCGTACTCGGCGTTCCGGTTGATGAGCTTCAGTTCCTTAACCCAATGTACAAGCTTGGTGTTATTCCGCTATCGCTCAACGAGCCTTATACGCTTATACTTCCGGCAAGCAAAGTAGGCAACTTCATTGCCAATGAAGAGGAAATTTACAACTATCTCAAAAAAGATTCGACACTTGCAGCTGATACTTATGTGCAGGTAAAAAAACTGCATACGGTAAAAAAAGGAGAGCAGATAAGTACGATTGCCCGAAAGTATAAATGTACGGTAGCCGATATTCGTGCGTGGAATAATTTGAAAAGCAATACACTGCGCACCGGTCAGAAATTGGTCATTTATACGCCAGTAAAGAGCCCCGTCGCCGCCGCACCTGCTCCGCCCGCTCAGGCAGAAGCCGCCCCGGCGCAGCAAACACAGACACAAACACCACCGCCCGCACAAGCGAAACCGGCTGCCGGAACATATACTTACTACACGGTTAAAAGCGGCGACAACCTCTGGAAAATAGCCCAGAAATACGGCACAACCGTAGAGGAAATCAAAAAGCTGAACGGCTACGGCGCCAATTACAAGCTGTATGCCGGGCAAAAAATTAAGGTGAAGAAAAACTAAGCAGCGCCCGCCGCTGTTTATGCAGAATGCGCGCCGATGATCTGAAACTTTTGGGACTTCCTGCCGGCTGCAGCGCCGATGCGATCCGCAAAGCTTACCGGAAACGCGCACTCGAACTGCATCCTGATACTTCGCCAGATCCTTCTGCAGGAGAGCAATTTCAGGCTTTAGTTGCAGCTTACGAACGCCTGCTGGCCAACGATTATCCGCCCGATCTTCATCAACCTGTTGCTGCTGCACACCGCAGCGCTACTTACCGCGCCGCGCAGCAGAAAAAACATGAGCAATTAACTCCGCGGCAGCTTTTCTGGCGAAAAACCGGCAGTGTAGTTTACCGCATTTTTACTCCCGTGCTGTTTTTGATTTTGCTTATGCTCACGCCTTTCTGGTTAATGCTGATTCCGGTTGTTCCGTGGTATTTGGAACGGAAGCGGCGTAAGGCTGCTGCAACGCAGGGTTAATTTGCTTTCGAGGAGAGATTATCAATCTTTTCAAGATCAAAACGTGAACGGGTAATGCGAGTTACTGTATTGGTTACATTCGTTTTTCTTACTTGAATTCGGATTGAATTTCCTACATGAAGTTGTTTCAATTCTTCGCGCTGACTATTTGCAATGTTTATATGAACAAGCTGTTTTTCTCCGGAATCCAGATCAATAAATCCTCGGCCGCGCAAAGAAATAGTAATTAACTCGCCGGTCATCGGAACCAACTCTGTTTGCGTGGTTTGTATTTGTCCGAGCGACTGAGCCATTTGCCCGATGCGTGGTAAAGTTCCGTCCCATTTTCGCAATTCGAGATCGGTAGTGTCCCATATCAATTCACACTCCATGCGGTTGGCACTAAGCGTTTTTAGCCATTTTTGAGTTTCGCGCAATGCTTTTTTGCTGCTGTTCAGCGATTTGTCGAGTAATTCTTCGGCATTATCCGTTTCAAGAATATCGTACATACCGGAAATGCTTTGCTGCATGAGGCTTTGCCCGAACAAATCGGGATTTGTGCTGCCCGTAACAAAAAGCCGGGTAGAGCCAACCTCAATCCGCTCCAAGCAGAGATTTAGCTGATCGTTAACAAATCCCCTTTCTTTGCAGGTTACCCTTTCTTTGCCATACTGTAACTGAAGAGCAGATTCAGTAAGAGAACCGGAGAAAGTATATGACAAATCGGCTAAAGCCGCCAGCGGAATAGTTCCGCGTTTTACGTTAGGGCCTTCAAGGTGTAGTTGAATAATTTCCTTTTGCCGGGCATTCTGCCGCTTTATTTTTTCGGAAACTAAGTATTGGTAATGTTTTTCATCCCTATCTAATTGCATCTGATAGGTGAAATCATCAGGATGTTTTTCGAGCGCGGCAATGGAAATATTTAGTTGCTTTTTGGCAACAGTTAGTTCCTGATCGATGTCGGCGATGGTTCTCATGCAGCGTTTAGAAAAATGCGGAAAAAACCTTTTGGTTTCCGATTAACATGTTGAGTTGTGAAGTCCTTTCTGAACGACTCAACATTGTTGTTTTCATCGCGAAAACTCCAATAAAGATCGCAAGAATATCGCGAACGGCAAAAGTCTCTGTCAAGGAATACAGCAAGCTTATTTGCTTTTTTACGAAAAGTATCTCTGTCGAAAATCAAGAAAAGATCAATATCCTCAGGGTCTTCTTTTAGTGTTGCAAAAGAACCATTTAGCCAGATTTCGACAGGAGCTTTAGTTGTTTCCAATTCATCCAGTAGTAAATTGAAATTCCGGATCAATGATTTTCGTGGCTCTTCTTTCTTGAAGGGGAATAAAAAAACATCATCCAGCAGGAAACGACTTACAGTACGAATTTGATTTTCATTCGGGTTTAGCGGAGGAAAATCCTTTTTATGTAAGGGCATAAAACAATCATATTCTACTGCGAATATAATATGCCAAAACTCAAAAAGTTGTTTGAAAACGGATATTTAAAAATATCTCTTCTACTTCCCCAACATCATCTTCCGCGTATCCGCATCAGCCTCACAAAGCCGGCGTTTTGACTCAGTATCTATCCATGCCGGGAGCGAATCTTTGGCGCACCAGTTGCCAGGCAAAATAACATGGTTTTTGAGCTTCGGACTGTAGGCCCGGTAAACCCATGTAGGTGTAATTGCGGTTTCGGCCAAACGGATTTTGCCGGTGCTTACATTCTTCTCAAGCGTGAGTGTAAGCACAACGCCGGCATCCGAATAGCGCCAGTATTGGTTGGAAAGGAAATTACCCAGCGACCAGGCGACGAATCCCGAATCAAGCGCCGCTCCGGTTTGAGTTTTGAATTTCTGCATAGGACCTACAACATGCGGGTGCGCACCGATGATGAGATCTGCACCGGCCGCAACTGTATACCGAAACATGCTGTCTTGCTTGGCTGTTGGCTCGGCTCGGTTTTCGATGCCCCAATGAAAGAAAACCAGAACCAGCTCGGCACCTTTCTGGCGTGCGCGGGCAATATCGTTTTTCACCAGAAGGCTGTCTTCCACATTCAGCATCCATTTATGATCGGCTGATGGGTATGCGCCGTTGGTGCCGTAGGTGTAATTGAGCACAGCCAGCTTTGTGCCTTTTACATCGAGCACACGCACAGAATCGCGGTCGGCAGCCGAATGATGCGTGCCGGTGTAGCCCAGACCATTTGCACGAATCTGGTCAATTGTGCGCAGCAGCCCTTTTTCGCCGGTATCCATGCTGTGGTTATTTGCTGTAACCAGAAAGTCGAAACCGGCGGCTTTCAAAGCCGGAATATATTCATCGGGCGAATTGAACGCCGGATAGCCTGCGTAAGGCATTCGGGTTCCGGCTGTGGTGGTTTCGAGGTTGCCGATGGTAAGATCAGCCGCCGAAAGATCGGGCAGGATTTCCGCAAAATTTCCGCTGAAATTGTAGCTCCCGTCCGGCTGCCGGGCATTGCTGATTTGCGGCGTGTGGCACATCAGATCGCCTGTAAGACTTACCGTAAAACGAACCACCGAATCAGGCGGAGCCGGTACTGCCGCAAAAGCCGTATTGCCGCGCCCTTCCTCAGAAGACACAATAAACCAGCCAATTGCAGAACCGGCAACGAGTAAACAAATGCTTTGCAGCAGTTGCGGGCGAAAAAAGGACAAGTCTGGCATACGTTGGTTGAATACACAAAAGTAATACCGCTTCCAGACTTCACAACTTGAAAATCCGGGAACCAACACAAAAACTGGTGTTGGTTACAATTATTTAATGTAGGTACTTATTTTTTACAAAGCAAAAATCTAATTTAGTATACCATAACAGATTATAAAACGAGTTTTGAGTACAAAACTCATTTCCTAAGGACTCAACAACCAACAAATATAATTTCATGAATAAGGCTTTTTTTCTAATCCCGGCTGTTGCACTTACACTCTTTGTGAGCAGCTGTAAAAAGGAAGAACTTGAAGAACAGAAAATCAACAACGTTTCTTCAACGTATAAACCCTTGGTAATTAAGTTTGCTGCAACCTGGTGCTATGCTTGTGGTTCTCAAGGCTATCCGCATTTTAAAGAAATTATGGAGCAGCATGGAAGCAAAATCACAGTGCTTAACATAAATGAAGGCGATGCGATCAATTCCGCTACGCCTCCGGGATCAAGCGGACTCAGAGCGTTCTATGATGTTCCTTATGTTCCTTATTGCGGTGTTAACACAAGTGTCGGCTTCGATCCTTGGCCGATTCAAATTAACGACACCATCAATTTTGCAATCAATCAGCACCCAAAAGCTAAAGCCGGCATTGGGTTTTCATTGAAAATCGAAGGCAATAACGCCATTATCACCACCAAAACTGTTGCCTTCGAATCACTTTCAGGTCGCTACAGCCTTGCTGTTTATCTCACAGAAGACAATATTGTTCAGGAGCAGAACGGTCTTACTGACGGCCCCGGGCATTTTGATCACATTTTCCGTGCAGCAGAAAACGGAGAGTCTTGGGGCGTTCCTATTATCACAACCTCTTGTGAGGCTGGTGCCGTATTTAACAAAACACATACCATTGCAATTCCGAGCGACGTTCGTGATCGCAACAACCTGCACCCGGTTGTGGTATTGTACAAAATCGACCCAACTACATCCATGCCGGTTGATATTGTTAACTCAAACCATAACTAAGAAAATATTGATTCTTTTATTGCAACTCCGAAGCTGTAGTGGTTTCGGAGTTCTTTTATCCCTTTAGTTATGAATAAAGGAATCGCATTTTTCTTAATGCTTGTAATGTGTTTTGCAGCAGCAGATCTCTCGGCCGAAGAGTTCAAAAAGAAGAAGCGCCGCAAAAAGAAGAAGAAGAAAAAGGAACTTGCTTTTATGCAGGGGCAAATTGGTGGCCAGGTGGCTGCAGGTTTTCTTATGCGGCCCAATTACAACAAGGCTGATTATTCCATTTACGGCACCAACACAATTGATGCCGGATTTCCGTTTAGTGTGCGTGCTGAGTTTGGTGTGGCGCCCGTATTTGGTATTGGTGCAGGCTTTGGTATGTACAAAGACAAAGTAACCATTAACGATGTAACCGTGCCCGAAAACGTTTACGGTTACGAGCATAAATACACCATGCTTTTCCTGCGCCCGGCTTTTCACGCGCCTCTAAACAAAAGCAAGCTCGATCTGTATGCCTCATTGCCTGTTGGTTTTACGGCCATCAAATCCACGCCGTTTGGTAACAACAACTTCGTGCAGCAGCCACTCAAAAGCGGACTTGCATGGGCGTTTATGGCAGGCACCAATTTCTATTTTAGGTGTAATAGACAAAAATGATGCTGTTTTAGAGACGATGAGTCCAAGTGGACAAAAATGATGCTGTTTATTTTGTTCTCTATGTTTGAGTAATTCACCATAGGAATAAATTTGTTTACCAGATCAAACGGAAGCAGGCAC
>JBKDHA010000234.1:0-71084 GCA_046335555.1 Bacteroidota bacterium
CAGCTACTGAGGCAAGACCAGCAAGAGCAAGTAAGTAGATTTTTTTCATGATAATTGGGATACTAAGTGTTAATTTAGTTTGCAAAGCTCAAAGTTAATCATTCGTTTCGCTTATCCTAACAACAACAAACAAGATTTTTCCTTGAATTCAATGTGTTTTTAACTTATTAGCCGCCTGTATACAGATTTCGACCAGCTAAAGCACAAGGCTGTCCAAATATTAAAACTTGACGTTAAAACAGTCTTACATTGAAACAACTTCGTATCTTCATCAATCAAAACTCAAATAAGCAACTCATGATCAAAAAAATTACACTCCTTGCTCTAAGTTTAGGGATTGCTGGTAGTATGTTTGCTCAAACCCTTCAAAACTCGACAAACTACCCTTCACAGCCTACTTTGCGTCCAGGATACAACCGCGCTGTATTCAACAGCAAATTTGAGCAAAACAACAACCGTACTTCCGAAGAATACTGGCTCAGCTATGCTGCATCAGTTGACTCTATTTACGGTGGTGTTGCAGAGCTGAATAGCAATTACCTGAGCTGGGACTCGCTCCTGCTCGGTGAATTTGGTAGTCCGGCTGTTTATGAGCCAATCTGGATCAACAACATTGGTGATGTTTTGGATATCAATGCTGATGTTTTCCAGCAAACAACAGGCATTAACTGGAACTCATGGAATAACTACACTGTAGATTCTATGGCTTTGGTTTATGCTTACGAGCGTAACAACCCTAATACCGCCGTTGTTGATACGCTTGTTGTGCAGCTTTACCACAATGCTACAAACAGCAATATGCCGACCTTATATTTTCAGGGCGCTACAATGCTTACCAACTTTGGCTTTGATACGGTTTACTTCAAAGCAATCAACTACTTGTACCAGACCAACTCTATTAACGCTCCGGGTGTTGTAGTTACCTACAAAATCCCCCTCACAGCAGCCGATACTGCCGAAACATTCTTCCGCGAAAAAGTATGGAGTACCAATGCTTTTGCAGTTCCGGGCGGAAAAATTGTTGGCTCTTCGATCACCTTTAAGCCCGGCTATTCTTATGTTTTGGGTGATACTGTAGCCAATAACAACGCATTTTACTTCGGCAGCTACGAAGAACAGGGTGCCGGTACATTCCACATTTACAACTACTGCCCCAACTCATCTAGCCAGCAGTGCGATTGGAACGTATCCAGCCTTGTAACCACACAGGGACGTTACAATCTTTTCCCTCCCAATTCTTGGAATGGCCGCTTTATCCCGTCGTGGGCTTATACCAATGCCACCTACTCGTATGAGCACCACCTTGTATCTTACAAAGTGAGCACTCTCAACGTAGGCGTTCAGGAAGAAGTTGCTGCCAATGCTTCACTTGGCCAGAACATTCCGAACCCAGCTACCGGCGAAACTTCAATCCGTTACAACCTGGCTGCTGCCGGCGATGTACAGCTTAACATTTTCGATGTTACCGGTAAATTGGTAATCAGCTTCGATCAGGGCAATCAGTCGGCTGGCGGTTATCAAATCAATTTCAGCACAGAGAATCTCGAAGCGGGTGTTTATTTCTACACCCTTAACGTAAACGGAAGCAAAATCACCCGCCGCATGGTGGTTGCTGATTAATCTGCTTTTCCCGAAATTAAAAGAGCGGCAACCATTAGTGGTTGCCGCTCTTTTTTTGCCCCAATCATGCCTGAGCCAGATAAGCTTCTTCCATGTTGCGCACAGACTCAGAGCAAACAGCACACGCCGTAGCTCCCCGCTGCATAAACCAACGGCAGCGCTCGCGAATGCCGCAGTGCTGCAATTCGGCCTGAGCCTTGTTGCCAGCGGCATTAATCAGTTGATCGGTAAGTCCGCAAACGCCGCGTCCCGAATCCCATTGTTTGCAGCCGCCCTCAATGCACTTGCCCGAAAAGCGGAAACGGCTTTCAGGGGTGCGGCCTTTGGCGGCTTCTTCCACAAAGGCTTTGTTTACGGTAATGGGCTTATCGAGATAAACCACTTGCCCGTTGGCAACAATGCCAAACAGTTGTGCGCCGGGCTTGCTGATATAGCTCGGACATAGCGGTGCGCCGGTTTCGGATAGCTTTTTGCTCATGGTTTAGTGCGTTGAAGAAAAACTTACCGCTATTAGGTTCTCAACACCTTTAGCCGCCAAATTGCTGTTTGATTACGTTCATTTCTTTATCGAAGGATACCGTGTCAAAGCCCACACCGACGGGAAGACGCGCTATCATTCCCTGCAGTTCCCACTTGGGCGGAATTTTACTTACCACTAGCGGCCCCGCATCAATACGGGCAAGTTCGCGCATGGCGACATCGCTTAATGCACCTGCCAGTGCCGATTTTTGTGCCGGAGTGAGCGGAATATCGCCAAGGTCAACAACAAAGCGGCTGTTTTTTGATGATTTTTTTGCCATTGTGTGTAATGTTTTTTATGGTGGATGAATATTGCTTGTTGCGAATAGAACCTATCTGAGGCAGATATCCCAATTTCAAATGGCTATCTTTTCAACCGATGTTCTCAACAAACTTTTACAGCACACTGCTTTATCGCTTGCACTTTTGAAATACCTGACAGATTGAATGAAAAGCCGGAATTCGACTTCGTTCAATTGTAGCGGAAACACAGCAGTGATTGTCAAACCTTCAAGGCTTTAAACTCAAACCTTCGAGGCTTCAACACCAAACCTTCGAGGTTTCAACACCAAACCTTCGAGGTTTTTGAAACCTCGAAGGTTTAAAACCAACACCTCGAAGGTTTGGTGTTGCAGCGAAAGCCCGAGCCGAACGGACATTTAACGCACTGCTGTTTCGCTCATCATCTTAGGAACAAAAAAGGAGATTATTGCGCTGATGCAGTCTCTCATTGTTTTGTTACCTTTGCACCCATGATCACAATTGAACAAATTAAGGAATTGGCAGAGCGTCGGGATGCGTTAAGGAGGCATCTTTGACATCGATGGGAAACTGTCGAAAATAGCCGAAGAGGAAGCAACAAGTCAGGCCGCCGGATTTTGGGATGATCCCAAACAGGCCGAAGTTCTCCTCAAAGAAATCAAAAAGAAAAAAAACTGGACCGAAGCCTTTTCGGTGCTCGACTCGGCCGTTGAAGACCTGAACGTGATGTTCGAATTCTTCAAAGCCGGCGACGCTACCGAAGCCGACCTCGATGCTCAATTTGCGGAGACGGAGAAAAAAGCCGAAGCCCTCGAATTCCGCAACATGCTGAGCGGACGCGAAGACCACCTGAATGCCGTACTCACCATCAATTCTGGTGCAGGCGGAACCGAAAGTCAGGACTGGACCTCGATGCTCATGCGCATGTACATTATGTGGGGCGAGAAGAACGGCTATAAGGTGAAAGAAGCCGATATGCAGGAAGGTGAAACCGCCGGCGTAAAATCGGTAACTCTTGAGTTTGAAGGCGAAAACGCTTTCGGCTACCTGAAAGGCGAAAACGGTGTACACCGCTTGGTGCGCATATCGCCGTTCGACTCGAATGCAAGGCGGCACACCTCGTTTTCATCGGTTTACTGCTACCCGCTTATTGATGATACCATTGATATAGAAGTAAACCCAGCCGACTGCGAATGGGAAACCTTCCGCTCGGGCGGTGCTGGCGGACAGAACGTAAACAAGGTAGAAACTGCGGTGCGTCTGTATCACAAGCCATCGGGCATTGTGATTAAAAACCAGGAATCGCGCTCTCAGCACAACAACCGCGAAAATGCCCTGCTCCTGCTCAAATCGCAGCTCTACGAATTGGAGATGCGTAAGCGCATGGAATCAACACAGGCTATTCGCGGTACGATGAAGAAAATTGAATGGGGATCACAGATCCGCAACTACGTACTTCATCCGTACAAGCTGGTAAAAGACCTGCGCACCGATTACGAAACCTCAGACGCACAAGGCGTGCTCGACGGCAACCTCAACGATTTCATTAAAGCCTATTTGATGGAATACGGAGCAAGCTGGAACACCGAACTTATTCCCGCCGACAAAAAGTAACATGGCCAAAGCAAAAATCACCATCTGGCACAACAACCGCTGCTCCAAAAGCCGCGAAGCCCTGTGCATGCTGGAAGAAATGCCCGCCGAGGTTACTGTTGTCAACTACCTCACCGAAACCATTACCGAAGACATGCTCAAAGAACTGCTGCAGAAACTCAACATTTCTGCGGCAGAACTTGTGCGTACCAAGGAGCCGCTCTACAAAGAGAAATTTTCAGGCAGGAAGATGAGTGAGGCACAGTGGCTGAAAGCATTGGTGAAACACCCGGTGCTGATTGAACGGCCGATTGTGGTGAAGGGGAAGAAGGCGATGATTGGGCGGCCGGTGGAGAAGGTTTTGGAATTGTTTAAATAACTAATTTTATAGCATGAGTAAAAAAAAGGTATATCTCAAAAAAGTTTCGTTAAGCGGTTACAGAACAATTATTGACACTCAGATTGAATTAAATTCTGGGCTAAATATTATTATTGGCAAAAACAGTAGCGGCAAAACTTCTTTCTTAGACTTTTTAAATGCAAGCTTGAAATTTAACTTAACTGAAACCTTCAGTAACTGCAAAAGTGATGTTACGATCATTTCAGAAAACGAATTAAGAATTATTCAAGAAAATCAGACACAAGAAATTTCTGATAATGCATTTATTGAAACAACCAATGAGAGTTATTTTGTTGATGGTATTCCATATACTCCAGAAGAAAAGTATCATCCAACAATATTTTTTGCCGAAAAAAAATCTTATTTCTTCGTCAAACATATAAAGCATGGGATTCCTGAACAAATATATAGTTGGACATTATCGGAAGATATAGCTATCACTATTACACCTAACAATAAAGTTACGCGCCCACTGATTCCATTAATTTCAGCAATTATTAGGGGTAGAGTTGTACCTTTTTTTTTAGGTTCAGCTATTTCTAAGGCTGTCTTTAATTTAACAAATCTTAATGAAATTGAAGATGGATTCAGATCAATAATCCAAGAGTATTGCTTAGCTTACTCTAATAAACTTAAAATTTTCTCTTCGATTAAATCGATAAAACTATCAGAAAATTTCAGCATTACCTTTAACCAAAGTAATGGCGAATTAATTATTAGTAACCTATTTTTTTTATTCTATTCTAATGATAGCTGGCTATCTTACAACCAACTATCTGATGGTTCAAAAAGAGTTGCATATATAATTTCAGAATTTATTACCGGCACAAATAGTTCCGAAAACAGCATTTATTTAATCGAAGAGCCAGAACTAGGAATACATCCTCACCAACTTCATAAACTAGCTCTTTTTCTTAAAGAAGAATCTTTCAATAAGCAAATAATCCTAACAACTCATAATCCACAAACTTTGAATATATTGGATGAAAATGAGTTAGGCTCTATAATATTATGTAATTATTCAAAATCTACAGGGACAACACTAAATCATCTTACCGAAAAGCAAAAAGTCAAAGCAACTGCTTACATGAAAGAAGTTGGCTATTTAAGTATGTACTGGCTTCATTCTGACTTAGAAACTGACGAATAAAGAATGAAACGAATTGCGCTTATAGGTGAATCTCCGAATGATACTAAATCTGTTGCCGCCTTATTGAGTAAGAGGTATCAAAAGTATTGTACCTTCTTTACTATGCTTAAAAATATAAGGGGGGGAGAATTGGATGATATAAAACCCGGGAGCGTCTTAGTTAAGAAAGCTCGGATTGAATATCAAATTGAGAAGCCTGACTTAGTTATTATTATTAGAGATTTAGATTCATTAGAAGATGGAGACATAAATCACCGACGACGACGTATTGCGTCTTATGCAAGACTTAGAAGAACTTTAGATAAAAATACCATTCATCTGTTGAGCATTTATGAGATAGAAGCGCTGTTGCTTGCTGATACTAAGCCAATCAACGAAAAATATGGCATTTCGATTGAGTATGGTGATGATCCCATGTTACAGCATGATCCTAAAGGATATCTTCAATTACGATGTGAATATATAGAAAGTGAAAGCCCCGAATTGTTCGAAAAATTGGATTTTGAAAAACTTTTAGAAGTCCGTTTCTTCGCTCGCTTTATTTACTCTCTCGAACAAAAAATTATACCGATACAGTAAAAAACACCACCAATGAACTACCGCATAGAAAAAGACACCATGGGCGAAGTTCAGGTACCCGCCGACAAATACTGGGGTGCCCAAACCGAACGCTCGCGCAACAACTTCCGCATTGGCCCCGAAGCCAGTATGCCGAAAGAAATTATTTACGCGTTTGCCTACCTCAAAAAAGCAGCGGCACATGCCAACCACGATCTCGGTGTATTGGAAGCTGCGAAACGTGATCTCATCTCGCAGGTGTGCGACGAAATTCTGGCCGGTAAACTCGACGACCAGTTTCCGCTCGTGATCTGGCAAACCGGCTCGGGCACACAAAGCAACATGAACGCCAACGAGGTGATTGCTTACCGCGGCCATGTAATTACCGGCGGTCAGCTCACCGACGAAAAGAAAGCACTGAATCCGAACGACGATGTAAACAAATCGCAATCGTCGAACGATACCTACCCGACTGCAATGCACATTGCGGCCTACAAACTCACTGTTGAAAACACGCTGCCCGGCATTCAGCGCCTGCGCGATAGCTTGGCGAAAAAATCAGCCGAGTTTGCTAACATCGTAAAAACCGGCCGCACCCACTTTATGGATGCCACGCCGCTTACGCTTGGTCAGGAATTCGGCGGCTACGTGCAACAGCTCGACAACAGCATGCGCGCCGTGCGCAATGCACTGGAAATGGTGCGTGAACTGGCGCTCGGCGGAACAGCAGTTGGCACCGGCCTCAATACGCCCGCCGGCTACGATGTTTTGGTGGCCGAAAAAATTGCCGGCTTTACCGGTTTGCCGTTTGTAACTGCGCCGAATAAATTTGAAGCGCTGGCCGCACACGATGCCATGGTTGAACTTTCGGGCGCACTCAAACGCGCAGCCGTTTCGCTCATGAAAATTGCCAACGATATCCGCATGCTCAGCTCTGGCCCGCGCTGCGGAATCGGCGAAATTGTAATCCCCGACAACGAGCCCGGCTCATCTATCATGCCCGGTAAAGTTAATCCTACACAGCCTGAAGCTCTGACCATGGTTTGCGCGCAGGTAATGGGCAATGATGTTGCCGTGAGCATTGGCGGTTCAAACGGCCACTTTGAACTCAACGTGTTCAAACCGCTGATTGCGGCTAACGTACTGCAAAGCGCCCGCCTCATTGGCGATGCCTGCGTTTCGTTTGCCGAAAAATGTGCCGACGGCATTACCGCCAACGAGCCCGTTATTAAACAGCACCTCGAAAATTCGCTCATGCTGGTTACCGCGCTCAATCCGCATATTGGCTACTACAAAGCTGCCGAAATTGCCAAAAAAGCACACAAAGAAGGCAAAACACTGAAAGCCGCCGCCGTAGAAACCGGCTACCTCACATCAGAGCAATTTGATGAATGGGTGCGACCCGAAGACATGACCGGCTCACTTAAATAACCAGTTACGAACCCGAATTTACCGCAGACCGGTTCCGTTGCAATAACGCGAACCGGTCTGCGTATATTTGTACAGAAGCTTAACGATATGCCTGCCGTTCACCTTTTGCGATTTATCTGCATCTGCTTTTTGCTTTGCATGGCTGCACCTCAACTGGCGGCACAAACCGATACAGTTTACGATGCAAAAAAAGAAGTGATTTTTAAAGACAAACGCTTCAGGGTTTATAACAACTGGATAAGCGGCGGCGCAGGCCCGGCCTGGCATTCAGACAATCCGCGGACACAACTTGCGCTGGGACTAAACTTCAATTTTCACATCAAACAATATTACTTCCGCGCCGGAGCAATGTTTTCTGGCGATCGCTTTGGAAGCTGGAATAACTATCAGGTGCATGCAGGCTATGTGATAAAACGCTGGGAAAACGAAAAACGGCACTCAGCTGCAATAGGCGGAATAAGCTACTCAACCGGCTACAAGTTTTTATATGCCGGACATTACGACACACCCAACCCATACAGCAGAGCCGGATTGTATTTGGAATACCAATACATCCCGAAAATGAATTATGATTTTGGAATTGGCGGCTCTTTGTTTGCCGACATCAATGATTTGAACCAAATTATTGGTCTCCGAATTGATGTATATTTTTCTGGAGCTTATCGCGGATATGTTCGCGGGAAAGAACCTAAAAAGCCTCAATAGAAGAGGCATTCTAATAACAACTATTTTTTGATGCGGTCAAAGTACTGCGCCATTTCGCGGGCACCATCTTTTGCAATATTATAAAGATTGGTTTCGCCGATAATGTAGGTTGCAGTAATCGGCACGGCAATAATATTGGCCGAATCGCCGCTGGCATATAACTCAGGAAAAAGATCTTTCGGATCGTAACGGCGGTTATCTGTAATCTGGCGAAGTTCCAAAATCGAATCGTTGCGGATTGACCAGTCGCCGATGGTTACAAAGAATTGCTTCTTGCCTTTTTCATTTGTCATACCAATAAAAATCATTGTTGAGTCGGGACGAACTTTGAGTGTTACCTCACGGTTATTCCACGGCTCATGCGATTTCCATTCGCCAATAACTTCAGTTGGTTTGTAAGAAGCTCTTATTGACTGAGACTTTGCTGTTGTATCTTTTATTTGAATAGGTTGCACAGGTTTGGGCTTGGGTTGGCAAGCTACAAATGCAACTACAGCAAGAAAGAAAACCAGTTTGTTCATCATACAAATTTATCGCCGCGGGCAACTTTCACATCATTCACAAATGTGCGAATTTGCTGCTCGTCTTGTTTTTTACAAATCAGAAGAATATTGTCTGACTCAACTACAATGTAATCATCAAGTCCTTCGATAACTACGAGTTTATCTTTAGGCACATTTACAATACAGTTTTTTGTATCGTAAAGCATTACATGTTTCCCCACAACAGCATTTGCATGCTCATCGTGCTTGATGTGTGTGTAAAGCGAACCCCAAGTGCCCAAATCAGACCAGCCGATAATTGAAGAGCGTACATACACATTGTCCGCTTTCTCCATTATTGCATAATCAATAGAGATGTTTTTGCAGCGGTTGTAGGCATCGCGCAAAAAGGCTGCTTCTTCGTCAGTATTCCACTTCCCGTTTCCTTCGTTGAAGATGCCGGCCATTTCAGATGAATGTACCTCAAAGGCATTCATGATACTTTTTGCACTCCATACAAAGATGCCTGCATTCCAGAGAAAGTCGCCGCTATCTAAGAAAAACTGAGCCATTTCAAGGTTCGGTTTTTCTGTAAATGTTTTTACTTTCTTGATGCGTTTATCTAATTCATGTGCATCAGACTGGATAAACTGAATATAGCCGTAACCCGTATCAGGTCTGGTCGGGCGAATACCGATAGTAATCAAACAATCGGCAGTTGCTGCTTTCGCCATGCAGGCTTTGATGGCTTTCTCGTAGGTGTTTTCTTTTGTAATAAGGTGATCGGAAGGCGCAACCACCATAACGGCATTCGGGTTCAGCGAATGAATTTTCCATGCAGCATAAGCTACGCAGGGCGCCGTGTTTTTGCGTGCCGGTTCGCTGAGGATATTTGCCTCGGGCAAGTCGGGAAGTTGTTCGCGAACGAGTGTGCGGTAGCTTTCGTTAGTAACTACAAAAATATTTTTTGGCCCGCAAATACGCAGTGAACGATCCCAGGTTTGCTGCAGCAATGTACGACCTGTTCCAAGCACATCAATAAACTGCTTGGGATTGGAAGTACGACTCATCGGCCAGAAACGGGAGCCAACACCTCCGGCCATAATTACGCAATATTTATTCTTCATCACTTCAATTCTTTCCGGGGCAATCTATGAAAGGCGGCTGAGTGCAGCCTCTAAACTATTAATAATCGTGGTTACATCTTCGGCGCGGCAGGTGCCCACCGAAAGGCGATACCAGCTTGAATCGGCCGAGGCTCCAAACGCATTGAAAGGAACTACGGCCATTTTTGCTTCATCAAGTACATAACGCGTTACATCGCGCGTTGTTGTCAGCACATTGCCCGCAGGTGTTTTCTTGCCATGCAGATGCAGCTGAATGGTGAGATAAATTGCAGCTTCCGGCGCTATCGAATCAACCGGATGTCCGGCTGCTTTGAGGCGCTGAATTCCGCTGTGAAAACCATCGAGGCGGGTAATAATTTGGCTGCGGATGTTATCAATAAACGCATCGTACTGCTCAAGGTTACTGAGGTAACGGGCAGTAGCCATTTGCTCCGCTTTCGGTGCCCAAGCGCCTACATGCGAAAGAATGGATTTCATTTTATCAATCACCGGTTTGGGGCCCATTGCCCAGCCAACACGCACACCTGTTGCCGCAAGCGATTTCGAAATGCCGTCAACAAAAATGGTGTAGGGGCGCATTTCTTCGCGCAGCGATACGGGATCAAAATGCTTGGTATTGCCAAATGTGAGTGCCCAGTAGATCTGGTCGTACATTACATAAATTGGTTTGCGGCCTTCTGCCAGACGCTTTTTGTTTTCGCCAATTACCAGATCGCAGATCGCAGCAAGACCATCCTGCGTAAATGTTGTTCCGGTTGGATTGAGCGGCGAACATAATGCCAGCAGCGCTGCTTCTCCAATGTGCGGAGCAAGTTCGGCAGCTGTGGGCATGAATTTATTTTCGGGTGTCGTTTCAATGCAGATCTGCTGTGCGTAGCTGCCCGTGCTCAGGTGCGTGTAGTGGTTGTTGTTCCACGAAGGCACCGGGAATAAAATTTTATCACCGGGATTAATGATGGTGCGGAAGATGGCGTAAATAACCGGACGCGCACCTCCGGCAATCAGAATTTCATCGGCTGCAAAGTTCAGATGCTGACGCTGCGCAATGAGATTTGAAACCGCTTTGCGAAGCTCTGCCATTCCGTCGGCAGCAGGATAGTTGGTTTCATCAGCAGCATAAGCATCAACAATAGCTTGTTTGAGTTCCTGCGGAATCGGGAAAATCTTCGGATTGAAATCACCAATGGTGAGGTTGTAAACCGTTTCACCGTTGCGGATTTTCTCGTTGATTTCACCGGCAAGCTTGATGATTTCAGAACCGATAAGTGATTCGGCCATATCCGAAACAGGAAGCGGTATTGGTGTGTGGGCTGATGCAGTACTCATTATGCTGTTTTTGTGCAGGCTGTAAAGCCGCGCAAAGATACGAAAAACAGCCTCAGCAGCAACCTGTTTCCATGCGGTAAAATGAGCTCAAATCAGATTCCGGTAAACTAATCAGTTGGAGCCGAATGAGTGTAAATCGATTAAGAAAAGAAATCTGACAAATCCGCTTCCTACCAGATCCTCTTCAGATGCTATTCCCGATAATGATCCGGGGAAATTGATATGATGAATATCAGTATTAACCCACAGCAGGCTCCAGCCAACTTCTGCAACAAGTCTATACCTGGCGTTAAAATCGAGCTGATACTTAAACCCGGGTTGTAATTCAATTGCGTGCGAACGTGAAATGACCTGCGCCTGCACTGGCGGCATACCTGTTGTAATATTGGCTTCCCCCCTTAGCAATCTATAATTGACATCCATGAAAATACTGAATACATTGACGCCCCGCTCATAGCCAAGCCCCGCCAAATATCCTCTGTTCGTTCCAAAGACTCGCTGGTTGATTCCGCTAGGGTAGTATGTTACAGTATGATTATACATAAGCTTTGCCCTGTAACAATTTTGTCCTGAATAATATTTGGCCACCAATGCGTTTCCGTATTGAAATCGATTGTTATATGTCCGATATTTTTCTCCCAAATGAACAGAAGCGAGCTGAATTCCGATTTCAAGAGAATTAACTTTGCTGCGTTGTGCAATTAAGTCAGCAGTAATAAAAATAACGATAAACAAGAGGTAAATTCTTTTCATAAACTATTGATTTTATTTGTGTTTGAAGCAGAGGTAGCAAGATCATTCGAAAAGCAACATCACTTAAAAAGCAACTGAAAATCCTAATCTCCCAAAACTGCCAACTGCCGAACTGGTCTTATCATCGGGCAGTTCCCAACTTTGTGGGCGGAATGGATAAGTATATGTGTTTGCTAAACATACAACGCTTACTCCTGCTTCAGTGAAAAACCTGAAATGGTTGCCTAATCTAAGCTTCATCCCAACTCCAGATTGCAACTCAGCTCCCAGCGAGAGGCGCGTCAACTCGACAGCTACAGGAAATGGCGACAGATAGTAAGCACCATAATAACCTGTCCCTTTAAGTCTTCTGAATCCCAAATCAGAAAAAGCATACAACCATTTTAACTGCTTGACTACCTGAACCTGGATTCCGGCTGAGAGACGAAAACTGTTACTTTTTTCAATTATTCCGTTACAATCATGAAAAGGGAAATGATGAACATGCCTGAGGTAGCTTCCGGAAACTCTGTATCCAATTTTCTTCTGAAAATATTTCATCTGAATACTATTTAATATTTCAAATTGATTATTAAATATCAAATGACTCCGTCCAATATTTACAGATACAACAGAAATAGACACTTCAAACCTATCAATGTGTTTTTTATGTGCTGATAAACTGGTGCTAAAGAACATAGCTAACACGAGTACTATTTTTTTCATAAACTGTTTTTCAATTATAATAGCGCTAGGTAAAAAAGGATACAGAATATTCTATAAATTGCAGACATAATTCAATGCCGGCAAGAAATGACTATTACAGTTCGGAATGCAATTCTGCTGATATTCTGCTTTGCAAGTATTTCAGCGTATGCTCAGGATACTGCTTTTGTAAAAAGAAAGCTGTTGTTTGGTATTAGCGGAGGATGGGTTACTACATACCCCGGTGCCAAAATACCTGATGTGAGCGGAAATATGCTGCTTCCTTATGTTGGCAGCACACGCATTCTTTATGAAAGTCTCAATCAGGCATACCCCATAACAATTCATGGAGCTTTGCCCTTTCAGGACCGCTGGGAAATAGGATTACGATTGGGTTGGGGAATTTCAAGTGCAAAAAGTATTAGGGGTACGGCTACCGCAGTTAATCTCAATTCAAATGGAGGAATTTACGTTAGTGATTTTACAGTAACGGAAACACCATTTACTTCTCAATTTTACTTAATCCATTTCAGTTTACTGTACGAGCTTATTGACCGAGATAAATTTATGCTTGGCGTAGGTCCTGGCTTTCTGCTCACAAAAAATTATTTTGATTATAAATTCGTCCCGCAGGTGAGCGTTCAGATGCCGATGCAGTTTCGCCTGGGCAATTCGCTTTGGCTTGAATTCACACCCACTTTTTCACGTTACATAGCCGGTTTTAACCTCGGACTAGAAAAAAGCATTGAAGTGAACAGGCGGCAAAAACCTCGGCATTGGTACATCCGAACTATAAGTGAAGATGATTAACATTCATCTTCAAATCAATTTATCATTTATCAGGCTCTTCACAAAAACTGCCGGACTGAAACGAACTGCATCGCCGGTAACAACAACAGAGCAGCGGAAATGTGTATGCTCTGCACTGCCTTTTTTGTAGATGATTCCGCCCAGTTCAAACAAACTGCCTTCAGCAAGTGCAGCAAGCGGTACACGTTCTTCTTTAACAGAATAGGTTGCCGCTTGTTTGGCAGGATGTTCCGGTGCCTGCAGGTTTTCGGGCAAAGATGTTTCCGGGGCAGGAGGTTCGGACAGTGTCCGCACCGGCGGCAGAATACTGTGTGCAGCGATGCGCGGCTGTTCTGTTTCGCGCTCCTCGGGCTCAACATCGGCAAGCGGACTGAAGAGATATTGTCGCCGTGTATCTGTTTCTGTGCAGAGAAATCGGGTGCGGCGCTTTATACCTTTTTTGAACCGGCGGCTATTGTAGAGAAAAAAGGCATCAGCCGGTAATGTTTCAAGATGCACATACACCGCCTGCGCATCATCGTAGCGCCGCAGCACACGCATGAGCTGCAAATCTGAACAGCTTGTAGCCGCCGGATTTTGCATGTAATTTACAATAGCATCCCGCACATCTTCGGGAAAAACATTGAGCCTCACAACAGGACGCATCAAATCTTTGAACGCTGTTTTCCATTCTTCGCCGTGCGGCTTAACTCGGTGTCCGTGGCGTTCAAACGTAAGCAAGTGTGCTACCTCATGAACCAGCGTCAGTAAAAATGCAAACTGGTTCAGATCATGATTAATTGTGATCTGATGATTGGTGCCGCGCATCGGAGCACGATAATCACCATACTTCGACTGCCGGCTGCGCTTAATCTTGAGCTTGAAATCAAACTGTACAATCCATTCGGCCATCATCGGAACAACCGCCTCGGGAATATACTTGCGCAAAATGGCTTGATTTCGTTCAATCTGATTCATAAGCGTATTACAAAAATAAATCAGAGCAGTGGTTTGTTGGCAGAAGTTTAACAGCAAATCATTGACGTGTTATGAACACTGCGAAGTATGTTAACAAATCAAAAATTCAATTTGTGCTGTAACCTCTGCCAATAGATAGCCGTCATACTTCAAAACAACATTCCCATGAAAACGCTGATACTCATCACCGCACTGGTGACTGGCGGAGCCTTGACCAGCTTAGCCGCACCACTTCCGCAGCCCATCAAACAAGCCGGCCGCATGGTTTGTGTGCACGACACACTTTGGCTCAACTCTCCCGAACTCAACATCCGCGAAGCTTACCGCGTAAGCGAAATGGACTCGGTGATGCGTTTCAACTTCGGATCAACCGGCAAGCCATATACCTTCAGCATCAGCAACGGCAGCGAAACCATGAGTTTCAGCCACAGCGATTTGCCGCGTGTAAAAGTGGAAGTAACCAACGGGAAAAAGCTTGTAAATGTATATATAACCGCGTTTATGAATCCTGAAGCAAAATTCAGCGAAGAACATAAACTACAGTTCAACAATCAGGTTGCCGTTGAAGTTCCTGAAGTGTACGAGCTGACCAATATTCTGCTTTCGCTTACTCCGCACTGCCGCCGCGACAGCAATCTGATTGATATGAGCAAACCTTACTTTAAAGAAGTGCAGCAGTATTTTGCTCAGTGGGAAGCATCGCCGTTAGTTAACGCACTCAGCAAAACGCTTGATGAAGATCCGGATATGTATTTGTCTTTCCGCAATTCCGGCTTTGGCTACACCTTTAAGTTTGATGAGCTTGTTGAAAATCCTGATTACAAAAACTTTAACGGCCGTCTCGGTATTCGTGATTTCAAATTACAGATTGAAGACTTTGCAAAGCGTTCGGGCTTCCGAAAGTTTTATGCAAAACATAAAGACTACTACAGCCGTTTGGTTGATGCCGAAAATCAATGGGTTAACCTGAAAGACATGAAACAATGGCTTGAGCAGCGTTACCCGAATCGCTACAATGCTTATCGTATCATTCTTTCTCCGCTCGTAAACGGCTGGCATAATGTAAACAGTTTTGAGAATAATAATTTCAGCGAAGCTGTTATGTTTATCTATGCCTTTGATCCAACCACACCGCGCAAAGAATCGGTTGCCGCCACACGCTACAAACTCTGGCGCATTGTGTTTACCGAAATCGATCACGCATACATTAACCCGGTCACAGATGCGCATTCTGCAGAACTGGGTAAGGCAATTACCGATCTGAAAAAATGGAATCGCAGCAACGGATATAACACCGCTTACGAGACATTTAACGAATATATGACCTTTGGTGTATTTGCACTTTATATGAATGACCACATGAGTGCTGCCGACTTAAACATTGCCTACCCGATGCTCAAAAATATGATGGAAAATCAACGTGGGTTTGTTCAGTTTGGTAATTTCTCAGATGAACTGCTGGCTCAGCACCGAAGCGGAATTACAGATGTAAATCAGTTGCATACGCACATGCTCAACTGGATGAGTTCAAAGTAAATTAAGTTTGCAAACATCCCTCAGAGCCTGTTAGGGAATAACAGCCGCCTGATTAAATTCGGGCGGCTGTTACTATTATATTTGTATTGATTATCCCTAACAATTTAACTGTGCTCAAACTTATTTCCTTTCTCTGTTTTATGCCGCTTCTGCTGTCTGCTCAGTATTCGGCTATGAAAAAATATATTTCGGGCACGTGGTTGTTGGAGCAACGCCTCATCAATAATAACATCGTTACAACACCAGAAACTGAGCGAATTACTTTTTATGAGGAAGGTATTATTATCAGCTATCTTGATTCGCAAGGAAATGCTTCCCGTTATACACATTGCGTTTACCGGTTTTATGCTGACTCTACCTTTATTCGTCTTTCAGGCACTGACACCATACTTACCTATGCAAGCTCTAGGTTTGTACCTCATCATCTGTATCATATCAACACTATCAGCGATTCAGCACTAACACTTTCCACATCGGAAGGAGGCACACCGATACTGCTTACTTACAGACGTATTCAGGCAGAAGATATAACCGCCGCTCGAAAAAATGCAATTCATCCGCATATACGAACAACCACAAAAAAGCCCAAAACGGCACTCAAACTGGTCAATTCTAAAGATACGACCAAAATCAGGTACATCAACCCAATGGCTTCATGCGAAATTCATCTTGCCAGTGAAAATACGCTTGTAAACCAAATTGTTTATAGTGGCAGGATCTGGAAACACAATGATTCAACAGCCGCAATTTGTTTTGAGTCAAAAATGGTGTACGATTGGAGTGCAGCTGATGAAGATTGGTTACTGACTTATCAGTATGAACGCAGCTTCGACTCAATTGAATACGTTGATATTCGGGACATAACCTTCATAATTACTGACACACCCGAACGCTTTAATAAGCGAGTTGGCGGAGGCGGCTTTCTGTTATCAGGCGGAATAACTACAATGGTTTTAATTGCCCCATTAACCGGTATCAACTGGCAAAATTTTTCGGAATGGAATGAGCGTAAATATTACAATACGCTGATTACCGGAACAGCCATTACTGCAGCGGGAACAGGTGTAATGATTTTCAATAAAAAGCACAGATATTCAATTCGTCCGCAGGGTACAGGTGAAACCCGGAAAAGCTGGTGGATATTGAAATAAATATAAAACTGTTCGGGCGGCTGTTACTTATTTATATAAATTGGTAACGAAACAAAATATTCCTATTTACTAACTCGTAGTTTCAGTATTCTTGCGCTGTGATGAACAGTTAAAATATCAATTCTATGCGCCGAAACTATTTTATATACCAATCTGTAATTACCAATAATTATTTCTCGTAAACTAACTTTATTGTATTCAGGAACGATACGTCCTGCTTTAGGTTGATTATATAAAATTTGAGCACTTTCAAAAAAACGATTAACTTGAATTTCAGCATACTTTATTGAATCAGTTGCTATATACTTTGCGATACTGTCAACATCTCCAATTGCCTGACGTGTCCATTTTACTTCAACCATTTCTTCAACTTTAGCTTAGCCTCTTGGGTTGTAAAAACGTCACCCTCATCAGACTGCTTCATACCATTTTCAACTTTTTGCTGAAAGATTAATCGTTCAATTAACTCATCAACAGAAAAACGTTCAGGCATATCTTTAATAGAAGCAAGGAGTTTTTTTTTAGAGATCATAGCCGCTTTATTTATTCAAATATAAGAAATAACACCTAAAAAATGTCCTTGAAACTCATCAAAAAAGCCTGATGCCATTGATAACGGCTTAGGCTGCGAATGACGGAGCCTGTTTTCCAACTAATACTTATATGATGTATGAACTTGTGTGTTTGTGTGACTTGTTTTGAAACGCCCGAAACCGAAAATGTTCGGCTCAGAGTGTTTTTACTGAATTATTGTGCAAATAATACGGTGTTTTCGGCTTTAGAATGCGTGACAGTTGTCACATGACGGAAGATTGATAATTTCTTCATTCCAGCTATAGAATTCGGCATCAACAATTTGTTTTTCATAAGTTCCTGAAATAGCGGCAAAAGCTACGTCTGCCCGCAGTAATTTTCGGATGAACTATGTTTACCCGGAACCGGATTCTGCTTATTGTAACAGGCTTGCTGCTGCTTGGCGGCGGTATTTTTTTCTGGCTGCGTCTGGAAGCCATGAAAGCCCCGGTGCGCAATGCATTGGAGGCCGTTCCGGAAAATGCTTACTGCATTATTTCAACCCGTGAGCCGCAGCAGTTGCTCGAAAAACTCCGCCGGGGCAATCTGATTTGGGAGGAACTTCAGGTACTTGGCTGGAGCCGGACAGCAACCGCGGCTGCAGCCGAAGCTGATTCGCTTCTGAAAACCAACGAAGCGGCTGCATCGTGGCTCAGCGGCAATGTGTGCTGGATTTCGATGCACAACACCGGCAGCGGCTCCGATGTTTTAATAACAGCCAGCCTTACTGCCGCCACCGGCGCTTCCGATGCCGAAGCTCTTTTCAGAAAAGCCGCCGGCAAAATACAGCTTACCGAAACCAAGCATGCCGGAGCCACACTGCTCACTCATCCGAAATGGACAGCCTGCATAAACGAAGGCATAGTACTGATATCGCCTTCGGCTGCTTTGGTAAAAGCGGCTGTTGACCAGCTTGGCAGCAAACGCTCGCTGCTGAACGACCGCAGCTTTTCGGCTGTACTTGAAACTGCCGGGAAAAATGCGGCGGCCAATATTTACCTCAACTGCCCGCGAACTGCCGCAGTGCTCGGTAAAATGGCCGGTGATGCAGTGAAAGATGATCTCGGACTGCTTGAGCATACCGGCGGATGGATGGAACTTGATGCTACACTGCGCCCGAATTTGCTGCTGCTCAACGGCTACACCTCAGCATCCGACTCGGCTGGACATTTTCTTGCTGCTTTTGAAGGCCAGCAACCGCAACGCACAGAAGTGCAGGCTGTGCTGCCTTCCGGAACACTTCTGTTTACCGAATATGCAATCAGCAATTTCAGCCTGTATCTCGAAAACTACGATAAACACTTGACCCGCAGCAACCGCGCCGCAGCCCGCCGCGATGCACTCGAAAAACTGCGCAGCGATTTTGACTTTGATCCCGAAACCGACATCGGAAACTGGCTCGGAAATGAAGTGTGCATGGCGCTGCTTGCCAACAGCGACGGCAGCACCGAGCCTGTTGCACTGCTCAGTACCGGCAGCACCGGACTTGCCCGCGAATCGCTTGCAAGGCTGAGCGGCGAAGTTGCAGAAGACACTTCAGGCAACAGCATCAGAAATTGTAAAGCAGAAAATATGCTGCCGGCAACATTCGGACCGCTGTTTGGTTCGCTCAAAAATGTATGGTACACTGCTGTACAACATTATGTGGTTTTTGCGCGAAGTCCCGAAGTACTGACGCGAATTATAAACGCAGCAGAAAGCGGCAAAACATTAGCGCGTGATCCTTCTTACATTGATTTTGCGTCAAACCTCGGCGAAGAAGCTTCTGTTGTGTTTTATGCTGCCGGCGGTCGATGCAGCGATCTTCTGCGCAGCAAAGCCGATCAGAACTTCAGTGCTGTTTTGCGTGCCAACGAACTTCTTATCAGCAAATTTGATGGTGTGATGCTGCGATTCAGTGCTACAGAACAAAACTTGTTTTATACTAGCGCACAACTCCGGCATAACCCGCAAAGCAAACAAACACTTGCATCACTCTGGGAAACAGCTCTCGACACCACAGTTTCGATGCGTCCGCAGTTACTCATCAATCATAATACACAAGGTTTGGATGTATTTGTGCAGGACGAAGCGAATACAATTTATCTGATCAGCAGTACCGGAAAAATTTTCTGGAAGAAAAATATTGGCGAAACAATTCTCGGAGAAGTTCAGCAAGCAGATGCACTGAAAAACGGAAAGCTTCAGATCTGTTTTGCTACAGCATCAGCCATTCATGTTATTGACCGAAACGGAAATAACCTTGCTCCTTTTCCGCTGAAATTACCGGCAAAAGCAACATCGCCGCTGCGCGCAATGGATTACGACAAAGACCGGAATTATCGTTTGCTGATTGCCTGTGCAGATAAAAAAGTATATAACTATACAATTAAAGGAGAGAAAGTAGAAGGCTGGAAATTCCAACCGGCAGCAGATATTATTCAGGCTCCGGTGCAGCATTGCGTTGTCGGAGGCAAGGACTACATTGCTTTTGCTGATCGTTCGGGACATATTTATATCACCGACCGGCAGGGTAATATTCGTTTGAATATCCGTGAGCAACTTCCCATGCCGCTCACAGCATTCACCTTAGAACCCGGCCGCGATTTATCGCTTACACGCCTTGTTGCATCCGATTCGCTGGGCAATGTTGTGCGCGTTTCATTAAACGGAAATCTTGAACGGCTGCATATTGCCGACTTCTCAGAAAAACCGGAATTCAGCTATGGTGATGCAACCGGAGATGGTATCCGCGAATACATTTTTACACAGGGCAGCAGATTACAGGTATTCGATCAGGATAAAAAATTATTGATTAGCCAAAACTTTGAAGCTAAACTCAGTGGCCGTGCACAAGTATTTACGTTTGGTGATGGCGATGTACGAATAGCTGTAAATAGTCGCGAAACATCACAACTGCATTTAATTCACAACTCAGGAACACCAACTCCGGGAAGCCCTTTGAACGGACAAACACCATGCAGTATTGGCCGTTTAAACAGTACTACTGCCTACACATTAGTATGCGGTGCAAACGGAAGATATATTTGCGCATGGCCAATCATGTAAACTCATATTCCTAATTATATACGATCAAACCGGCGAACTGATTTTCTCACATAAAGAGAAAAATAACCGTTGCCACAGAAAGCATGTTTTAACTACCTTTATTGCACTTAACCAAACCAAACGCATGAAAAAAATTACAGCGATCCTCCTGCTGCTGTTAGGCTGTTTGTCATTCCCGGCAAATGCCCAGCAAGACTTTTTGGGGTACGGCAACAGTAACTACGCGGGTGTCAACGGAGTTGACATGAACCCCTCTTCTATTGCCGACAGTCGTTACAAGGTTGACATCTTGCTCATCGGCACCAGTTTCGGATTCAGCAACAACTACATCGGGTTGCGCAAAACAGCTTTTGATAACCGCACCGGTCCGCTGTTGCCTCCCGACAGTACCAGCAGTTTCCCGGCCTTTGCTGATTCTCTGTTTACAGATAAATATCTGTTCAAACGTCAGGCAGACTACAACAAATCCGTGTATTTCAGCAATCGTATTTTGTTGCCTTCCTTCATGGTAACAATTAACGAGCACAATGCAATTGCTCTTACAGGGAGCATCCGTACCTATCTTAATATTGATGGTATTGGCGCACCGCTTGCAGAACTTGCATATTCAGGACTCGAAGACAGCACAAACTGGCTGCAGCGTATCGAAAACAAACAGGTGAGTTTGCAATACATGACCTGGGCTGAAGTTGGTGCAACCTGGGCGCATACTATTGTTGACAAGAACGAACATTATATGAAAGTTGGTGTTCGTCCTAAACTTTTGCTGGGACTTGGATCAGCATATATTTTTGCTGATAATCTTCAGTACCTCGTTCAGAGTGATTCTGTTCTTACTTTTTTCCGTTCAGAAATCAGATATGGTCACTCCAATAACTTCGAGTTTCCCGAAGGACAAACGCCGAAATACAAAGTATCAAGTCGGCCCGGAATAGGTCTTGATCTTGGATTTACCTATGAATGGCGGCCCGATTACAAGAAGTATAAATATGACATGGATGGGCAAACCGATCTATGGATGCGCAATAAAAACAAATATAAACTCCGTGTAGGTGCATCACTTACAGATCTGGGATCCATCCGTTTTGAAAAAGGACAATTTGCCAATGACTTTGTAGCCGATGTAAATTCATGGAATATAAACAACCTTGTATTTGATTCAATTCCAATTCAGGCATTCGACGATACACTGAGCAATCGCTTTGGATCCGCGAGTACAGGAACCGGCGAACGTTTTTACCGTATGAATCTTCCACTTGCATTCAGCATGCAAATTGATTACAATATTTGGAAAGATTTTTACGTGAATTTAACGCCTTACTATGCGTTCCAGCTTCGCAAAAATCAAGAAAAAGTACATGAGTTGACCCGCATCAGCGTTACACCGCGCTGGGATCATAAATGGTTTGGTGTTTGGGTGCCGCTTTCTTATGATCAGCACCGAAACTTTATGGTTGGCTCTGGTGTACGGATAGGGCCGCTCATTCTTGGCACAAACAATATCGCACCCTACTTTATCAGGAAACAAAACAAAGACAAAGTTCTGTACGGTGCAGACTTATACATGGCGCTCAAAATTCCGATCATGTACAAGCAAGTACGCGACCGCGATAAAGACAAAGTATCTGATAAACGCGATAAGTGTATTGATGTACCGGGTGTTTGGGAATTCCTCGGTTGCCCCGACCGCGATGGTGACCATGTTCAGGACTCAGAAGATATTTGCCCTGATGAACCGGGTCTGAAAGAGTTTAATGGTTGCCCCGATAAAGACGGCGATAAAATCATCGACAAACAAGATGCTTGTCCGGATGATCCGGGTCTGCCCGAATTCAACGGTTGCCCGGATAAAGACGGCGACAAAATCATTGACAAAGAAGATGATTGCCCCGAAGAAGCCGGATTACCTGAGTTCAAAGGCTGCCCGGATAAAGACGGCGACGGAGTAATGGATAAAGTTGACCTTTGTCCCGAGAAACCCGGCCCGGCTGATAACGAAGGTTGTCCTGAAGTGCGTTTACACCTTGTAAATATTGCCGGCCAGAGCATGAATTCTGTTCGTCAGGCCAAAGACGGCACATTTACATACGAAACACTTCCTGCCGATTCAGTATGCGTGTTCCGTCTCGATGGCGACAACACACAAGGCACCAACGAAGTGCGTATAATTGTAAACGGGGTTACTAAACGCGCACTGCGCAGCCTGAGCGACGGACTCTTCCGCTTTGATATTCCGAAGCCGGTGAAGAGCACACTCAAACCGATGGAAGTTCCGGATGTGGTTGTACAGCTCACACAACAGGAAGCCGAAATTCTCAAGAAAGCATTCGACAACCTGGAGTTTGAAAGCGGCAAAGACATTATCCGCGCCACTTCATATGCTTCGCTCGATGAGCTTGCAGAACTGCTCAAGAAAAAACCAAACTGGAAGCTGAAAATCTCAGGTCACACCGACAATGTTGGTAAGCCTGCCGGAAACATGAAGCTTTCTGAGAAACGTGCGAAAGCGGTGAAAGCTTATCTGATGAAGAAAGGCGTTCCCGAGTCGCAACTCAAACCAGAATGGTTCGGCCAAACCCGCCCGATTGCGCCCAACACAACCCCCGAAGGCCGCCAGCGCAACCGCCGCGTAGAAATGCTCATTATTGAATAAAGTGTAAAGTGTAGGGTGTAAAGTGTAAAACGAAAATGCTTTCCACTTAATAATAAATCGGGTTGATGTTGCAAGCACCATCAACCCGATTTGCTTTACTGCTGATTGCGTTGCAATCAGTTCGTTCAAACTGCTAAATTTGACTCAGAGAGCCTGTTAGCAAGAAAAGCAAACATTCACCTTTTCGCACAAGCGAAAAAAGGCAACAACACTTCCCGGTTAACACCATTCAACACTCATCATTCATCACTCAACATTTTAACCGCTTTACACTTTACACTTTCCACTCAACACTTATTTTCATGGTAGAGATTATTCAGTTCGGAAGCCGCAAAACTCCGCACATTGCCGAAATGGTTGCGCAATGCGGGTTTGAAAGCCGTATTACAGCATGGGATGCTTTTTCAGTTAGTTGTTTGGATGATGCGCAGGCTGTAATTTTCAGCGGCTCACCTACATTTCTTACGGAAGTTGATCATGCCCCTTATCACGAAAAATTTGGTTGGGCTTGTGAAGGAAAAATTCCGGTGCTTGGTATTTGTTTCGGGCATCAGGTGATGGGCATTCTGCACGGTGCAAAAATTTATCGCGGGCAGGAAGTACGCACCGAAATTCCGATACGGATTTTGAAGCAGGATGTTTTGCTGAAAGGTCTCGGCGAAACAACTATGATGGCCGAAGATCACACCGAAGGCATTACACTTCCGGCATCGTTCACGCATTTGGCTTCATCCGAAAATTATTTGATTGAAGCCATGAGGCATCCGGTATTGCCGCTTTTTGGTGTGCAATTTCACCCGGAAGTAAGCGGTGAGAATGGATTGAATGTGTTCAGGAATTTTCTGTCGCTAGTTGCCGCCAAATAATCCGAAAATCAACTCGATAAAAAAATAGCAGAATCCTCCCTTTGGCTTTTCGTCTTCATCGGCAGAAACGACTTGCTTCCTTTTGATTATGCGGTTGATGAACACGCAAATCAAAAATGCTGCTAACAAAATACCAGCAATGATGAGCAAAACCTGAGTAGCTTTATTCATGTTAATCGGTTTTGTCAAGCTCTTTATCTGTTGCTTTGGGACGCAAATGCTCAGGCAACCAGACTGGAATCAAAGGCTCTTCTGATCGACCCTCTTCGGGATTTTCTATTTTTCTCAACGTCCCGGAACGGCGCAAGTAAGATGAAGACTGAACTTTATCTGCGCGCCATTTAAGCAGATCATAAATTACTGAAAGAAAATTCATCTGTTATTCTGCAGAAGGAGATGTTGAACTTGTATCAGATGAAAACGAAGCACCGTCGCCGCCGAAAAACCCGGAATGATCAGTGTAAGTATGATTGATATGCGACGTATCTATTTCCGTATGATTATGTTCTGTATGAGTTCCCGAAGGATGGATAAAATTATGATCGGATGAGTTATTGGAAATGCTGGAAGAAATATCCGAAAAAAGATCTTTAAGCATGTACAACATTCCAATTATCATGATAGCAAGAAGGAAATATGTCATCTGAACAATTTTGTAATAAAACTATAAAATCCGGGCGATTAACACAATTAGTTGTTAATAGATTAGATTATTTAACAATTGAGCCAAAACGGCTTTGCAGTATTTTGGCTGTATGCTGCTCAATTACATCTGGCTTTTTCTTTTCCTCATTGCATTTGTTGTTGCACTGATTCGGCTTTTCGTATTCGGTGAAACAGGTGTGTTCGGTGAGCTGACAACCGGAATTTTTGATGGTGCAAAAACGGCTTTTGAAATTGCGCTTGGCCTTACCGGTGTAATGACGCTTTGGCTTGGCCTGATGCGTATCGGAGAGCAGGCGGGTGCTATCGGGTTCATGGCAAAAATTACTTCGCCGTTTTTTAGTCGCTTGTTTCCCGGTGTTCCGAAACAGGATCCGGCGATGGGGCATATTCTTATGAATTTTTCGGCCAATATGCTCGGGCTCGACAATGCGGCCACGCCATCGGGGCTTAAAGCGATGCAGCGGCTGCAGGAAATTAACCCGCAAAAAGACACGGCCAGCGATGCGCAGATCATGTTTCTGGTCATCAATACCTCAAGCCTCACACTAATTCCGGTAAGCATTCTCGCCTACCGCGCACAAGCCGGCGCCGCCAATCCGGCTGATGTGTTCATGCCTATTTTGCTGGCAACTTATGTCTCCACACTCACCGGCATTCTACTCTGCATGTTTCGCCAGCGCATCCGTCCCGACAGGGTTCTGCTCGGATGGTTAGGTGCACTTACACTCTTGGTGGGCGGATTGGTAGCACTGCTTTTCGGTCAGCCCCGCGAAGTGATTGAGAAATACACTGCATTGGTTGGAAACGGTTTGCTTATCAGCATCATCATTGCGTTTTTGCTCTCGGGCTGGAAAGCGCGACTCAACCTGTTTGAAGTTTTTGTTGATGGTGCAAAAGACGGATTTAAAACTGCAGTGAATATCATTCCGTACCTCGTTGCCATGCTGGTTGCGGTAAGTGTCTTTCGCGCTTCAGGAGCAATGAAGTTGCTCGAAGAAGGCTTACTGCTGGCTGTTCACAGCATGGGATTCGACGGTGGTTTTGTGCCCTCGCTGCCCACTGCATTCATGAAACCGCTGAGCGGCAGCGGTGCCCGCTCGATGATGGTGGAAACCATGAAAACGTATGGCGTCGACAGCCTCCCCGGCCGTATTTCCTGCATCATGCAGGGTGCTGCTGATACAACATTGTACATTGTTGCCGTTTATTTTGGTGCAGCAGGTGTAAGTAAAACACGATATGCAGTTGGTTTTGGGCTGCTTACCGATTTAGCCGGAATTATTGCCGCAATCTTTGCGGGCTATCTCTTCTTCGGATAGCAGTATTTTGAAATCTGCAGGACATTCGTTTACACCATTTAAAAACAGCTATTTACACTTTAAAATCTTTGAAATCAAGCTGCATTTTCAAAAAATGCAGACATTGATGATAACTAAAATAATGATGTAATTTATTGGTGATGGATTTTCATTTATCGTTTCCAATTATACATTTGTTGCGAACCAAAAATCACATCATTATGAAAACGACACACACTTTAATCGCTGCAATTTGCGGCGCGGCATTGTTGCTTACGAGCTGTGCCAAAGAAACCGTTTCACCGGCTGGCCCAACACCGCTCAGTACGTTTGACTACAAAGAGCGTACTCCCGAGCAACTTATTGAAGCTGCTTCTCCGGAGCTTTATCAGCAACTGCTTGAAGAAGCAACACAGGGGCGCGCACCTTTTGTTACACATCTTTCAGGCTATTTTATTCCGGGACCCAATTTCCCGCAAACACCTATTGGCACTTGCTATCCGGGCAACAGTGTTTGTGCAACTGTAATCGTTGGCGACCGCAGCGGCGGGAATACAATCAGCAGCACACCTACTGATATCTTTTCGCTGTCATCATCCATCAGCAGCAGCAATGGCGATGATTCATTTATTGCAAATGAGCAGACGCCATCTGTACGCCAGCTCCGCCGCATCCGCGACATCAGCACACTGCCCGACGGCAGCGTTGAATTTACAATGGATTATGTTCAGTAAACTGAAAGTAACCGCCAGGGGAACCGGCATGCCTTTTGTTTTGGCCGCTGCACTGTTATTCAGTTGCAGCGGCCGGAACTCCGGCATTACATTTGAACTCATCAGGCATATTCCGCTTGACGAATCGAAAACGCTGCTTCAGTATTCCCCGCAACAGGTTTTCGCAATTGGTGATGATCGTATTGTTGCCCTTACCGGTGCGTCTGCAACTATTTACAATACATATTCGGGCAAACAATTAAGAGCATTTACTGCTGATACGGTACTCGATAATCAACTGCTGAATCAATGCCGTGCTGCAGATTCATTGCGCGGTATGGTCTATCATAAACGTGAACCGTTCGACTCAACTGCCGAAGGAATTTTCTCCGGACTATCGCGTGTGCAAGGCTTGTATGCTTGTGATGATAAAATTTACATGATCTACTATGTTGCCTTGCAGTTCCATTTCAGGTCGTATGCCGATTATGCTGCGGTTTTCGGAAAACCGCAGGATTCGCTAACAGCAAAAGCCAATGCTGCGGCACGAAACTATCCGATTGAAGATGTTGTAATTGCCGAAAGCCGTGTTTTTCTGATTGAAACAGATACGCTGTTTACAGTAAAACAAACTTCGCAAATCGAATTCCGATCAATGCCAAAAAGTAAACACGGGCAATATCATTTTTTACCTGAAATGGGCTTCGCTGTGGACAATAACAGTGTGTTTGCAATGGCGCATAACCAAGATGCATTATTTATTTTGCCCGATACAATGCGGCTATACACACGCGACAGTTTAACACTGCTGGCCGAAATGAAAATCGGGAAGCAGCTGAGCTGGATTGGTGAAAAACTCAACACGGCAGCTGTTAAGAATTACGTTGTTTATGCCCCCGAACATACGCGGCAGAATATTCATTTCAGAAATGTGAACGATACACTGCTGTTCCAAAGTTCGGCCGGCTGGTACAGTTTTAACGGACATAAATACCATCTACAGCCCGAATACAATCCCGGCGAAATGCAAACCGGCGATTTTGATTATCAGGAGAATTGCATGATTTACTCTGCAAAAAATCCTGCAAAAAGTATCGACAGTATGTTCAGATTTCAAATCGTTACGACAAACGATAAGGCCGTTGTAAAAGATACGCTGATGAACGGAGGAGGTGTTTTCGGAAAAAGTAATAATCAATACTTTTTCATCAACTCATCAGGTGAACACTATTTTATTGATGTATATGAACTGAAGAAAAACTGATGCGAACGATAACGGCTATTTTGATTGGCTGCCTGATTTATACAGAAGCCTGTACAGATGCGGAAAAAAAAGCTGCGGAAAAACCTGTTCCAAAATTATCGCTGCGCGAATGGATCAGTCAAACCAACCGGAAAGAAACTTCGCATACACTTGTTTTTGCTGTTAGTCAGGCCGACTGCATCAACTGCAAAATAGCTTTTACAGAAGTATTCAGACGGTTGGTTTTACATGCTGATTCGGCAGAGCGCATTGTTGTTATTTTTCCGAATACACGAATGGTTGAACGCCAAACGGCTGTTGATGCGTTATTCGGAAACATATCTTCGGGATCGTGCGAAATTTTGTACGATAATGCTTTGTTCGCCGATGCAATAGCACAACTTAAAACCGGTAAAGGCATATCGGCTTTACTTATTTACAACAAAAAAGCTGATTTGGAATTTGCAGCGTTTGGCAAAACGATAACGGGCACAGAGCCTGAACTGCTTCCGTTTTTGCAGAGATAGCTTTACCGCTTCCGGCGTAATTGAATGACATCGCCGGTTTTAAGCTGTGCTCCCGGCTTCAGGTTGTTGTATTTGTAAAGTGCAGATAGTTTCACGCCGTACTGCTGCGAAATCTGAGAAAGTGTTTCGCCCGGCTTTGTAGTATGCGCTTGTTCGGTATGCGATTTTTTGCGCTTAGGCTGGAGATACAAAACCTGTCCGGGCTTGAGCACCGCATTTTTATCGAGGTCGTTGTACTTGCAAAGCTGCCAGATTTCGAGGCCGAGTTCCTGCGAAAGTTTTGTGAATGTATCGCCCTGCTTTACAACTACAAACTTAATATTGTTGTTGCGCAAAACCTCACGCCCCGATGCTGTAACCGATACCTGCTGCGGCTTTCCGGATGCCTGAACAATTACCGAAGGCAAAGGCTGCTGCTGATCGTATTCGTAAAGTTTATTGCGCTCGATAATATCAATCAACCGATCTGCATATTTCGGATCAGTGGCGTAACCCGCTGCTTTCAGCCCTTTTGCCCAGCCTTTGTAATCGGTAGTCTTTAACTCAAAAAGCGCTGCATAACGTTTGCGCGTGACTAAAAAATTGGAATGATCCTGATACGAATCGTAAACGCTTTTGTATTTGCGGAAGCATTCGTTTTTTTCGTCGTCGTCTTGCGTGTAAGTATCGCCCGTCCATTCGGTATGGCATTTTATCCCGAAATGATTGTTCGCATAAACTGCCAGCGCGCTGTTTCCGTTGTCGGACTCCAGCATGCCCTGCGCCAGCGTAATGCTTGCCGGCACCCGCGAAAGCTGCATTTCACGAATTGCATCGTCTTTGTAGCGCGAAATATAATCGGCCGGCATGAGCTTGCGTTCCGATGGCTGGGCAAGCCCGGCAACGGAAAGCATAAACATTACTAAGCCAACTTGAAAATGGCGCATTGTACAAAACTATCCGGGGTTGGCGATGTTTTGTGCGTTGTGCTTTGCAGAGTTTGAACAGGGGGGTGTTGATTAAGTAATATCCTTAAAATTAAGATCTGCTATACGGCGATTCGATAGATACAATACGGCAATGCTTACACATGAAATTATACTCTTCACAAAGCAAATTCTTTAAATGCCATTTCTTACCACAACCGGGACAAAGAATAGATTCCGGAGTTCCTCTTCTCTTTGTGTAATTGTGCAGGTAGTAATACACCGGTGTCTCAGTTAATACCTCCAGCCGGGCACATATTTCCCTGCCTTGCTTTGATAGTTGCGAATCTATTAATTCAAGCTGGTTCAAGCCGAACCGTTCACCCACTTCACAATTCATTTGCAGGCGATCACATGACTGGTAATTTGATTCCCAGCTAAGAATTGGCATATATCCATAATCATCATAAACAGGTAATTTATACAAGGGCACAGAATTAGTACATGATCCGCAGATTACCGGTGAGCCTATTGAAATATAATTCGTTGTTAAGATCATAAAATCTCTAGATACACATTTACACACATAATTTTTTCCCGGCGAAGCCTTACCCGCAACGCTGAATACAGGAGTAATGGCGTAATTATTCTTTAACCTTTCCAGTTCCCTGTTCACATAAAAACTATTGTATTTTGAGGAAAAAGAATTTCTTTCATGTGCGTGGTGAAGGGCAACTATGCTGTTTTTCTCCAAATACTCTATATGAATACGTCCCAAACTCTGCCCGCTCCCCCTGTAAAAATTCATTAGCAGATCGACAGTCCGGAAAAACTCTTCATCAGGCTTTTTGGGGAATGGTATTGAAATTTGTTGCACGTACATAATTGAAAATTATTTCACCATTATAAACATACTAAAATTACCACTCTCTCTTTTGCGAGAAACTATTAGTGATACACACCACCCGAATGCAAAATCAAAATCTTCCCGGTTAATTCCCCCCGCCCCACCAACGCATCAACAGCAAACATCAATTTCCCGGTGTACACCGGCTCCAAAGGCAACAGAGGCGAGGCAGACTTACCTGAATGCATTAAAAAAGCAGACAACAGCGATGTTTTTCCGCTCATTAAGTTTGCCAGAGTTTAGTGAAATAGACATGAGACTAAATCAGTAAGCGGAAAAATGCAGCATCAGAACAAAGAAATTTTTATTGCTCTGGTTGCTTTTGAACAACTCCAATGCTTACCCTTAATTTTATAAAAACAACACACAATAACAATGCTAAAACGCTGAGCAGGAAGTATTCTGTTTTATTTCTAAAAAACTCCTCCACAAAAAACATTGCAGCATATCCCGACAAAAACAGATACCAATATTTATTAAGTTTTGAGACATCGTTCGTTTGAATCAACGAAAATTCAATTGCTTTCTTCTTTGTTTCATTCATAATCTTTAAAGGCTGAAAAAGATTATAGCCCGGTATGAGCCAAGACCAAATAACCGACGAAAGCGAATAGTTAAATTCAACTCCCTTTAGCCTGAGCATTTTGTTGAGTTGATAGAACCATGCAATAAGCACAATGAGCATGAGCACTACAAAAAATACACTCATCTCAAAGGCATCGTTAGCGCCTGAATGGACACTATCCAGTGCTTTAAAAACCCCAGCATTAAGGTCAATTTTCCCAAAAATTTTTAATAAATAACCCAATGACATATATCCAAATAGACAAACGCAACTAAATAAAATATAATTAAGCAGCAGCGTAAACTCTCCTGCTTTTACATTATTAATGAGTTCTAAAGTTTTATTACGAGCTACAGAAATTACGTCTTGAAGTTTCATGGTTCAAAATAGTAAATATCCCCCCGAATGCAAAATCAAAACCTTCCCGGTTAATTCCCCCCGCCCCACCAAAGCATCAACAGCAAACATCAATTTCCCGGTGTAAACCGGCTCCAGCGGCACATTCCAGAACGCCGAAACCTCGCGGCAAAAAGCATCTAATTCCGGCGCAGTTCGTGCATAGCCGCCGAAAGTGAAATTGCTGTTGAGTTGCCAAGCTGCCGCATTCGGATAAGGCCGCAGCAGTTCTGCTACACGGGCATTTATGGTTGCGGCATCATTCACCGCTGCAATTCCGGTAACGTGCTGATGCGGATGTGCGGCGGCCGCCAGTCCGGCAAGCGTTCCTCCGGTGCCGCAGGCGGTGAAAATATGATCGTACTCAGCTGCGGCAGCAGGAAGTATGTGCTGAAAGCCACGCACCGCAAGCGCATTGGTACCGCCTTCGGGCACAAGGTAAAAACTGCCGAAAGTCGCTTCCAACTCCCGGTGATAAGCAGCATCGTGCCTGCGGCGGTATTCGGTGCGACTTACAAACTCAAGACGCATTCCGCAAGCAGCCGCAAAACGCAACACTTCATTGGAAGAAGCATCCAGCTCATCGCCGCGAATAATGCCGGTAACTGCAATGCCCGCTTCCGAAGCCGCAGCAGCTACTGCAGCAATATGATTTGAAAAAGCCCCGCCAAAAGTGAGCAACGGAAGTCCGGCTTCGGCAGCGGCAAGCAGGTTGTAATAGAGTTTGTAGTACTTATTGCCGCCGTAAAGTCCGTGTACCAGATCGCTACGGAGCAATGCCACCTCAAGCCCCGGCGGCCAGCCGCGAAGCGGTGATACAAGTTGCAACGGTGCTGCTGATTGCGGTAACATCATTTGCCAAAGATGCACGTTTGTCGTGGTAAATTACCCGCCAGTGTTCTCGTAATTTCTCCCACCTGCAAATAAATTAAATTGCAAATGCAGGCCATGTGTCTCTCTTAATGGTGTTTGATTGACAAGAGTTATGTTGTAAGAATAGAGAATGTGAAAATACCCGAAAGCTGTTAATCCTATTTCAGGACGTAAAACGAGTGCGCCGGTTTTGAAATCTGTCTGATACAACAAATTTGAGCGCACACAAAACAAAAGAAACGAAAACTCTGCTCCAATCTTTGGACATACGTAGATCTTGTTTGAATTAAAAAGAAGTTCGGTACCTACAAATCCCATTCTCATATCGGAATAAACATTTTCAATTGTAGAATAGCTTTTCCCAAAGCCAAATTCTGCAACAGAATAAGCTGTACGATAATACCCCCCAAAAACAACTGTATTGCGCCCCTGATTGTCAGCGTTGTTTGCTGACTGTGCGTTGCAAGGGAAAATAAAAAGCAAACAGCCTGATATAACAAGAAACAATCTTAACATAGCCCAAAGATGCACGTTTGCCTGAAATGTGTTACCTGTTTTTGTATTGACACCGAGCGGAATGATTGCATAGCCCGGATTGACCAGAGGACGGGAAAAACGAAACTCCCACCGAACAACACTGCCCGGCCGCCGGGAAAGCCGGAGCGGACGGTACTTTAAGGCACATGAGGTTCGCTCCAAACAACGGATGCACTTTACCTGCCCGCAGCAAAGCTACCCAAACACGATCAGGCCAATGCGGCAAAGAAGGAACAGTTTCAATAAGCGCCTGAGGTAGCATTCAGCAAAAAATAAACTATATAGGTATCAGAGCGAGAAACAGAATGAGAGCGAGGATGAGAGTGAGAAACAGAGCGAGAGCGTGTGTATGAATTTTCGCTCTCACACTGTTTCTCACTCTCAATCTGTTTCTCGCTCTGTTTCTGTTTCTCGCTCTGTTTCTCACTCTCATACGGCATTTTTCCATAATTTCGCGCCTCAATCAATCCCATGCAGCGAAGTTTCGTCACCAACCTCGTTATTCTCCTTTTCCTGAACCTGCTTATAAAGCCGTTCTGGATATTGGTGATTGAGCCGCACGTACAAAACGAGGTGGGCAACGCTGCTTATGGCGAATACTTTGCGCTGTTCAACTTTTCGTTTCTGCTGAATATTCTGCTTGATGTTGGTATTACCAATTTCAACAACAAGAATATTGCGCAAAACAGTCACCTGCTTACCAAGCATTTTTCGGCGCTGTTTGTACTGAAACTCAGTCTGGCCGTTATTTATATCATAGCCACTGTTGTTGTTGGTTTGATTATCGGTTATGATACCCGTCTGCTGAAACTACTGTTAATGCTGGGTTTCAATCAGTTCCTGATATCAATGGTACTTTACCTGCGTTCCAATTTGCAGGGGCTTCATCTTTTCAAAACCGATGCGCTGATTTCTGTTCTCGACCGGGTGCTGATGATCAGTATTGTTGGGGCAATGCTTTGGACTAACCTGTTTCAGCGCCGGGTTGATATAATGGATTTTGTGTATGCACAAACTGTTGGCTATATGATAACAGCAGTTGTTGCTTTTATGGCTGTTGCGCGGCATACGCATAACGTTAAACTGCGCTGGAGTCTGCCGTTTTCGATAATGATTTTGCGGAAAAGCTTCCCGTTCGCGGTGCTGGTGCTGCTGATGACGTTTTACAACCGCATCGACTCTGTAATGCTGGAACGTATGCTGCCGGCAGGCAATCCCGAAAAAGTGGAACGGCTCAAAGTGCTTCGCGATCCGGATCTGGTGCTGAACGCTGAACTGAAAAAGGAACGCGACATGCTTTCCGATGAACTTGAACACACAGGCTCCGAACAGGCTGGCATTTATGCAAAAGCCTACCGGCTGCTGGATGCTACCAACATGATTGCCTACCTGTTTTCGGTACTGCTGCTGCCCATTTTCTCGCGCATGCTCAAGTTCAAAGAATCTGTAGAGGCATTAGTAAAGCTTTCTTTTACCCTGCTCATGACTCCGGCCGTTGTAATTGCCATTGGCTGCGCTTTTTACCGCGATAACCTGATGGGCTTGCTTTACGGCGAAGAACATCTGGGCGATGTCACATTTGTCTTTAGCATGCTCATGAGCTGCTTTGTAGCCATTTCAACTACCTACATTTTCGGCACCCTGCTCACTGCAAACGGAAACCTGAAACAGCTGAACATTGTAGCGCTTTCGGGGATGGTGTTTAATGTTGGGATGAACTACCTGTTTATCAACCACTTCAACATGGAAGCCCGGGGAACGGCTATTTCCAGCTTGGCTACACAGGTGCTTACGGCTGTTGCTCAGGTACTTATAGTGCAGTATAAGTTTAAATTCAGGGTAAATTTCAGACTGCTGACCATATTAGCTGTTTACGCAGCCGGGGTTCTGGCCATAACCCATGTTTGCCATACCTATCTGATGCAACCCGGGAAAACCGGCTGGGTGCTCGGATTTGTGATAATGGTGGCTACATCGCTGGGCTGGGCTTTTGCTACACGACTAATCAGTATTAAGGGAATGTTCCGAATTCTGAAGTACGGATAAATCACACCAGCCTCACAATAATTTTCCGGTAAATCCGTTTAGCGGCATTTCTGAGTGCCGGGAGCGGTTTTTTGTTACTTTTGCCCCTGCTGTAGCGGGTTTTGCTCAATTCCGGCACAGCAACGACCAGAAACACACATTTCGTTCATGACTACAACCCAAGGCAACGAAAGCCAGTTCAACTCCGCCAGTCTCCTCGACTTCCTCTGGCGCTGGCGCAAGCCGCTCCTCATTATCGCCATTGCCGCTGTGATTATTTCATCGGTGATCTCGCTGCTCATCCACGAAAAATATAAATCGTCGGTGATCATGTTCCCTGTGCAGTCGAACTCCATTTCTAAAGCACTGCTTACCGAAGACGTAACCGGAAAGCAGGATGTACTTCAGTTTGGTGAAGAAGAACAGGCCGAACAAATGATGCAGATCCTCAACTCCGATGAAATTCGTTCGGCAATCTGCAAAAAGTACAACCTGATGCAGCATTACCGCATCGACACGGCCGACAAGTATAAAAACACACGCCTGTACGAAACGTATAACGACAACATCTCTTACAAGCGCACCGAGTTTATGTCGGTAAAGATTGAAGTACTTGACGAGGATCGTACACTTGCTGCTGCCATTGCCAACGAAATTGCAGCCCTGCTCGACTCAACCAAAAGCCGAATGCAGCGTGAACGCGCCGGACAAGCTTTCCGCATTGTAGAATCAGAATACCTGAAAAAGAAAGCCGAAGTTGACGGCATGCAGGATTCGCTGGCGAAGCTCAACAAACTTGGTGTTTACGACTACGAATCACAATCGGAAGTAACCAGCGAGCAATATGCTATTGCCCTTTCCAAAGGCGATCAGCGGGCCATTGCATCACTGCGTGAACAGCTGAATATCATTGCATCCTACGGCTCGGCTTACATGGCGATTCGTGAAAACCTGTACATCCAGCGCCAGCAACTCAACCTGCTCAAAACAAAATACGAAGAGGCGAAAGTTGACAACGAACAAGTCCTTCCCTACAAGTTTATCGTAAATAAAGCGTATCCGGCCGAACGTAAATCGTATCCGGTGCGTTGGCTTATTGTTGCTGTAAGTACAGTAGCCACATTGATTTTCGGCGTACTCGGGTTGATTCTTTTCGACAACCTCCGCCGTATTCGTAACCAAACACGTTCAGCTGCCTGATTACTGAAATGTCTGACTACTTCGAGCAATCCAGTTTGATTCAAATCGCCCGTAAGCGGTTCTTGCATCTCGCCATTATTGGTGCGGTTGCTGCGCTGTGCGGTTTTATTTTTTCCGGCGAATGGTTTATTAAACCGAAATACAAATCGATGGCGGTTGTGTATCCGGTTAATATCATTCCCTATTCAAGCGAAACGCCTTCTGAACAATTGCTCCAATTGTTCAGTTCTGCCGATGTTCGTTTTATGATGGTGAAGCGCTTTAACCTCGCAAAGACTTACGGCATTGATACTGCACAGAAAAACGGGCAAACACTTCTCTTCAGTTCTTATGATGAAAACGTTATCGTGCGAAAAACCGAATTTGAATCGGTGTTGATATACATTTATGACACCAATCCCGATACGGCATGCAGTATGGTTAAAGCCCTGATCAATTTCGTAAATATCAAAGCACGAAATCTTCAGCGCGAAAAAACCCGTGAAGTCGTAAATATTTTCAAAGACCAGTTAGCACAAAAGCAAATGCAAATCGACTCGCTCGAAAAGCAAATGCAATTGCTGCGTGAAAATTATGGTTTGCTCGATTATGAAGCGCAAACCAAGGAAGTAACCCGCAGCCTGCTGAAATCAAAAGGATCGCAAACTGACAAGGCCGATTCGCTTTACAAAAACCTCCGCCGAAAAGGCGGCGACCTGCTCTGGTACAGCGATCAGCTCGAAAAGCTGCGTAAAGATTACAGCCTTGTTCGCACCGATTACGACCGCGCAATCAGCGATCTGACCAAAGAGCTTACCTACTCAAACATTGTAGCATCCCCCTTCCCGGCCGATGCAAAATCATACCCGGTGCGCTGGCTTATCATCGTGATTGCAACAGCCTCCGCATTGTTCCTGAGTTTCCTGCTCTTTGTACTGCTCGATAAAAAAACAGCATCCGCAACACATGGAACCCGATAAAGGTCTTAGCAACCGCCGCACACTGCTTTGGGTGTATGGCTGGTGCGGGGTTTTCCTCGCAGCTAATGCCGTGTGCATGATTAATGAGTTTTATTGGCTCAATTTATTACCGGCTGTTTTGCTTGTTGCCGCATTAGCAGTTTTTGCGCTCGATAAGCTCCTGCTGATTTGTGTTTTCCTTACACCGCTTTCCATTAACCTTGCCAATCAGGATATTCGTATCGGATTGAGCTTACCTGTTGAGCCTTTGCTGGCTGGCATTCTCTTACTTGCCTTACTTAAATTTATTCAGCAAGGTAAGTTCGACAGGCGTTTGCTTGCGCACCCTGTTACTATTGCAATTCTGGTTAATCTTGCCTGGGTTGCAGTTACCACCATGACCAGTGAAATGCCCTTGGTTTCACTCAAATTTTTGATTGCACGGCTTTGGTTTATTGTGCCGTTCTATTTCCTCGGCGTAATTATGTTCAGGGAAATGAGCAACATTCGGAAGTTTTTGTGGCTCTACATTCTGCCTTTTACCATTGTCATTGGCTATACAGTTTTCAATCACTCTCTTTATGGTTTCGATCAGGATTCGGCGCACTGGGTTATGTCGCCGTTCTACAACGACCATACAGCTTATGGTGCAGCGCTGGCTATGTTTTTTCCGGCAATCATCGCATTCAGTATGAGTCGGCGATACGGAATCAATGTGAGGATTATTGCAGGACTGCTGCTGCTCATTTTTTTAACTGCATTAATTTTTTCATATACCCGTGCAGCTTGGGTGAGTCTCATTGGCGCATTCTTACTGTTTGTAGTTCTGCGTCTGCGCATAAAGTTTGCCTGGCTAGCAACGGTAGGTATTTCGGCTTTTCTTATTCTGGCTTTTTCGTGGACAGACATTCTGATGAAGCTCGAAAAAAACCGGCAGGATACTTCCGATGACCTTGCCGAACACATCGAATCAATTTCAAATATTTCGACAGACGCATCCAACCTCGAACGCTTGAACCGCTGGAGTTCGGCGATGCGGATGTTTGAAGAACGGCCATTTTTCGGCTGGGGACCGGGTACATACAGTTTCCAGTATGCACCGTTTCAGCTTTCCAATGAAAAAACAATTATCAGTACCAATGCCGGTGATCTCGGAAACGCACACAGCGAATACATTGGCCCGCTCTGCGAAAGCGGTGTGTTCGGATTACTGTCGATGCTTGGCATTGTAGTTACCATCCTCTGGACCGGCTGGCGGCTTTACCACAGAATGCAGCCCGGAGAAATGCGCGCTGTTTTGCTTTCGGTGCTGCTCGGTTTGGTAACTTATTTCATCCACGGCACACTTAATAATTTTCTGGATACCGACAAAGCCGCAATTCCTTTCTGGGCTTTCGCCGCAATGCTTGTAGCAGCTGATTTGTGGATTGTGCCGGAGAAAGAGTCAACTGCAGAGGTTTCTAAAAGCTAAACCTTCGAGGTTTTAAAATTAAACCTTCGAGGTTTTTGAAACCTCGAAGGTTTAGTTTTTAGATTATAGCTTAATGCAGCCGGCACGTAAACAGCGCAATATCATCCACATAATTCAGATGCTGTTTATGCGCTTCAATCTGATTAAGCAGCATGGCGTTAAACGCCTTCGGATTCAGCACCCGATCTGTCCATGCAATTTCCTGAAGCCGTTCCATTCCAAACTCTTCTCCCTCTTCGTTGGTTTGCTCTACTAATCCGTCGGTGTAGCAGCAAAGCATTGAGTTCGGACTTACGTTGATGATGCCTTCTTTTACTTTTGTTAATTCATCAAGCATACCCAAACCGGTGCATCCAATCGTTAACTGTGTTGCTCCGTCGGGAGCAATGAGCAGCGGAGGGTTGTGACCGGCATTGATGTAGTGCATTACGCGGGTTACTAAATTGTATTTGGCTACAAAAAGTGTAATGAACCGGTCGCCTTTTGCACTGTGGTTTACTTTGGTATTGAGTTCGCGCACCAACTCTGTAAGATCAGGCATGTATTGCAGCAATACACGAATATTAGCCTGAAAATTCGACATCAGCAATGCTGCCGGTACGCCTTTTCCTGAAACATCAGCTACGCAAAGCGCAACTTCATTTTCGTTAATCCTCACAAAATCGTAGTAATCGCCGCCAACCTGCAGGTGCGGAAGATACACCGCATCCATATCAAACTGCTCATCGTTGGGCAAGTGTTCCGGGAAAAGCTGGCGCTGTACTTCCCAGGCAAGTTCAAGCTCGCGGCGCATCGTAGCCTGACGAATATTGTCTTTGGCGAGTTTCTTGTTTTCAATCGCTACAACAATAATATTGGTAAGCGTTTGAACAAACGGAAGATGTTTGATGGCGGCACTCATACCGCTTTCATCTTCGTTTATATCGCCGACAAGCACATAAGCAAGCGGCAATGACTTATGGTAAACAGGAATGATAATTTCAAACGAACGTTCGAGCGGATGTGCTGCTATATCAATCGTTCGGATGTCGGTAATTGCAGCAAACTCACGAGCTACATCAATATCAGCGAACGAATTGTCAACACCAAACTGCAGCAAACATCGCCAACCTTGCCCGTCGAAACTGAACAACACTAATTTACCAATGTTCAGGTTATCGCGCACAATGCCTTCGAACGTTAAAAGAAGTTCGGAGGTTGATACGTTGTTATTGATGGAGTTGGTGACCTCCAGCAAGGCATTGAGTTTAAAATCTTTAATGCGCTTGCCGCTGAGGCTTGCTCCACTTCTGCTGTTCTGAACCATTTCACAATAAATTTACCAGCTTACATGCAGAGGAGATACTAAATTTAGACAAATACCTGAGTTTATCCGATAAATAGCAGGATAAATCTCTGAAGCGTCAAAAAAAGCAGGTTAAAGTCCTGATTTTCTGAACTTCTCAATCCAGCCCGGAAGCTGCCGTACACTTGCCATTTCACGCAGCCGCTGCCGCGAATCGTCGCAGGGTGAACCAAACTGCACGGATCCTTCAGGTATATCTTTGGCCACTCCCGACTGCGCCATAATTACTGCTCCGTCGCCAATTACAAGATCGCTGGCTACGCCAACCTGTCCCCAAAGTGTAACACGGTTACCAATGTGGCAAACGCCGGCAATACCAACCTGTGCAGCCAGCAAACACATTTCGCCGATAACAGTATCGTGACCGATATGTACCTGATTATCCAACTTGGTATGGCGGCCGATAACCGTATCTCCGGTAACACCGGCATCAATTGTACAGCCGGCGCCGATTTCTACATTGTCGTGAATAACTACACGGCCGCAGGTTTGGAGTTTCTCGAAATGATCGGCTCGTTTTTTATAGTAAAACGCATGACCGCCGATAATGGCTCCGGCATGAATAATTACATCATTGCCAATGACCACATTATCATACAGCACAACACCCGGCATCAGCACACAGTTGCTGCCAACAGTTACATTGTTGCCAATATACACACCCGGATGCAGCACCGTGCCTTCACCTACCAGAGCGGTATCGCTTACCGGTTTAAGCGAGTAGTTCAGCGGCTGGAAATGACGCACCAGCTGATTGAATGCTGTAAACGGCTCATCACAAAAAATCAAGCCTTTGCCTTCCGGACAATCTACTTTTTTGTTGATGAGAATTGTAGTGGCTGCACTGCTCAATGCTTTGTCGTAATACTTCGGATGATCGACAAACATGAGGTCGCCGGGTTCAACCATGTGAACCTCGTTGAGACCGGTAACAGAAAGATTGGCAGATCCGGCAAACTCAGCATTAAGCAGAGCTGCAACATTGGCAAGTGTGTGCGGAGTGATTTTCATTATCTGCAAAGGTAATAAGCTGACCGGTTTGGCAGAGCATAACACAACCGAATTTAAGGCTCGTTAAATGCGTTGTATCATAAACAAAACTCTCCGAAATCAGTGCTGACTTCGGAGAGTTTTGTTTAGCTGCAACAGCTGTTATTGTTTAACACGCTCGATATACGATGCGGTGCGGGTATCAATGCGAATCATATCGCCTTCGTTTACGAAAAGCGGAACGCGCACTTCAGCACCGGTTTCAACGGTTGCGGGTTTCAGAGTGTTGGTAGCGGTATCGCCTTTGAGACCCGGCTCGGTATAGGTTACCAGAAGTTCTACATAAGTAGGAGCTTCGGCCGAAATGGGCTGGTCGCTTTCAAACCAAACTTTTACATCCATACCTTCTTTCAGAAATTCGAGACCATTGGTCACCATTTCTTTGGGTAGATAAGTTTGGTCGAACGTATCTTTATCCATTACCACGATATTGTTGTCTTCGGGGTAAATGAACTGAAGGTTGCGATATTCTACATATACAATTTCAACACCTTCGCCCGAGCGGAAACGATTTTCTACGAGTTTGCCGTTGCTCAGCACACGCATTTTGCCTTGATAAAAAGCACGAAGGTTGCCGGGTGTTCTGTGCTGCCATTCTACAACCTGAACAAGTTCGCCGTTGTAGCGGAGGAACGTACCGAGGCTTACATCACCGGTATCTGCCATTGGAATTAAGTTTAATCAGTTGAACGTTAATAAGGAATGAGGCGCAAATATAGCAAAATCGGGCTATTTCCACTCGTGTTGTGTACTGCTTTTGTTTCCCAAAGGCAAGGAGCGGGATTTATCTAACAAGGCTGCTGCCTATTTAAATTGCTCAACACTTAGTTGTTCTTTGCAAAAGAAAAATTCTTCCTGCTGCTGATTGGAACATACAACAACGGTTCGGCCGTCAAGATGTGCTGTAATCAATTCAGCATACCACTTCATAGCAGCCTGATCGAGGTTGGCGCAGGGTTCATCCAGCAAAAGCAATTGAGTATCGGCCAAAATAGCAAGCAGCAAGCGCACCCGCTGCTTCATGCCCGACGAATACTGCCGGATGGCTTTTTGCGCAGCATGTTGCAAACCCGAAAGCGAAAGTACATCGGCATTGCTGAGATTGCCGCGCCAGGCTTTGAACTTTGCCTGAAATTCGATGCTTTCGGCAAGCGTAAATTCCTCCATCAATTCCAGATAAGGTGCAGCAATGCTTAAATGGCGGTAAACATCAGCATCGGCAATATCACCGCGAACTACTTTGCCTTCTGATGGTAAGAGGTTACCTGCTACAACCTGCATCAGTGTTGACTTTCCGGAGCCGTTGCCGCCGGTAAATACAGTGCAGGAACCCGAAGGCAAAATGTGATTTACATTCCTGAAAATCCATTCGCGGTTATAACGCTTGCCAACAGATTGGAGATCAATTTGCATACGCCGCTAAGAGAAATGTTTTTGATCCACAGACCCGGCGTAGCGACGTGATGCATCACGTCGCAATGCAGAACGCCGGCACATACCCGGCGCAGCGAATCGATGCATCACGTCGCAATACAGAATGCCTTCCCCCTATTCCTTAAACAACCCCTTCTGCTGAATGCGGCCAATAATAACTGGCATAAACATGGCAGCTATTTGCTCTGCTTCACTGAGTTTGTTGTGCGGCCCGGTTACTTCCCAGTCTTCAAAACGTTTGTGAATGCGGGTAGTAATTTCGCAATTAACCGATGGCGAAGTAAAACGCCAATTGTCCCAGCTTTCGCCATAAAATGTTTCAATACGCACTTTTGCCAGCGAATCGCCGGTGAGCTGCCAGCGTGTCCAAGAGCCGATTCCTTGTGTTTCAAGATCGTATCGCTTTCCGTCGATTGTATATTGCCAGTGGCTGAAATGATTTTTGAAATACGTTTCAATGAGCACATCACGTTCACCGCAAACGAATCGCCATGAGTTCGGATCATTTTTAAAGCCGATTTCAAATGAGCCTTCTTTTTCGCCTATTTCAACATCCCAACGCTCAACATGTCCGTTCAGCCAGGTGTGTACGCGGATTGGCTCCGGCGTATTATCGGCCTTCAGCAACGGGAAAAGCAGGATGAGGAAAAAGGAAAAGTAGCGCATCTGAAAGATTATGTTTCAGACAAGGTACAAAGATGAGGCCAAATGAACCTAAGAATGTTTCAGCCTCAAACAAATGCAATTTTAGTCGAGAGGTTGTCAGGAATGAAACTCAAACCAAACCGCGAATAATTCCATCTTTCGAATTGCGGATAAACGTAAGTATCTGCTCCTTCTCTGCCGATTCAGGTGCTTCTTTTTCAATTACACCAATAGCATTCGATACATTTAGCCCTTTCACATAAAGTGTCCGGTAAATATCTTCGATACCGGTAATTGCCTCGCGTGAATAACCTCGGCGACTTAATCCTATACTATTTACTCCAACATAAGCCAGCGGCTCACGGGCGGCTTTCACAAACGGAGGCACATTTTTACGAACTCCTGTTTGTCCGCCAATGAACGAATGCGCGCCAATACGCACAAACTGACCAACTCCAACATAACCTTCTAGTATCGCCCAATCTTCAATGGTAACGTGTCCTGAAAGGTTTACCGAATTGGCAAGTATTACATTATTCCCAACAAAACTATCGTGACCAACGTGTACATAAGCCATGAGCAAACAGTTGCTGCCGATAACCGTTTTGTGTTTATCAACTGTCCCGCGGTTCAGCGTAACGCATTCTCGGATAATTGTATTATCACCAATTTCGGTAGTCGTAATTTCTCCCGAAAATTTAAGATCCTGCGGAATTGCGCTGATCACCGCTCCCGGAAAAATGCGGCAATTCTTTCCGATGCGCGCACCATCCATAATTACAGCATTCGGCCCAATCCAGGTGCCTTCATCAATCTGCACATCACCCTGAATATAGGCGAATGGCTCAACGGTTACGTTGGCTCCGATTTTTGCATCGGGATGTATGTGTGCGAGCGGTGAAATCATACACTTGCTGGTTGTGCTTCTTTTTTCTCAATGCCGCGCACTTTTACAATTTGTGCAAGCATATCAGCTTCGGCAACTACTTTGTTGTTTACATAAGTAGTGCCTTTCATGTGGCAAAGTCCGCGGCGGATCGGGTCAATAAGTTCGAGCTTAAACACACACGAATCGCCGGGCACAACCTTTTGCTTAAACTTCACTGCTTCCATTTTCAGGAAGTAGGTTTGATAATTTTCCGGATCGGGAACTGTTTTCAGACAAAGTACACCGCCGGTTTGTGCCATAGCTTCTACCAGCAATACGCCCGGCATAATAGGTTCATCCGGAAAATGGCCTTGTGTCCAGAACTCCGTCATGGTTATGTTTTTCACACCGATAACATGCGTAGCACTGATTTCGGTGATCTTATCAACCATTAGGAACGGCTGGCGGTGCGGAAGAATTTTCATGATCTCGCGCACATCAAAAATTGCCGGTGCCTGCGGATCGTAATTTACTTCTGTTTTTTTGGTGCGTTCTTTCTTCACCAATTCTTTCAGCTTGCGGGCAAAATCTACATTACCGGCATGGCCGGGACGCGCTGCAAGAATATGCACTTTCATGTGTACACCAACCAGCGCAAGATCGCCAACAATATCCAACAGTTTGTGACGCGCCGGCTCATTGTAGTAATGCAGTTGCGTGTTGTTGAGTACACCGCGGCCTTTTACTTCCACATCAGGTTTGTTAAACACTTTGCGGAGGTGATCTAATTTATCGGCAGGTAATTCTTTGTCAACAAGCACAATGGCATTATCGAGATCGCCGCCCTTAATGAGGTTGTGCTGAAGCAGTGCTTCGAGTTCGTGAATGAACACAAAAGTGCGGCAGCGCGCAATATTGTTGTTAAACTCATCCAGCTTGTACATTGAGGCGTGTTGTGTCCCCAATATTTCGCTGTTGTAATCAACCATTACTGTTACGCGGAATTCATCTTGCGGAACAGCAAGCATCTCCACTTTCTTAACGGAGTCTTCGTAGGTAAGATTTTCTTTCAGCTCGAAGTAATAACGTTCTGCATCCTGCTCTGTAAACCCAACAGCTTCGAGGGCTTGCACAAAAGGCCAGGCGCTGCCGTCCATTATTGGGACTTCGGGACCATCAATATCAATCAGCACGTTATCAAGATCGCAACCCATAAGCGCCGCCAGCGAATGTTCAACGGTGCTTACACGTCCGCCGTTCTGCTCAAGCGTTGTGCCGCGTGCGGTGTCAATCACATTGTCAACATCGGCATCAATTACCGGTTGTCCGGGCAAATCAATGCGGCGGAATTTGAAGCCGTGATTTTCGGGTGCCGGGTTGAACGTAAGGTTAACGGGTTTTCCGGTGTGCAAACCAACACCCGAAACGGTGCAGGAAGCCAGAAGTGTGCGTTGCTTTTTGCTCATTGTATCGTGTAGAGAGAGGATGCTTATTTTCCGTTGAGTTGTTTTTCGATGGCTTTCACCTTGTCGTTCAGCGCGGGCAGTCCGCGGAAAAGCACATACGAACGTTTGTAATCGCCGATGCCGAAAGCTGGTGAGCCTTGCATAATTTCGTTTTCACCAATGTTTGAGCCTATGCCCGACTGCGCGGCAATCTTAGCGCCGTTTCCAATGGTGAGGTGACCTACAATGCCTACCTGTCCGCCAATCATGCAATTGGCACCAATTTTTGTGCTTCCGGCAATGCCGGTTTGTGCAGCAATAACGGTGTTTTCGCCAATATCAACATTGTGTGCAATCTGAATCAGGTTGTCGAGTTTGGCGCCGCGGCGGATAATGGTTGAGCCGAGTGTAGCACGGTCTATCGTGGTGTTTGCACCAATTTCAACGTGATCTTCGAGCACCACGTTTCCGATGTGCGGCACTTTCTGGTAATTGTTTTCGCTGTTGGGCTGAAAACCAAAACCATCGCCGCCGATAATGGCTCCGGCCTGCACAATGCAATGGCTGCCGATCACACAATCGTGATACACTTTCACACCGCTGTGCAACATGGTGTTGCTGCCAATTTTGGCAGCTTCGCCAACAAATACGTGTGCGTGAATGCGGGCGTTATCGCCAATTACGGCATGATCGCTGATAACCGCCAGCGGACCGATAAACACATTAGCACCAATTTTAGCCGAAGCTGAAATTACCGCCGAAGCATCAATACCCGTTTTGCTGAAACGAAACTGGTTGTAGGCATCCAGCAACTGCGCAAAAGCCTGACGTGCATCGGCAACGCGGATGAGCGTAAGTGTTTGCGGCAATGCCTGTTCGGGAACAAAATCGGCATTTACAATGGCAATACTGGCGCGGGTGGTGTAGATGTGCGGGGCATACAGCGGGTTCGACAAAAAGGTAATTGAACCGGGAACGCCTTCTTCAATCTTGGCAAGTTGCGAAACGGCCGCTTCCGCGTCACCTTCTACAGTGCCGCCGGTAAGCGCCGCAATTTGTTGGGCTTTGAATTGCATCGCCCCAAAAATACGAGAAAAACCGGTAGAAAAACACCCGTTTCAGACCGGTTTTACGTCGCTTCGCGATGCACCTGCAAACGTTTCCTGTTCTCAGCGTTGCAGTATGAGTTTTTGATGCACGATGCCTTGCGGTGTTTCCAACTCGGCAATGTAAAGTCCTTCGGGCAAATGGCTTACATCAACTGGGGTTCGGCCTTGTATGTTTTGGCTTAGCACAAGCTGTCCGGATGCGTTGGTGATGCGGAATTGTTGCAGCTCGTTTGTGGTGGGTTCGAGGGAGAGTGTGTGGGTAGCGGGGTTGGGGTAAAACAACAATTGATCTGTAAATTCTGGCTCAGCAATTCCTGTAATCTGCAGAGCAGTTAGCTGACACTCGCCCTGCATAGGTGCAAAATTGCGTGGACGCATAAATGTTGAATCGTCGTAACAAAGTGAACAGGCTTGCTCGTATCGAGTCGAATCACCAAAAGAAACACACATTGGAATCCAAGTTGACCAACCATCGTGTACCTGATTGGCAAAACCCTGCATAGCACCAAATGACTCAATCCAAAGCAAGGGTTCCTGATACAGGAATCCTGTTTCATATCTGGCAAAAACCATTTTCAGCGGTGTAATTCCCGATTGAAATACACCTACACTGTCAATAACTACATACTGAGGATTTGAATTCTGGAATCTGTTACTGATATAAATATCAAATAAAGTATCTCCCGGCTGAACATTAAGATCAATAATCAATTGCTCAATAGTATCCTGAGCGGGAACAAACCAAGTTTTACCATTGCTTTCAGAACGATAACAGCCCCAGTAATCTGTTTGATATTGTTCTGTTTTAATAAGCTTGTGATAAGTTGTATTTGCAATAATTGTATCAGATGCTATATCTGGTGTTTGCAAATAATAATAACGCCAATAAGGAGGATTTAGACTTCCGGTATTGTATTCTACAAATTGCCATGCAGCACCAGCACCGGGGAGCGACCGATAATTCTGGCTCAAGCCCTCGCCTGCAAAAACAAAAAGCAATAAAACAGACAGGAATCCGTATCTCATAAATTCAAGTTAAGAAAAAATTTAGAACCCTTTAGTCATTTCCCTCACCGAAACCGGAACTTTAAGTTCTTTCACACCCGCCACACTATCCACATAATACCGGTAATACAACTCACCGATATGCGGAAACTCCTCATAAATATGATCTGGCGCAGCACCCATTTTTTGCTGTGCAGCTGTGGGCGATAATTGCCACTCGCTGCTCAACCGCATGAGCGATGGTTCCATGAAACTGATGTACAGCAATTCCATAAACGTATGATCTTGTGTTTTTGAATAATCAAGATCATCGTTCAGCGTTGTTCTGTATTTATCGAGATTGCGCTGAAACGCATTGCGCCACGAAGTAAATTCATCATTGCTCAGCATTCCGTTTACAGCAGTGTTGGGCACAAACAAACCTGCAATATGTATTTCATGACACCAAAGACATTTTGCAGGCTTCCCGGCTTCGCCAAGTTGTTTGGGTGAACCTTCTATTAAATTGCCTTTTGCATCATACACCGAAAACCGCAACTGTCCGTTAGGCATAATATCGAATGCCTCGAAAACATTAGCACTGAACGTTCCTTTATCCAAATCACCTTCGCTTTCAACAGCCAGAAAAGCAAAGTTGAGCACATCGGTTGTATCCCCGCGAAACTCCACTAAACGATGATGTTTTGCAACTGCCGATTGTGTTACACCAAATTGCAGCGGCTTTTCGAGCTGATGCTTTTTGATAAACGCATTCAACGTTTTTTCAACTCCGGTTATGGCATAGTAGTTTTCAGAAACGCCAATCAGCAAGACTACAAGCCTTGATAAATCAATGCTTCCTGCTTTTCGGTATTCATCGCCTGTTTTTATTTTCGTGATAATTGAATCGAGCGCAGTTAATGCCGGTTCCGAAAAACCAAGCTGCGAAAGATCAAGCACAAAGCCGAGCGAATCGTTTACCGGAACTGCTTTATCGAAACTTCCTGCAGGTAAATTTGCACCGAGAAATGAAAATGACCAGCGTAAACCCTCGCGCACAATTTTCCAGTTTTCGGTTGGATACGCTTTGTGCCAGCGCAAGGCTATTTTATGATCGGGAGGCGTTTGTTCGGGCGCAGCGGTGTTGCACGTTGTTCCTACAACAACAGCAATGAGCAGCAACAAAACAAACAGATACTTTTTCATTTCAACTGATTAAACGGAAATTGTTTTCGCGGCATTGAATAAATATGATACAATCCAACACCGCGACCGGCATCGCAAAGGAAGATAACAGAATCGTTGCGGCAAACAATGTTTTTGTAAAGCAAATTTCCAGCGCCAATATACTCCGGCTGTTTGCGCAGCGGCACTTCACAGGCTTCGCCTTTTTCAAGCGCAAGTTTTAGTTGCTCTTTGCCTTTCATGCTGTATGCTGTGGCAAAAAGTGTATCGTTTGCAATTGTATAATCGGTAATGTAATGCTGCGAAATGGTTTTGCTGAAATAAGCAAGCTGCGGCTGATTTCGAGCTAATACAATTTTCGTAATCTGCACACCCGCAAATACCAGCAGCAGCAAGGCTGCAACAGCATTCATACGCACAGCTCTTTCGCGCGGGGTAAGCGTAAGTGCAAACAATAGCAGCAGTGCATACAATTTAAAATGCTGAAACCAAACCGGCGCATCCTGCAAAATACGGGGCGGTACTGCGCAAACAACCAGCAGCAAAAGCAATTGCAGCATCGGTGCCGAACCTTTGCGGTGCAGCATAAAAAACGGAGGCAAAACCAGCAGCGAGTAGGTTGAGGAATAACCCGAACCGAGAAACAGCAGCAGCAGCAACAACACAAACGGCTCTGTTTCGCCCGTCTTTTTGAAACCGCTGCGGAACAATGCCACCGCCAGCAAAGGAAGCAGCAGAATCAGGTTAAGCACCGCAATCAACTGCGGCGAAAAACTGTAGAGCGGATTCGGATTCAGCACCGCATCATACTGACCAAGATGCCGCAGCAAAACTACAAAGCCGTGGTAACTGGCCGAATACGGATCATTAATATAACCATCGGCAATGCGCGGCAAGAGGTGCAGATAATACAATTCAAAAACTTCGTGCCCGACTACAAGCATTGCTGCACCAGAAAGCAAAAGATAGCATAGTATAAAACTCAGCACCAATTTCCACTGCCGCCGCACCATGAAATAAAGCAACACCACAACCGGCGTAACTTTCAGCGCAACTGCCACGGCTAACCAAACGCCGGCCATAACATTTCGTCCGCGCAGGTGTGCAAGCCACGCAGCAATAAGCAATGCGGCAATAAACAAATAGGTTTGCCCGAATGCAATGTTCTGATAAATCGGAAACGCCATTGCAGCAAGGAGCACAACGCTGCGCGGAAAACTCAGCGGCGCATACTGCTTCAGCAAACGATGCAGCATGAACACGAACGCAAGCAATCCAAGTGCATTAAAAACACCGCGTGCCAAAAACGGATCGCTGAATAGCGTAAATGGTTTGTAAAACAACGGCGTTTGCGGCGGAACAGAAGTATGATCGAGAAATAAATTGTTGCCGCCAACCAACTGTACAGCCTCATTAAACCTGTGCACATCATACACCAAACGATAATCGGCTTCCGAAATAAATGCAGCACCGTAGTAGTAATTCGCAAAATCCGAAAGCGGTTTGGCGTAAGCATACCAGATACACACGCAGCCGAAAACAAACACCAGCGCAGGCAAAAGATACGATGTGCGGTTTTCGTTGTTCATGGTTAATGCGTTAATCGGCTGTACCAGTAATGCACAATGGGTGGTGTAATTCGCCGTAGCAGTTGTTTAACTTTTTGTCTGAATGTTTGCTTCGAAAGTTCGCGAAACAATTGTTCTGTTTCGTTATTCGTCAGCAAATTATTTTCAGCAAGCAATGCCTCGCTTTGGCTGTAATAACCCAAAGCAGCCAGCAGCAAAGCAACAGATCCGGGATGTTTGTAAGATGCTTTATCAGCTGGAACGTAAACCGCATCGCCCGTCATTCCGAACCGCGGCTGCTCAGTAATCCGGCCTGAAGAACTGCGGCTGAGGTAATCTGCAATTTCGGGATAGGTGCGAATATCAGCAAGGCGATAACCACAATGCTTCATCCACAAATCAAGTTCAGTAAAACTGCATTGCTCTTTATACAACGGAGCAAACGAAACTTCGGCAAAAACTACACCTATTTGCTTATTCCGCAGCAAATCAGCAGCACCGTGCAAAATCATTAATTCGCTGCCTTGAGTATCTAATTTCAGAAAATCAATGTAGCCGATTTGCTTTGAAGCAGCCCAGTAGTCGAGCGTTTCGGTTTGCACTTCAATTTCTTCGCGTGTTGTAAAACCTTCCGCCCAATGCTCCGAATCAGCCATCCGGCCGGTGTATGTTTTAAAAACATCCGAATCAAGTTTCAGCAGCGAACTCATGCTCGGATGCTTCGCCGGATAAAATTTCAGGATTGCAGCTTTATCGGCCAACGCCAACTGCGAAACCTCAACTTTGTGAAACTGATTTGATGTTTTGTATTTCTCGTTTAACGGTTCAAACGAAACGGGATCAGGCTCAAAAGCAAACAAGTCGATATACTTATGAAGCTGCGGAATCAACTGAAAACCGTTTCTGGCTCCCGCATCAGCAACAACTAAATTCCGCCCATTCAGGAGCCAATTTCTACTGCCGGTTTCCATTGTTCGCCAGTGTTTTTTGTCTCCTGTTCATTTACGTAAACGAGCACAGCCATGCTTACAAAAACAAGCGAGGCCATTTTATCTTCTTCCATAAATCCGTTAAAAATACCATGAATTAAGTACGTGAAAAATCCAAGTAAAGCACCTATCGCAATTTGCCGGTTTCGTTCATTTACACACTTACGGATGATATTCATTCCTTTTACAACCACAGTAATAAACAACGCAATATGCAGCAGTAATCCAATCCAGCCACATTCGGCAAAAAAAGCAAGGTAGTCAGAATGTGCATGGCCTTTTGTTCCGTTGTATGTGCTGGTATAAGTCATATCCTCACGTACCTGAAAACGGCCGTAAAAATATTTATAGGTGCGCGGACCGTAGCCAAAAACTGGCTTGTCCTCACCCATACGAACAGCACATTTCCACCGATTGATACGCTCCTTATTCGAAGCATCAGTTTCAATATTGGTAATTGATTTGAAATGATCTTCCACATCGCCTTTTGAACTGATTGCTTCTGTTGATGAAAATTTATCAACGATAAAATCTTTGGCAGCATAAATTGTAAGTCCGCCGGCTAAAAGCAGCGCAAGAAAAACACCGCCTGACGCTTTTAACCTGATCAGCACATATAAGCCTAATGCGCCCGTTAAACTCAACCAGGCAGCTCTTGAATACGACAAAAATTCAACTCCGAGAAGCAAAATCAGCACAACTAATAACCCATACTTTTTAATCCATCGGCCTGAAGTTTCTCTTTTGCTCAATGCGAGCAAAGCAATCATCGGAATAATAAAAGCGATACAGGCACCAAATACAGTATGATCGTTGTAAAAAGGTTTCGGCATGTGATACGCTGTACGTGGCATAAACCCAAGCCGGCCGTGATTTATAAGCGTAGTTATAATTGGCAAAATCATACCTGCCAAATACAGAAGAAAAAACTTCTCCGGTTTCTTTTCACTTCGCATCCACTGCAAAGCCAGAAAAAAGAAAACACCTGCATAACAGGTTCTGATAAATGTGTATTTGAGTGAAACCAATTTTAATTCACTGTTGATCGTACACACTACCAACCAAATCAATTCAAATACAATTAACTTGTTTATGGCATTACTCCATAAATCTTTCATCAGCCCGGCAAAGCCCGCCGTTGTAGCCACAAGAAGGATCATTAGCAAACCTATAATAGGCTCGGTTGGCATCTGAATTTCAGCATCTCCAAACATCGTAACACCCACCGAAAGCGGAACCATCACAAATACCAACTTCATCAACTGTTTTTTGTTGAGCAGAAAATGCCCAACAAGCATCATAGTAAATGCGATAAACAGCGGAACATAAATTAACACATACTGCGAAGTGGATATGGCGTACATGGATACAAGACACAGCAGAATGCTGAGTGCAGCAACCCATTTCTCATAGCCAATTGTTCGAAGCAGCTTAACCATTATGATTGTGAACGAAGCTGCATAAATACATGCTTCAGATAAAGTGCTGTAAGTATCAAAAACAATGAACCTAAAATACCAATAGCTATGTTAAATGCTTTAAGCGGATAGGATGGTTCAAAAATCGGATAAGCTGGATCAATATTGTAAAATGCCGGTAGCGGACGCAATGCCGTATTTCTGGCATTCTCATACTTAACCCGCATAAGATTGTATTGTTCATGTTCATATATAAAACGCTGTGAAAGAATCTCCTTATCGGTACTGCCCGCCGTTCCCGATGCAGTTACCAAAGCATTTTCAAGTAAAGGATAATTCCCCTGAGGATCTTTGCGGAGGTCCCCGATTTTTGAAGCAAGGCTATCAAGTTCAGCTTGCTTCAGATCAAGCTCGCGCTTAAAAGCATCTGCAGCCAAACGAGTATTTGCACGATACATTTCAAGTCTGAAACGCCCACTGGTTTCCACAATATAGTTTACAATTTTTGCAGAAAAAATCGGATCATACGTCTCTGCCTCAACCACTATCGACATAATATTTGTGCGATTGGCAAAAACCCGCTGATGATATTTATCGGCCATAGTTTGCGGCCAAACAGGATTGGTTGTATCGATCTTGAAATAATTGATCAGATCAAACTTTTTTACAACCGAATCTTTTAACCGCTCAGAATTTAATATCTGCAGCATTCGGTCGGCTTCTGTATCATAACCCAGCTTCGGATCGTCAACTGTCTTTTCTAGCGAAAGATCATACGGCACAAAAAAGGATGCTTTTGCACGATAGCGTTCTTTCATAAATAAGGTAGCCACTACCGACAAAACCGTACAAATTACAACCGTAAATACAATGATTTTCCAGTTGCGCAAATACATGCTTACTACAGCCGAACGGGTACGCTGTTCATCAAAAACATTCATATACAATTATTTTTTGTCAATAATAGCCATTTTCTGCGTGTTTCAGAGTATCCTCATTGCTAAATTGTAACTAAACAACCTGATGGTGATAATCACCATTAACCCGTATTTATACCGGGAAACACCCCTTTTGTAATAGATATAAAATTATGATCTGATACATTTTATCTAAATTTGTAATGCTCCGTAAACCACCCACTCCATGAAAAAAACATTACCAGTACTTTTTATTACTGTTTTGTGCTTCTTCGCATCACAAAACGATGCGAAGGCACAAGCCCCGGCACCTTCACATTTAATTTATGGTGCAAGTCCGTTTCAGGATTCGCTTTGGGCAATTGATACTACAAACTGGACGATTGTAAGCCGTATGGGGCCAACCCTGCCCAGCTTTACAATTACCGGCATTAATGGTATGGCTTATGATCCAACTACTTACAAGACGTATGTCATACTCAAATTATCGGCAGTTACCGGACGTGTTCTTGCTACCATCGACCTGCAAACCGGCGTATGTACACAGATTGGTAACCTTGGTGATAATTTTTCGTCTCTTACATTCCGTGAAGACGGGCAACTGCTTGGAGCAACCGGAAACGGAGCCACAGTTCCCGAAACACTCTACCTGATTGATAAAAACACCGGAACCAAAACACTGCTCTATGCAATGGGTAATGGTGCCGACGGCGAAGTGATTCACTACAACCGCGCCGATGATTTCATTTACCACTGGTCGGGAAACAGTACAATGGTTTTTGAAAAAATGGCTGCATCAGCCGTTACATATACACCCACAAACATTCCGGTTACAGGAACTCCCGGAGGCGAAACATTCGGGGCAATGTATGTGAATCCCAACTACTTTATCATTTCCAACATCAGCAGCAGTTTCCTCCGTTTGAACCCGACAACAGGAGCCTATACAGGAACAATAGTGTCATTACCCGATGATCTGCGCGGATTGGTTATGCCTCCTTCCTTCACCATCAGCACCGACACGATCTGCGAAGGAAGCGATACCGTTTTTATGGGCATGGGAAATCTCCAGTTGTTTGACAGCGTTAGTTATCACTGGGGTGATGCAACATCAACTACACTTGCAGCAACAGCTACAAACTCATCACACGTTTACACAGCACCCGGCAACTACACCATTCATATTGTACTCAACAATGGAGTAGTTACAGATACAGCTGCCGCTTTCACTATTGTTGTTGATGCAGCACCAAACGTAATTATTTCGGGAAGCAATACACTTTGTCCCAATGATACCGTTATGCTCACAGCTGCACCGGCAGGAACTAGTCAATGGTACTTCAACGGACAGCCGGTTGCAGCAGCAACTTCAGATACAATCAGTGTATTTACTCCGGGTGTTTACAATCTTTTGCAAACCACCGTCAATGGTTGTTCTGATTCTGCTTCTGTAAGCTTTGAGCTTGTAAGTGTTCCCAATCCAGTTATTTCTCTTCCAAATAACTATACTGACTGCGCAAGCACACTTCTTGATGCCGGCAATCCGGGCGCAACCTATCTCTGGAGCAGTGGTGGTACACAGCAAACGGAACTAATTACAGTTTCGGGTATTTACAGTATTCTGGTTACCGACAGCAATAACTGCAGCGCATCAGATACAATAACAGTTACAATTAACCCCTTACCTCCCGTTGATATTGGCCCCGACACAGCAAGTTGCGGAAGCATTACGCTCAATGCAAACGTCAACGGTTTATATTCGTGGAGCAATTTTAGCAACGATAGTTCAATTACAGTAACAACATCTGGCCAATATTCTCTCATCGTTCTTGACTTTAACGGCTGCACTGGTTATGATACAGCAAACATCACCATTTTCTTGCCCACATTCGTTGGCATTGCTGTAACAACAACACAAATTTGTGAAGATGATGCTGACGTGCTTCTGATAGGCACACCGCCCGGCGGAACGTTCGGCGGAACATCAGTAACCGGAAGCTCTTTCGATCCCTCTGTTGGAGCCGGGCAGCATGATGTTTACTACACATTCACTGATGCAAATGGATGTACCGGAAGCGATACACTTTCGCTAATCGTTAGCGCCTGTGTAGGCATTTCTGAAAATCAGGAAGCGGTTTTCAGCATTCTGCCGAACCCCAATGCGGGTAATTTCATACTTCAACTCAGTGAAAATAATTCGCAGATTGAAATTACCGATGTACTTGGAAATATCGTTTTCAGCAGTCGCGAAATTAACAGCGGTAACATTAATGTGTCGCTCGAAAATCAAGCTGCAGGTGTGTATTTTATCCGGGTTACCAACGGAACAAAAACTGGAATACAGCGCCTGATCCTGAACCGATAGAATATATTATTTCTCAAAAAACAGGTTTGCGGTATTCTGCAAACCTGTTTTTTTATGATCGCTTGCCGCAATTCATTTACATTTGAGCGTTCAGCACAAACCCGCTATGCTCAACTCTGTTCAGCCAATTACACTTGCACGAAGTATTACAGCATTTCTGCTGTTTTTAACAATTTGGTGCGCCCGTGTTAACTACACCCAAAGCGATCCGCAGCTTACCCTGCTTGCTTCTCAGGCAATTATCGAAAACGGAAGTATCAACCTTTACAGCTATAAAACCGGAGCTACTCCCGAACAGTTCAGCACCGGGAAATGGAAATTCACCAACCGGCAGCGCAACGAAACAATCTATTACTCCTACCCTTACGGAGCTGTTTTTCTCAGCCTCCCGTTTGTGGCAGCAGGAAATGCACTCGGACTTGATATGTCAATTCCTGCACACGAATCATGGATGCAGTGTTTGCTCGCTGCACTGTCTGCAATTGCAATTTTCTTTATAACCGACAGGCTGCTGCAATTGCTCACGAGTCCGTATATCGCATTATTCATCTCGCTGCTCATGGCATTTGGCTCAACCTATATGAGCACAGTTGGTTCGGCGCTCTGGAGCTTCAACTATCAGCTTATTTTCATTTTACTCGCAGCAATTCAAATCATAAAAGCTGAAACCGGAAAAGCAGAACGTGTGAATCCTTTTGTGTTTGGCACATTACTGTTCGGCACTTGGCTGTGCAGGCCGTCTTCTCTTGGTTTTATTGCAATAGCAGGTATTTGGATACTTATCCGGCAGCGCAAATCAATATTCGTTTTTGCAGGTGTGCTTGTAGTGTGGTTTCTGCTGTTCGTTATGTTTTCGCAACAAACATTCGGGCTCTTTCTTCCGCCTTATTACAATCCGTTTTTCTGGACATACAGCACTGTTACTTATTCTACTTTTCCGTCGCGGTTAATGGCAATGCTGTTTAGTCCGGCCCGCGGTCTTTTCGTGTTTACGCCGTTGTTGCTTTTTGCCTTTGGCGGTTTGTTTTCTCAGCAACTTAGGAAAAACAAAATCTATCTCGGCGCACTTGTTTGGTTTGTTGTTCAGACTTTACTCTCAGCTATGCAGCCCAATTGGTGGGGCGGCTGGTGTTTCGGGCCACGTTTATTAACAGATACATTGCCTCCGTTAACAATACTTCTGGCATTAACAATTCATCACTGGAACCAACAAGCATTGCTCAACAGGTTTATGCCCGGAATAGTAGTATTCGGTTGTTTCGGAATTTTCGCTCATACAATACAAGGCATGTATAACCCCGAAACAGTAAAATGGAACAACTATCCGAATATAGATGATATGCCCGGTTATTATATGTGGAATTGGAAGCATACACAACTGCTTGCTTCATCAACCACCAATACTATAAAGCAGCGAGAACTTGAACTTGGGGGCGAATTAGACCAATACATGAAACTCCTCAAGCCCGGATCCAACTTGCTTTACGGCTATCCCGATAACATAAACAGCCTCATTTATAATCGCTGGAATAATTCATCAAACGACAATATTAAACTGCACAACAACTTGTACAGTATCGAAAAATCAGGTTGCGATACGTTTTGGATTACAGCTAAAAACATTGACGAGCTAAAAAACACAAACTTCTACACCATTCTTTATCCCGAAAAACTCTTAACACTCGGAGGCTGGCTGCAAAAAAATCAAAACTCAACAATATTGCTGAGCGTCCGCGATGAAGGAATGACAAGCCTTTCAAACGAATCAAAAGCCTATCTAAAAAATATCGGAACACATCCCGACAGTATTAAATTCAGGCAAGGCTACACCGCAATTATCGAAAATGGAAAACTGATTGCCGAGAAGTTTGAGAACAATGATTCAGCAGCAATCAATCAAACACTGAACGGAATAAACATTCGTCTCCGCTCATGCGGGAATAATACCGGAAATAGTTCTTCAATCAATGTAAACGGGAAAGAATGTGGCCAAAATCTCCGCGGGTTTAATGCTGTAATTATTGATGCCGAAGGGAAATCTTCTAATTCTGTCAGATTTGATACGCACGCTTATGATGCTGAAGAACAAAAAATACTGCCGGTAATCCGCACTGTTGATTTTCAGAAACGGAAGTAAACAAACGTATTGTAACTCACCGAAGTTGAGTAACTAAGACTGAGAACCAACAACACACTGCTTATTACTGTTAATGTAATATGCCCGGCTGCTGTTGGCTGTCCGATAAATACTGTTTCCTGAATGCGTCGTGTAAATGGGGTGCAGGCAAAAAACGAAAAACAAATCGCAGCAACAAAAGGCAACCAGAATTCTGTTCGCGGCCAATGTTCAGTAACTGTTGAATTGCCTCCAAACAAAGCCTGCTGAAATTCACCGATTCGCGAAGCATCGTGCACAAAGAAAAACGACATAGAATAGGCAACAGCAACGAATGTGAGTAATATCCCCACTACTTTAGGAATTTTCAGCTTCACAATTCGCTCACTAACAATCAGCAATCCGTGAAATGCGCCCCAGATCAGGAAATTTAAGCCTGCACCATGCCAAAGTCCGCTTACCAAAAACACAATTCCGAGATTCCGGTAAGTCATTAATTTACCGTTTCGGCTTCCCCCAAGCGGGATGTACAGGTAATTTCGCATCCAGTTTGTAAGCGTGATATGCCAACGCTTCCAAAATTCTGTAATGCTGTGCGACAACAGCGGATTATTGAAGTTTTCGGGAAAACGAAATCCGCAGATACGTCCCAAACCAATTGCAATATCACAATATCCCGAAAAATCAAAATACATTCTGAACAAGCAAGCCACAACTGCCAACCATGCACTGCCCGCTCCCAGTGTATGAAAATCAATACCGCTGAATGTATAATCAGTGTAATATAATGCCAACTGATCGGCAATAAGCACTTTCTTTCCCAAGCCGATACAGATGCGGTAAAAGCCGCTCAACCGATTTTCAATAGTCTCATTATTGCTTCGGTCATTGAGTTGGGATGCAATTTCACTATAGCGGATAATTGGTCCTGCCAGAAGTTTTGGAAACATTAAAATATAAACCAGATAATCACCAAAACGCTTTAATGGCACTTGCTCACGCCGATATACATCAACCAGATAAGTAATTGACTCAAATGTGTAAAACGAAATGCCTAATGGCAATGCAATCAGCAGCAATGTTTCATCCTGCGCTGTAACAGTACCGCCAAATAACGAAACAAAAAACAGCCGATACTTAAACCAACCGAGAAGCGAAAGATTCATACAAAGTGAAATACTCAGCACAGCTTTTCGCTTCCAGCCTTCCTGTTTTTCCATTACGCGCACCAGTACGAAATCGAAAAACGTAGTTGCCAGTAATACGAAAATAAAAACAGGCTCATACCAGCCATAAAAAATGACACTTGCGGCAAGCAGCAATGAGTTTTTATACCGCCCCGCTGCCAATACATAAAGCAGCAAAAACAGCGGCAGAAAAACAGTCAGAAAAAGCGGTTTATGAAAATCCATTCTACTTTTTCTTCTTTTGTTCGTCAATCATAAACTTAGCATCCAGATACAGCATTGAATCTGCGGAAATGCCCTTTTGCAGAGCTTTTGCTTTAATTGCTGCAAACCAACTATCATCACTGCGAATCGAAATCATCATCTGCGAAACATCGGCAGGGATTGTTCGGGTAAACGAAGTGGAAAGCCCCGTCTTCAACGGCTTCTGTTTCATCTCCGGCAAGCGGGGCGAAGTCTTGAGCTGCTCATAAACCTGCTCAATAAAACCCCAGCCAAACTCAGGTAAGTTAGCATCTGTACAGTAAATCACTACAACATCGTGCGACACTGCTTGCTGCAATGCTTCCCGCGGATTGACTTTCCGCTGTGCTTCACCAATTGGATGCCAATCGCGGTTATAATAGTAAAAATCAGTGCTGCTGTAAACATTACGGTTGAATCGTCCCGGATCATGCGTCCAGTAATAACTATCGCCAATTGCCAGTAACGATGGCTGCTCTGTACTTTTTGAACGGTCAAAATGATAAACTGGATAAGCCATCTGAAAACCTTCCGGCTCAAAAAGTAAATTCATACCCCGCCCAACATCACTGTCGGTAAGACTTACAGAATCACTGATTATCATTTTATCGATAACAAGCGGAGCCAAAACAGTGCCGCGCAGATTGCCTATATATCGGTTCAAACTGTCAGTCACAAGCGTTGCAGAATATGAACTCCAGTGAATTCCGCACTTCGGAAAAAGCGGATACTGCGATGTTTTCCGCCAACTCTCAAACCAGTTTCGCCCGTCAATATGGTTTATTCCTGAGGTTTTGAAATGCTTCAGATAAGCATCGTAATTCGTTTCGCCTTTCACTTTTGCATCATCACCACGGATGTACGAATTAAAAAACGAACCCTTTCCCGGAGCAAGAACGACAACCACTGTGGTTCCAAGTTCGGCTAATTGCTGCTGTACCTGAGCCAGTTTTTTCACTTGTTCAGCAATTTTTTCTTCCCCAAAAAAATCGCTCCCGTTCCAGGCATTTATATACTTCTGATCAAACAAATAACCATCGTGGCCTACAATTACAGCATTTGTATAAGAGTGATTCCACCACGAATAACCGATCTGATTGTGCAGCCGCAGTAACGTATTCCGATAACCAAAATGCTCGTTCAGCCAATCTTCTTTTTGCTGCTGATATGTCCCGGAAAGCCATCCTGAGTTCGTAAAATCAGGATTTTCGGCCACACGCGGCGAATACCCGTCGAGTGCTCGTTCCTCAGTTAAATTCAGCCAGCGTTGCAAACCGGGCAAACAAAGCATCACGAAAAGAAACAACGAGAGAATCTTTAGCAAAAGCTTAGGCGAGGCTACCGGTTTATCGGGTTTCATTTGGAGAAATTCGCGGGATTAAAATACAGATTAGTGAATATGCAGAAAGAAACGGATATTTGATGCAAGATAAAAATTCTGTGGCTGTTCTATTATTCAATCCGCTTGCAACACCAACCAAACCGCGCATACCCAACAGTGTGCTTCAGGTTGCGGCTTCTATTGACCATAAATACGATTGGCAAATTGTTGATGGTAATATCGACAAAGATCCTTGGCCGGTTATACGTAAACACCTGCAAACAGGGCGTTTCGAGTACTACGGCTCAACCGTAATGCCCGGGCCTCAGCTTCGTCAGGCTATTCCTATTGCCAAAGCAATTCGGAAAGAATTTCCTAACATTCACATCATCTGGGGCGGATATTTCCCTTCAAATCATCCTAAGCCGGTTCTGGAAAGTGGTTTTGTTGATTACATCATCAACGGTCCGGGCGACAAAGCTTTCCCGATGCTGCTTGATGCGATAAGCAACGGAACTGAATTAGACAGTATTCCAAATCTCATTTTTTCGCGAGACGGGAAAATTATTCAAACCCGAAAAGATGAAATCTACGAGCAGGATACTTTACCCGATTTACCTTATGCCAAACTGAATGAGCAATATCCGATGCAACGGTATTTGGCAAAAACGTATCTCGGAACAAAAACAATTTCCTATCACAGCAGCTTCGGATGTCCGTTTACCTGCTCATTTTGTGCAGTTGTTCCGATCTACAATGGCCGCTGGAAAGGGAAATCAGCCGAAAAGATATACGCAGATATTAAATTTTTGCGTGATGAACATGGCGGAAATGCGATAGAGTTTCATGATAATAACTTCTTCGTCTCCGAAAAACGCACTGCCGAATTTTCTCGTTTAGTGAAAAACGACAACATGATCTGGTGGGGCGAAGGACGTATCGACACCATTGACCGCTACAAAGACGAAACACTTGCGCTGATGCGTGAATCGGGCTGCCGAATGATTTTCTTCGGAGCAGAAACCGGTAACGATACCATGCTCAAGAAAATGGACAAAGGCGGAACACAAACCCGCGAACAAATTTTACGCTTCGCCGCTCGCCTCAAAAAATTCGACATTATACCTGAATACTCTTTTGTTCTTGGATTTCCGGGCGACAGCGAAGAAGAAGTCAATCAGATGATTGATGAAGATATTTCCTTTATTCGCGAGATCAAAACCGTTAATCCTGATACAGAAGTTATCATCTATGTTTATTCGCCGGTGCCTACCGAAGACAGCGAGTTATTTAAACAAGTAACAGCCTCGGGGTTTCGTTTCCCTGAAAAATTAGAAGACTGGATCAATGCCGAATGGGAAAACTTCGATTTACGTAAAAACCCTCTTACTCCTTGGCTTAAGCCATACATGATTGATAAAATCAAACATTTTGAAACCGTGCTCAACGGCTACTACCCTACTGTTTCTGATGTACGATTAAACAATTGGCAGCGTAGTTTAATTCGCAATATCAGCAGCATGCGATACCGAATGAAACTATACAAATATCCGTATGAAATAAAAGCACTTCAAAAAGTGTGGAAATATCGCCAACCTGAAATCGAAGGGTTCTGATGGATTGGTTAAAGCGTCTGTTTGCGAAATATATTACCAAGCCCTGGCTGCTCAGGAAATTACGTAAACCATCAGACTTCTCGTTTGAAAAATTTAATCTGCGCATTGAACCGGGCGTATTTCACCCTCAGTACTTCTTCAGTTCCGAATACCTTGCCGAATTTGTTGCAAAACTTGACTTAAAAGGGAAAACATTTGCCGAACCCTGCACAGGCAGTGGTCTCATCAGCATTGTTGCACGAGCTGCCGGCGCGCACGTTATCAGCTCCGATATTAATCCGCTCGCTGTAAATTGTGCGAAACATAACTTTGAACTCAATAAAAAACTTTTCCCGGAAGTAGGTTCCTCCAGAGTTATCGCATCCGATATTTTTAATGATTATCCCCCGCAAAAATTCGATTTTGTGGTTGTAAACCCACCTTATTTTTTTCGCCCCCAACAAAATGCCGAACAATTGGCATGGAATTGCGGAGAAGAGGGGGAATTTTTTGAACAATTTTTCTTGCAACTTCAACAGCATATTCGTCCTAACTCTCAGGTTTACATGATACTGGCCGAAAATTGCGAAATTGAACGTATCCGGAAAATTGCCCGAAAGTATTGTACTGAATTAAAACTGGTAGATGAGCGCAAGATTAGCTGGGAAAAAAACTATATTTTCGTAGTTGAGCAACGTTTTGAAACCCATGAATGACTTGCAGAAAAATATTCTGCGTACTCTTGCCTATTACGATGTTTTCCGATTTCCGCTGAAAGAAGATGAACTAATTTCTTTCGGCAGTTTTAATGGCAACAAAGAAGATCTTCAATATGAACTTCTGGCTTTAAAACAAAATGGAATTATCGGTGAGCATCGCGGCTATTTTTTCCTTGCCGATTTTTCTCTTGCTCATGTGGAAGCGCGTGAAGTAAATGAAATTCGCGCTGCTGCGGCTGCCAATAAAGTAAAGAGATTCAGTAATCTTATTTCCCGGTTTCCTTTTGTTACCTGTGTTTGCATTTCAGGATCATACTCAAAAGGGGTTCTCGACCGTTACGGTGATGTCGATTACTTTATCATTGCTGAACCCGGAAGATTATGGCTCGCACGGACGCTGCTCATTTTATTCAAGAAAACATTCCTTTTCAACTCACGCAGGTATTTCTGTATAAATTATCTGATCGACAGCCATTCACTGGAAATTACAGATAAAAATATTTTTACCGCAACAGAAGTACTTACGCTCTTACCCATGTCGGGTGGAGATATCTACAAGCAATTTGCTTCTCAAAATCAATGGGCAAAATCATTCATTCCTAACCGTAATTTCAAAAATACTGACAGTATCCAAACTACTGTAAAAAAAGGAATTACTTCGAAACTTATCCAATACACGCTAAGTGGTAAACTTGGTGATAAGTTGGATAATTTTTGCTTCAGTATTACTCAAAAACGCTGGGAAAAGAAATTCCCTCAATTAAACAGTGAAGAGTTTGAACTCAATCTCCGTTCACGTAAAAATGTATCTAAACACCATCCACGCGGATTTCAATTCAGGGTTCTCAGTAGTTATCGCCAAAAACTAACTCAGCTTATGGTTGATGATGAACCTGTGGCTGTTGTTGCCTGAATTAACATATCTGGTAAATTTAACGTACAATAAGCTGACCGATCGCGTGAAGATACTTTTTACACATTCCTACTTTCTGCGTTTCGATCCCAAACAATGGGAAACAGCAGCGCCATACCCACCGCTTGCCACATTATATGCCGCTGCATATCTGCGCGAGAACGGACATCAGGTTTTGCTGCACGATGTTCAATTTGAGCAAGGTCCGGATACTATTGCTGAAAAACTAAAAAACGAAAACCCGGACGCATTGGTGATTTATGATGACGGTTTCAATTACCTCACCAAAATGTGTCTCACCAATATGCGCGAAGCTGCATTCTCTATGCAGCAACTTGCGCGTGAGGCCGGATGCAAAGTAATTGTTTCTAGCTCTGATGCTACCGACCATGCAGAGAATTATCTCGACAACGGTGCCGATTACATCATTATAGGTGAAGCAGAACAAACACTGCTCGAACTGATAAACGCTATTGAGCAAAATAAAGCCGCAGAACAAATACGCGGACTTACTTACATACAAAACGATACACTTCACAACACCGGCAAACGCGAAGTGCTTCGCGATCTTGATACACTTCCGCTTCCGGCCTGGGACTTAGTAAACATAAAACCATACCGCGATATGTGGCTGAAAAATCACGGCTACTTTTCGCTCAACATGGTTACTACTCGCGGCTGTCCTTACAAATGCAACTGGTGCGCTAAACCAATTTATGGCAATCGCTACAACACGCATTCGCCCGAAAATATTGCTGCACTTATCGAACAGCTTCAGCAGAAATTTCAGTTCTCGCACATCTGGTTTGCTGATGATATTTTTGGCCTGAAACCCGGATGGCTTGCCGATTTCAATAAAGCTGTAAAAGACCGGAAACTGAATTTTCGCTACAAAATACAATCGCGCGCCGATTTGCTTTTGCAGGAAGACAATATCCGCCATCTTGCAGAATCTGGCTGTGATATGGTTTGGATGGGTGCCGAAAGCGGATCGCAAAAGATTTTGGATGCAATGGACAAAGGCACCAAAGTCGAACAGATTGCAGAAGCTACAAGGTTGCTCAAAAAACACAATATAAAACCCGCATTCTTCCTCCAATTCGGCTATCCCGGCGAAACGATGGAAGACATTAAAAAAACAGTAAGCATGGTTAATAACCTTTTGCCTTATGATATTGGCATTTCGGTTTCTTATCCTCTGCCCGGCACTGTTTTTTACGAACGTGTAAAATCGGAACTCAAAACAAAAACAAACTGGACAGACAGCGACGAACTTGCACTGATGTTCAGCAATACCTATAAACCTACGTTTTACAAGCAACTTCATCGGTTTATTCATAAATCGTATCGCAAACATCAGTCACTGAGTTTACTGCGCAATCCGTTCGTATCCATGCGTTCACGCACCAACTTGCGGCGTATGCTGGCATTGCCTTTCTACCATTTTTCGGCAGCTGCAGAAAAACGGAAACTCATAAACACAGAACCCGATGCAGCACGAAGCCTTTGATGCGTATGCACCGGATTACGACAATCATTTTACCCAAACGCGCATCGGAATTGCCCAGCGAAACAGGGTTCATAAACTTCTTGTTCCGCTGCTAAAAAACTGCAGTACGATTACAGAACTGAACTGCGGAACCGGCGAAGATGCTTTACTGTTTGCCAAACGCGGACTTACGGTTTATGCCACCGACGGTTCGCAAGGCATGGTTAACACAGCAAAACAGAAAAATGCTGCATACAATAATGTAGTCGTAAGCACTGCAGATTTACGCTTTCCGGAACAGCTTCCCGGGCAAACAGTTGATTTAATTTTCTCGAACTTCGGCGGTCTCAACTGCCTTTCACCAGAAGAATTAAAACAACTTGCGCCTGAATTAAAAAAACGTTTGCGCTTTGGCGGAATTGCAGTGTTCGTGATTATGGGACGAAACTGCTGGTGGGAACAATTCTATTTCACACTGAAACGTGATAAAAGAAAACACAGACGCAAAAGCAATACTCCTGCTGCGGCTGATATTGGCGGACAAGTTGTAAACACCTGGTATTACTCTCCAAAAGAGTTTGCCGCGTTATTTTTACCTCATTTCGAGATTAAAAATGCAGAACCGGTAGGCTTGTTTGTGCCTCCTTCCTACCTCGAACCATTTTTTGCAGGAAAAAGCTTCTTATTTTCGGTACTGGTTAAACTCGATCAGTTGCTGGCACATGGCAACTGGTGTGCAGATGCGGCCGATCATTACCTCATTGTTTTGAAACATCGCGAAGAATGAAAGTGCTGCTGACACATGGTTATTTTCTGGCTGATGATCCCAAAGAACAGGCGATCATGAAACCTTATGTCCCGCTGGGGATTCTGTATATCTCTTCCTGGCTCGAACAGCATGCTATCGCGAATGAAGTCTTCGACAGCACTTTCAAAACATTTGAGTTGCAGTTGAATTATATCCGCGATTATCGTCCTGATGTAATTGCTGTTTATACCAATCTCATGACCAAACTAAATGTGCTGCGTTTGGTTAAAGCCGTAAAAGCTGATCCTGAATTAAAACACATTCCGGTTATTCTCGGCGGCCCTGAAGTCCGAAATCATGCCGAAAACTTTTTGCAGCACGGTGCTGATATTCTCATTGTCGGCGAAGGTGAAGAGACAGTTCTTGAAGTAGTTAAGCATTTTGAGAATACCGGTGAAATTCCCGAAAACATTGATGGAACAGCAGTTCTCAAAGACGGGAAATTACACATGAATGCCGAACGGAAATTGGTGCGCGATATTAATCAGCTTCCGTTTCCGAATCGAAAAAAAGTTGATCTCAAGCTTTACCTCAATGCCTGGAAAGAACGCCACGGCTATAATATGGTTTCGGTGAGTACAATGCGCGGCTGTCCTTACACCTGCAAATGGTGCAGCCGTGCAGTTTACGGAGGCACCTACCGTCGCCGCAGTCCGGCACTTGTGGTTGACGAGCTTACAGAAATTATGCGCGATTACAATCCTGACCGCATTTGGTTTGTGGATGATGTTTTCACCATCAGTCACAAATGGCTTCAGGAATTTGCCGATGAAATTGAGCGGCGTCAACTTAAAGTGAGCTACGAAATCATCAGCCGCGCCGACCGCATGAGTGAAGAAGTAATAGCACTGCTCAAAAAAAGCGGCTGCTTTCGTGTGTGGATTGGTGCAGAAAGCGGATCGCAGCGCATCATTGATGCAATGGATCGCCGGGTTGATGTACAGCAGGTGCGCAGCATGATCAGACTAAGTCGAAAGAAAGGTATTGAAGCGGGTACATTTATCATGCTCGGATATCCCGGCGAAACCCGCGCCGATATTAAAGAAACAATCAGACATCTGGTTGAATCGGCACCTGATCTTTACACCATCACCATTGCTTATCCGATTAAAGGCACAAGGCTTTACGAAGAAGTAGAATCCAAAATCACGACCTCACTCAACTGGGCCGAATCAACAGACCGTGATATTGATTTCTCGCGTACATACAGTCGCCGCTATTACGAATATGCAGTACGATGGGTGTATAATGCCGTTGGCGCTTCGCGAACACAAAACCCGGTGAAGAAATTGTATTTGAATGGGAAAGGATTAGTTGCTCAGGTGTTGATGCAGTTGAATGGGTAAACTAAAGGAGTTCCGACAAATATTCAGTATCTTTAAATAATAAATTAAAGTCAAATGAGTACGGGAAGCATTAGAAATCAGCTACATCAATACCTTGATCAGGTTGATGAAAGTTATTTAGATGTATTGAAGGTCATTCTTGAAGACCGGTTGCGAATTCAGCTCAATGAAAAATATTTTTTCACTGAAGAAGAAATAGAAGAACTCCAACGGAGAGAACAAAAACGTATTTCTGGTGAAAGTTCAACAGATAGCGTTGAAAATGTTATCAGCAGACTCCAAAATCAATTTGGTCAATTTAAGGTAAATGACTGATCGGAGATCTTTAACTGTAATAATTCAGGAAGAAGCCGAGGCTGAAATTACCCTTGCTTCTCATTATTATAGAAACATTAATCCCACACTTTCACTTAATTTCCTGAGAGAGGTATTTTCTAAAATCAACTATATAAGTGTATATCCTATGGCATTTCAATTACGCCATAAAGGTTATCGGGCTGCATTTCTTGAAACATTCCCTTACAAAATAGTTTATCAGATTGGATATAATAGCAAAAAATGGTTGGTAAAAACCATTCAAACGTCAATAGAATCAATAGTTTGAGAGAAGTTAATTGAAACCGGTTTCAATTAACTTCTTTTGTTTTATGAAAAAAGTCAAAAAAAGCGGTGTTGGGTGTGTTCGGGAACCCGGCTGATAAAATGGGGGAAAAGAAATGGTAAACAGCGTTATCGTTGTCAGGATTGTGAGGCGCTTTCAACAGGTCAAAACAAGGGAGTCAGCAAGAAAAACAGATTTATTTGGTTCGAGAAATGGGTAAATGAGCGCCGCACCCTTGAGCAGTTGAGTACAGAAAGCAATTACTCAGTACGAACGCTCAAAACCTACTTTCACGACTATCTTCAAAAAGCGCCAGTCTGGACAGTTTACCCAAGTGAGAAAGTAAACCTGTTGATTGATGGGACGTATTTCAGTAATAATCTTTGTCTGATACTCTACAGAGATAACACCATTAAGTTCACCCAGCTTTACCGTCTTACCAATGGGGAGTGGTATGAAGAGTTAAAAGAAGATTTGGAAAATCTTTTGGAATTAGGTGTCCAGATCGAGAGTATTACCTGTGATGGGCATAAAGCACAACTGAAAGCGATTCGCAAAGTATGCAAACATGTAACTCTTCAGCGATGTGTTGTTCACGTTCAACGGATGTGCCAAATCTGGCTGCGCATGCGTCCTAAAACTGAAGCAGGCATTGAACTGCGTGCGATTGTTACTCAGTTACATCGAATTAATACTATCCTGAAGAGGGATTACTGGATTGTTAGCCTGGTACACTGGTATGAAAAACACAAAGACTTTATTAATGAGAAAACGGTAAACCTTGAATCAGGTCGCTATTGGTATAAACACAAAATGGTTCGACGAAGCTTCATTGTGATTAAGAAAGCTCTGCCAGACCTTTTTCATTATCTGGATAATCCAAAGATCCCAAAATCTACGAATGGACTTGAATCGTTCTTTGGTCACTTAAAAGGACATCTGAATGTACATCGAGGCTTGTCAAAAGAGCACCGTAAGAACTTTATTCGGTGGTATTTATACTTCAAAAACAAATGAGTTTTTTTAGCCATTGGCAACAATAGCAGAATTGAAAAAGTCCCGGAAATATGTCCCGGGACTTCTGCTAAAGTTGATAGTCCGTATTGCTGACAAGTTGCTCTCCAGCAGAGCTTGTTTCCTCTTCCGAACTACGGATGAATGTTATGAAACTTAATCGAGAAAATCACCAACCATTTTTTGCACCATTACCCAGATTGTAGATGATGATACGCTTGTTGTATCTTCTGTACTTCACAATCATCATGGTCCTGACAAATTAAAAAAGCTCTGATTTTGGTATTTCTCGCTACAAGCAATATTTAATAAGTCAACTACTTCACATCAAATTTCCGGAACACAAACATAGTCCACACCAACGCAGCAACGCAGAATAGTGCGGCCGCATAATACGAAGCACCCGGAATAATCACGTCAACAGTTCCGTCGGTGAACCAAGCAAACAGCGAAGTCATTAATACCGGGCCAACAACAGCAGTCAGACTTTGCAAACTCACTACAAAGCCCTGAAGTTCGCCCTGCTCATCTTTACCAACTACTTTTGAAAGTACACCCTGAATTGTTGGGCCGGCCAAACCGCCCAGCGCAAGCGGAACCACAGAGGCAAACATCCAGAAGTTGGTTTCTGCCATAGCGGCAATGAGCATACCAACGCCGTACATAATAATCCCGGTTATAATTGCTTTTCGGCTACCCAACTTCGGAATCAAAATCCGATTCAAGCCGCCCTGTACAAGCGCAATCATAATCCCCACAAATGCCAGCGAAGCCCCGATCATTCCTGACTCCCAGCCCAAACGATATTGCGTATAAAATCCCCAAACTGCTTGTAAAGCATGGCTCGCCATGTTAATCAGGAATATAGTTACACCGAGATGTATAACCAACGGATAACGGCTCAGGTGCATGATTGCGCCAACCGGGTTTGAACGTTTCCAGCTGAACGTTCTTCGGTTTTCAACCGGAAGCGATTCGGGAATAACAAAGAAACCATATACTGCATTGGCCAGCGAAAGCCCAGCTGCAACAAAAAACGGCATGCGTTCGCCGAAAGAACCAAGAAAGCCGCCAATTGCAGGCCCCACAATAAAACCCAAACCAAATGCAGCACCGATAAGACCGAAATTCTGTTCGCGCTTTTCGGGAGCACTTACATCAGCAACATAAGCTCCGGCAACGGTGAAACTGGCTCCGGTAATTCCCGCAATAATTCGTCCGAGAAAAAACCACCAGAGATCGGGTGCAAAACCCAGCAGCAAATAATCAATTCCAAAACCCAGCAGCGACATTAACAGAACCGGTCGTCTTCCGAATCTGTCGCTGAGACTGCCCAGCAGCGGCGAAAATACAAACTGCATCAACGCATAAACCATTGCCAGATAACCGCCCCAAACCGATGCTTCATTCACAGACAGTCCGGTCATTTTCGATAACATACCGGGAAGCACTGGAATGATTATACCCAAACCAACAACATCAATAAAGATGGTGATGAAAATAAAAAAAAGGGAACGGTTAATTTGACGTTGATTCATAATCTACAAATCGCAAAAGCTTGATTGTAATCTATTTCACAGCACAAGATAGTTGATTCTGTTCCGCATATTTGCGAGCATAAAACTTTTTTAAGTCGTACTTTAAAAACAAATGAGAGCTGATTATAGGAACGTTTGCTTTTAAACCATGCGTCAACATTGTAAATAATATTTCTTCGTCCTTGACAATAAAAAAAGTACTCGTAATTTTATTATTGATCGACGAACCATAAGAACTCTTCAAGAAATTATACTTGATATAAACCAGCCCTTCTTCTCTTGACTTAAAAAACTCATACAATAGTAATCGATTTTCTTTAGCACTGAATTTTGTCGCAATCTTGAGAAAAAACAACTCGGATACCTTGCAATAAAAAAACCACATAACAATAATAAGTGCGAAAG